>CAJQQC010000001.1 GCA_905480385.1 uncultured Winogradskyella sp.
GAAATGAATGGTAAAATGGATCTTGAAGGTGAGTCACAATTAATTCAGACTACAGATAGTGATTTAATTTTAGGCCCATCTGGTCAGCTAGAAAAAGACCAACAAGGAACTTCAAATAAATACAGGTACAACTATTGGGGATCACCTGTTGGAGCAATAGGCATGAGTACTGACGCTTTAAATCCTACAAACACAAACAGATACTCTTACAGAGTTACAGATATCTTTAGAGATGGTGCTTCTGCTGTGAACTTTACATCTACTGGTTACGATGGTGATAATACAAGCCCAGTAACTGTTGCAGATTACTGGATTTGGAAATTTGCTAATAATACTGATGGAGACTACTCCGAATGGGAACATGTAAGACAAACAATTGATATATATGCCGGCGAAGGGTTTACAATGAAAGGTACTGATGCAGTTGGTCTAGAACAAAATTATACATTTTTAGGAAAGCCTAATAATGCCGATGTTAACTTAGAGATAAGTCAATACAATGATTATTTAGTAGGTAACCCATATGCTTCTGCAATAGACGCTAGACAGTTTATAATTGATAATGGACCAACATTGTATTACGAAGATGAGGTAACACCTGAAGCAGATGCAACCACCAGTGGTACCTTATATTTCTGGGAACATTGGGGTGGTAATGACCATATACTTGCTAATTACCAAGGTGGCTATGGGACGTATAACCTTTCAGGTGGTCTTGCAGCTCCGTTTAGTCTAGTCGGTACAAACGACCCAGATGTAGGAAGTGGTGGTACACCAACCAAAATACCTGGAAGATATATTCCTGTAGGTCAAGGTTTCTTTGTGGTAGCTGCAAATGGTGGTACAATAAACTTTAATAATGGACAGCGTGTTTTCAAAAAAGAATCAACATCTAATGGTGTATTCTTTAGAAGTAATGCTTCTACTGTTACATCAAACGATGTAACTGATAATAATGACCTAAGAAAAAAGATTAAACTTGGTTTTGATTCTGTCGGTAATTATCATAGACAACTATTACTAACTATCGATGAAAATACAACACCAGATGTAGATTGGGGATATGATGGTACAACGTACGAATATCTAGAAGATGATATGTTTTGGAAAATTGATAACAATTTTTATGTTATACAAGCTTCAGACAATATGAATGAAGATACAAGTTACCCATTAATCATTTACACATCAGAAGATGGAAATAACACCATAAAAATAGACGAACTCGTAAACATAGATACTGAACAAGAAATATACTTACATGATAAAGAATTAGATTTTTATCATGATCTTAAAGAAGGTGATTATGAAATTTTCTTAAATGCTGGCTATTATGACAGTCGCTTCGAAATCGTGTTTAAGGACCAGAGTCAAAGTTTAAGCATTGATGACGACATCATAAACGAAGAAAAACTAGATGTTCGTTACTCTAACTCTACAGATAAAGTTGTACTTATTAATCCTCATGGATTAGAAGTAAAAGACATTCAAATATTTAATATTCTTGGACAGCATGTTGTTGCTATTGAAGATATTAAAACTGGAAATTTCACAGAATACAATGTTGGGAACTTAAGTTCTGGACCATATATCATTAAATTAAATACTGTAAGCGGTTCGGTATCTAAAAAAGTACTGGTAGATTAATCCTATAAAACTTATACTCAACTTAAAGAGGCTTTCTAATTAGAAAGTCTCTTTTTTTGTTCTAGTATTACTTTCACTCATTATAAACCTAAAAATTTCTACTGACAATAATCAGTAGACTCAAATATAAACGGATAACAATTAAACGGGAGCAGTATAAAACCCTCCAATTAATAGTGTTAATGAAGGTTTTTTTATTATATAATAATTTGATCAAAATCAGTATATTTTTGGTTGAAGCAAAAGGTGATTATATTCATGTAAAAATAGAAGACAAAAATTACACAGTACATTCTACACTAAAATAAAATCGAGAAAAAATTAACAGATAGCTTATTCCTTAAAGTACACCACTCATTTATTATTAACATAGATAAAATAATTGATATAGAGGATAACAGTGTTTTTATCAAAAAAGATGTTACTACTGTAAGTCGATTAAATAGACCAGAATTAATGATGCGTCTAAATCTAATATAAAACCATTCGTCGACATCAAAACGATTTCTGACGTTATATATTGATAATCAAACGAATAATCAAAAAAAAATCCTTAAGACAAGGTAAATTTACTTAGCGATTTTTATGATGTATTACTAATCTAGAACTCAACACTTAAAAAGATGGCCACACACACACATCTAGCTCTAAATTATTAATAAAAGACTCAGTAAAAATAGTTTTTCAGTTGGCTTAAATAGTATTGTTGTACTTAAATAAATAATAAAGTATGACATATAATGCAGAACTTAAATTGGAAATAATATAACAACTTATAGCAAAATGAAAATCGGAATTATAGTAATTTTTAGAAACAATGTAGACGAAATAGATGTTGAAGCTATTTCAAAAAACTTAAGGTTTTTAGGAGATGTGGTGGTATGCTTGGTAGATAACAAAAGTACAGATGGTACATTAAAAAAATTAAAAGAAATTAGAGATAGCTTGAAGGGTGTTGAGCTAATTGAAATTAAAAAGAAAAGTTCTCTTGAGACCTCAAAAAGAGCTGGGGCTCGTTTTATGTATAGTAACTACAATTTAGATTATTTAGGTTTCATTGATTCAAATTCTGTTAATAGTGAAAACTTAAATGTAAATGAGGTGATATCTTTAGTTTTTAATAGTAAAGACGTCATTCTAAACCTTAAAAAAGAACTGAAACAACAACCAGTAAAGAGATATACACTGTTTAAAAGTATATTTTCTGTTTTAGATTTTCTTAAAAAGAATCATCTTACAATTTCATTTGAAAATACATTTTTGTCAGCAAGCTAAAAAAGAAAAATTTGGGGTGTTCAACAGATCTTAATCCAATGCATTTTTAGTCACATACAACCTCCATCCAAAAATCGCTAATTGTATTTTAGT
>CAJQQC010000002.1 GCA_905480385.1 uncultured Winogradskyella sp.
TCTGTAATGGTTTCGGTAAACAACTCATTAGTTTGTTATGGTCTTGAGTCTTATGGTACAGAAGCACAAAAACAAAAATATTTAACCAAATTAGCTACTGGTGAGCAAATTGGTGCATTTTGTTTAAGTGAGCCAGAAGCTGGTAGTGACGCAACATCTCAAGCTACAACAGCGATTGATCAAGGTGACCATTACATTTTAAACGGAACAAAAAACTGGATTACAAATGGTGGACGTTCTGACGTTTATTTAGTGATTGCTCAAACTGATAGAGAAAAAGGTCACAGAGGAATTAATGCTTTTATTATTGAAAAAGGAATGCCTGGTTTTGAAATTGGTCCAAAAGAAGATAAGTTAGGTATCCGCGGTAGTGATACGCATACTTTGCAATTTAATGATGTAAAAGTACCAAAAGAAAATAGAATTGGTGAAGATGGATTTGGTTTTAAGTTTGCTATGAAAACTTTATCTGGTGGACGTATTGGTATTGCTGCTCAAGCTTTAGGCATTGCATCTGGTGCTTATGAATTGGCTTTAAAATATTCTAAAGAGCGTAAAGCATTTGGTACAGAGATATGCAATCATCAAGCGATTGCTTTTAAATTAGCAGATATGTACACAGAGATTGAAGCTGCACGAATGTTAGTAATGAAATCTGCTTGGGATAAGGATCAGGGTAATAATTACGACATGTCTAGCGCTGTGGCAAAACTATACGCAAGTAAGGTTGCTATGGAACAAACTGTTGAAGCTGTTCAAATACATGGAGGTAATGGTTTTGTAAAAGAATACCATGTAGAACGCTTGATGCGTGATGCTAAGATTACACAGATATATGAAGGTACTTCTGAAATTCAAAAAATTGTAATCTCTAGAGGTGTCTTAAGAGGATAATAAGTATTATTTCAATAAACACAAAAGGCTTCAAAATTATTTGAAGCCTTTTGTGTTTATTTTTATTTTTTTGAAATATCATCTAAAACGAGTCTCAACTCTCCATATGTATACTTGTTATCAATTTGATGTTTTAAGTCTGAAAGATTATCGAATTTATACTTAGGTATAATCTCTTTGAGTTCTTTGTAGTGCTTTTCAGAAATTAAGTCTGTAATCTTAACTTCTCCTAAAGCTATAAAACTAGCTAAATGACCAATTACGGTATTAATATTTAGTTCACGTTCAAAAGCAATTTGCTCAGGTGATTTACCATTTTTAAACAGTTCCAAGGATAGTCGTTTTGTATCTCCTTTTTTACGTTTTGGTGTAGCTATTTCAAATAGCTCAATATCTTTTGAGGTCTCTATGTTATTTTCATCGCAGTATTCTCGAATAACTTTGATAATTTCTGAACCGTATTTTTCTACTCTTGTTTTCCCAAAACCATTGACTCCTAAAAGTTCTTTTTTGTTGGTTGGAAGTGTTTCACACATTTCATAAAGTGCCTTTTGAGTAAATATTTGATAATGGATTAAATCTTTATCTTGAGCAATCTGATTTCTTAATTCTCTAAGTAGTTCAGAGAGTTCGATATTAATAGTTCCATCAAGAATCGTTTTTCTTGGTTTTTTTGACTTTTCTTTTGCGAAAAAGACAGCTTTAGCTCTTGCTTCTAAAAAGGTATTGACATCAAAACCGTTTTTTAGTTTTGAAAAGTATAGCTGTTTTGTTGCTATAAGTTCTTCAATTGTATCTAACTGTTTGGTAATATCTTTTTCGACTGCTTTATTATCTGTTATAAACCTGAATTCTTTATAGGGTAGGATAATATTAGTTTCAGTTTGAGTATCATAATACTGAATAGCTTTTTGGAACCTCTCTTGAATCTCTAATTTATTCTGAGGTAACATTTCTTTATATGGGATAGAAACTAGTTGACTTTTAAACCCATTAGCAATTTTCAATAAGTTAGTAACTTCATCTTTTATAGAATTTAAAGGAGCTTCTATATTTCCATATATAATACCTCTATTTTTATAATAGATATCTAAAAGTTTATTTACGGGGTATAAAAACTTATAAAAATCAAATATTTCTGAAATAAGATTTAACTGATATTCAGACTTTGATGTATTAAGAATATTTTCATTAGGCTGATTTTTTTCATTCTCTTCATTAAAAGAAATGACATTACTATCACTTATTATCTGGTCAGAGTTTATTTTACTTTTCAACACCAACCCTTCAAGACTTTTACAACGACTTAACGCTACATAAGTCTGTCCATGAGCAAAAGCTGCTTCAGCATCAATAATTGCTTTTTCGAAAGTTAGACCTTGACTTTTGTGTATCGTAATAGACCAAGCCAAACGCAAAGGCATTTGTATATAAGAACCAATTTTATTTTCAGTTATAGTTTTTGTTTCTTTATCTACTTTATAATTGATATTTTCCCACTCTTCAGGTGTGGTTATAATATTAAATTGATCGTCTGGACATTTTACTACGACTTCATTTTTATCTAGTAAGATAACCTTACCTATTTTTCCGTTAAAATAAAGTTTCTCCGGAGAACTATCATTTTTAATAAACATCACTTGAGCTCCAACTTTAAGTTCTAATTCTTCTTTATTTGGATGTGAAAACTTAGGGAATTTACCTTCAATTCTTGCATTGTATACTTTGGTCTTGCCGCTAAGTTTTTCAAGTTGTGAATTGTTTGTTTGCTCAGCTCTATTATTATGTGTTGTTAATGAAATATAACCTTCATCTTCTGTTGGAGTAAAATCCGGAATCCAACGCTTATTAAGTTCTGAAGCTGAAGATTGAGATAAATTATTAGTTCTTATCTCATTTAGGATATTTATAAATTTAGGATTATCTTGTCTATAGATATACTTTAGTTCAACAGTAATGGCATTACATTCTTGGTATGCTTGACTACTAAAAAAAAAGATGTTTTTATAAAATGGTTTTAGCAATGACCATTCATTCTCTTTTATAACAGGAGATAATTGTTGTAAATCTCCAATCATCAAGACCTGCACACCTCCAAAAACCTTTATCCTATTTCTATATCGTCTTAATGTTTTATCGATTCCATCTAACAAATCAGCACGAACCATACTAATCTCATCTATAATTAGTAAATCTAAAGACTTGATTATATTTATTTTCGTTCTATTAAATTTTCTATTAAATCCTGAAGAATTATTTAAATCCTGATTAGGTAAAATTGGACCAAAAGGCATTTGAAAAAAAGAATGAATCGTAACACCTTTTGCGTTAATAGCAGCAACACCTGTTGGTGCAACAACTACTGCTCTTTTAAGAGATTCTTTTTTTAATTTATGAAGAAAAGTAGTTTTACCTGTACCTGCTTTTCCTGTTAAAAATACATTACGATCAGTATTATTAATAAAATCCCAAGCTAAGTCTAATTCTTTGTTTGTCATACTTAATATAATACCTGACAAACATACTAGTAATTATTGAAATTAAACAAGGTAAAATGCCTCGTTATAGAAGGTTTAATTTTTAATTTGTTTAAAACATAAAATTGTATAAACAAAAAAAGACTCAATCTAATAGATTGAGTCTTTAAAAAAAGGCGGCGACCTACTCTTCCACAGTAAGCAGTACCATCGGCGCAAACGGGCTTAACTTCTCTGTTCGGAAAGGTAAGAGGTGAGCCCCGTCGCTATAACCACCTTAAGTCTTTCGGCGTTGGTAGATTACTCTACT
>CAJQQC010000003.1 GCA_905480385.1 uncultured Winogradskyella sp.
ACTGCCAAATTTCTTTAAAATTAAAGTCAATAAGTTTTTGCTTTGCAGAAATCGTATAAAGCCAATTATCTTCTGTTTTGGTCTTCAAGCCAATAGCTATTTAGAGTCAGGCTAATATAATAATATTTACTCCCTAATAAAATGATTGTATAAAAACATACTAACGGATTATTAAACAGAAACACCAACGTCACTTCGAGTGATTTGTGAGGAACGAGTAAATATTATCTAGAAGATTAGTAACGCAAACCGTTCTCAATACACCTCGCTAAAAAAAGCGAGCCACTAGAACTGACGCATTGAGCAATATAGCGTTGAATGGGAATAAAACGACTAGCGCTTCAATAGACGTTTTATCTTGTAAAAGAAACCACGCTTTTCATTTTCTAGATAAGAATCACCATAGGCACCATAACCGTAGCCATAACCGTAGCCATAACCAGCACCTTTTTTATGGCGATAAAAGTTAAGCAGCAAATTAACATTTTTTAATTCGCCTTTCTTATACTTTGAATTTACCATGGACAACATCCCTTTTTTGGTATAATTTAAGCGCACCATATAAATGGTAGCATCTGCATGTTGCGATAATTCTAAAGCATCCGTCACCAAACCTAATGGCGATGTATCAAGAATTATCATGTCGTATTTCGTTTTTAATTCTGCTATTAAAGCACTCATACGCTTACTCATCAAGAGTTCTGATGGGTTTGGAGGTATAGGTCCAGATAAAATGATATCCAGATTTGGAATGTGGGTTTTGCGGGTAATATCTTCTAAATTACCATCATTAATTAAATAATTAACTACTCCTATATCATTCTTAACATCAAAATCATCAAAGATTTTGGGTTTCCTTAAATCCAAACCTACGATAACAGTTTTTTTTCCAGAAAGTGCATAGACTGTAGCTGTATTAATGGAACAGAAGGTCTTTCCTTCACCACTAATAGAAGAGGTAAACATTAATGTTTTAGAACCATTAGCATCTTTTTGGTTTTTATAAATAAATTGTAAGCTTGAACGTATGGCTCTAAAAGACTCTGCAACTGCAGACTTCGGTTTTTCAAAAGCAACCAAATTATTTTTGTAAGTATATTTACCAACCAAACCGATAACAGGTAGTTTAGATAAACGCTCTACATCTTCTGCAGTATGAATATTTCGGTCTAAGATAAATAACAAAAAGATAATTAAAACAGGAATTATGCCACCAACAACTAAAGCCATCATATAATTTAAAGACTTTTTAGGGCCAATGGGTCCATTGCCAATATCTTTGGCTGGGTCAATCATCACGATATCTGAAACATTTGCTGCTTTGACGATTTCTGCTTCCGATAATTTGGCCTGATAAATATTGTATGCCTCTTGGCTAATATCCAATTTGCGTTGAATTTTCAAAAACTCTTGTTGTTCTTGAGGTAATTTTCTTAGCTCCGCTTCTAATTTAGCAATAGAGGAATTTAAAGCACCAAGTTGTAAATTAACACCTCGTCTTGCGGCATTTATCAATTCGAAAACCACATTTTTTTCAGCGTCAATTTGCGCGTCTAATCGTCTTAACAAAATAGATCCTTCTCGAGCTGTTTTGGATTGATTTTCGCGCTCAATGGCTAGCGTTGTTAACTTACCTATACTCGTCAACAAACCCGTTTCTTCTATACCTACAGAAGTTGGCGCAGCAATGTTTGTATAGTCTGTTTTATTTTGAAGATAGGATTCTAAATTGTTTAAATAATTAATTTTAGTACGTTCAACCTCTCGACTATTCTCATATTCTTTAAGTTGTTCCGACGTATTAGAAATGTCTTCGCTGACATTAAAAACTTTATTAGATGAACGGAAATCATCCATTTCTTGATTGACATCTTTAAGGTCTGAATTCACATTACCCAAAGTGCTATCAATAAACGCAATGGTATTAGTCGCATACAAGTTCTTGGTTCGCAATTCGGTTTCTCGTAAAATCTCTGCAGTAGCATTTAAATAATCTACAATTTTAGCTTTATTATTACCAGATTGCGCTAGCGATAAAACCGTAGAGCTACCTCTAAAAAAACTAACATTTACACTGTTTTGAAAACCAGAAACCAATCCGTCAAAATTTAAAAAATGAATAAAATACTGGTTTTCAGTATCAGGGTTTTTTCCATTTCGTTTTTTTACAACCCCATTAAAAAAAGGAAGATTTACGGGTTCCCCATAAGTAAATACACGTTCAACCACACCTGGATTTACGGCTATGCTGGTGGTAGACCTGTCTGAATACCGCTGACAACTAACACTTGTCGTTTCTTCAAAGTCATGAATAATTTGAAATTGATTATTATTCAAATGCTTAAGTTCTATTGGTCTACCAAGCATTTGATATTCGCCTTTATTTATTTTCACATCAAAAGGTGACGCTTTATAAATATCTAATAAATGGTATTTACCTTGCTTTAAATACTGCTTATAAAACTGAAGCGAATCTATAACCAACTCATTATGGCTTCGTGTTGCTAAAGTGGTCATCACTTTACCAATCTTCCCCGATACGCCGCCCCAATTAAAAGAGATACTCGTATTGGCCGTAAAGAATGGGTTTTGCTCAGACTCTACAGAAACAAGGGCGTTTAATCGGTATATGTTTTGCTTTCTAACATTGATATAATGAGCAACTCCTAAAGCAATAGCAATTGAAATCGCTATTAGAATCCAGTTTTGAAGTATCTTAAAAAGAAATCCTCGAAAGTCAAACGTTAGTCTTCCACCTGCATCATCAAATTCAATATCTTGGTCTAAATTTGTCATTTACTAAAGTCTATCAATCAATAATATTGTACTTGTAATTACGGTAACTACACTTAAAATAGCTGTAAAGGTCTGTAGTCCATTTGTTCCTGTTCCTAAAGACTTTTGTACCAAAGGATCCACAATAATCACGTCATTAGGTTGTATGTAATAATAGGGTGATTCCATGACTTTAATGTCTGTCAAGTCTAAACGATGAATTTCTTGACCATGAGGATTTTGCCTCAATATACGTACCTCACGTTTGTTGCCTTCAACTGGAATATCACCGGCATTGGCAATAGCTTCTAAAATGGTCGCGCGTTCTTGAAAAATCACCTGTGAACCCGTAGTACCAATTTCTCCTAAAGTGGTATAGCGTAAGCCAGCTAGTTTAACAGTTACAAAAATCTGTGCAAATTCTGTAAATTCTTTTTCTAATAATTGTTTTTTAAGTACTGCTTCAATCTCCTCAATTGTTGAATTTAAAACTAAAAACTCTCCCAACTGCGGTACACGAATATTACCTCTCAAATCTACTGTAAAGCCGTCAAAATAGGCACGCTCTTGAGAACTCGCATCTAAACTTCCTTCTCCTGTGGGATTAAAAATGGTTGCATTCTCTTGATTCAAAACCTTAATCCTGATGTTCAAAATATCATTAATCTGAACACGATAAGGCTTTTGCTGCTCTACTAAACTGGGTATAACTTGGTTAGAATTGCCTTTGTCTTGCAGGTAAATTAAATCCTTCTGAGGTACACAAGACGTACATAAAAAAAGGCCCAAGCAAATAATAGCCAATAAATACCGAGTCATATAAAAGAGGTTTACACAAATATAATCTAACGTTAGAAATAACAAAACTATTGAGTTGCTTTTTGGATTAATTCTCATATTTGCAAAAAACGATACAACTTGAATTACCTTAACGTTGAAAATATATCAAAGTCTTATGGCGAGTTAGAGCTATTTAGGGATATTTCATTTAGCATTCACAAGGACCAAAAGATTGCTTTTGTTGCCAAAAATGGAAGTGGGAAATCATCTATTTTAAATATTTTATCCGGTAAAGATGTACCTGATTCTGGACAAGTTGTTGTTCGCAAAGGTTTACGCCTTGCATTCTTAGACCAAGAGCCAAATCTAGATAGTAAGTTAAGCATCGAGGAAACCATTTTTGCCAGTGATTTACCTATTCTAAAAATCATAGAGACTTACGAAAAAGCATTACAAAACCCTGAAGATACAGAAGCATACCAAGATGCTTTTGAAGCTATGGACAGACATAATGCCTGGGAGTTTGAGACGCAATTCCAACAAATACTATCACAATTAAAGCTAGACGATTTAAAAGCAAAGATTAGTTCGCTTTCTGGTGGTCAGAAAAAACGTCTATCATTAGCTCAAGCTTTAATTAGTAAGCCAGATATTTTAATATTAGACGAGCCTACCAACCATCTTGACTTAGAAATGATTGAATGGCTCGAAGATTATTTTGCTAAAACACAACAAACACTATTTATGGTTACCCATGATCGCTATTTTTTAGAACGTGTGTGCAACGAAATTGTAGAATTGGACCATGGTAAAATGTACACCTACAAAGGCAACTATTCTTACTATCTAGAAAAGAAAGAAGAACGTATTGCTAAGGAACAAACCGAAGTCGGCAAAGCCAAACAACTCTTTAAAAAAGAACTCGATTGGATGCGACGCCAACCTAAAGCACGAACCACAAAATCTAAAAGTCGTATTGATGATTTTTTTGAAATAAAATCTAAAGCACATCAGCGCAGAAAAGACCATGTGATTCAGCTAGAAATAAATATGGAACGTTTGGGTAGTAAAATTGTAGAACTGCATAATGTTTCAAAATCATTTAAAGACAAAGTGATTCTTAATGGTTTTGATTATAACTTTAAAAAAGGCGAACGTATAGGTATCATAGGAAAAAATGGTACTGGTAAGTCTACTTTTCTTAATATGTTGACGCAATCCATACAACCAGATGGTGGTAAGATTGTTCTTGGAGAAACTGTTAAATTTGGCTATTACACGCAAGGTGGTATTAAAGCTAAGCCTAACCAAAAAGTGATTGATGTTGTTAGAGATTATGGCGATTATATTCCGTTAGCAAAAGGACGACAGATTAGCGCACAACAATTATTAGAACGCTTTTTATTTGATAGGAAAAAACAATACGATTTTGTTGAAAAACTAAGTGGTGGCGAACAAAAACGTTTGTACCTATGTACGGTTTTAATTCAGAATCCTAACTTTTTGATCCTCGATGAGCCAACGAATGATTTAGATATTGTAACACTTAATGTTTTGGAAAGTTTCTTAATGGATTTTCCAGGTTGTTTATTAGTGGTCTCGCACGATCGCTATTTTATGGATAAAATTGTGGACCATTTGTTTGTTTTTAAAGGTGAAGGTATCGTTGATGATTTTCCAGGTAATTACTCTGATTATCGTGCTTATGAAAGTAGCCAACCTAAACAACAAGCTAAATCTGAAAAACAAGAAAATACTACAGTTGTAAAACAAAATCAGACGAACAAATTATCTTACAACGAACAGAAAGAATATAAAAACTTAGAGTCAAAAATCCGTTCCTTAGAATTGGACAAAAAAGCAAAAGAAGCTGAGTTTTTAAACGCTGACTTATCTCAAGAAGATATTGCAAAACTTTCTGAAGAGTTACAAGTGATTATAGACACCATTGAAGAAAAAGAAATGCGATGGTTTGAATTAGCAGAAAAGTTTGAGGGTTAATTTATGTGCCAAATAATAGCTTATATAAAATTCCTTCTTAAATCCACCAACGAACATGGTGTCCACTCGCCTTTTGTCTATAATTTTATAACAAAATGTCTTTACGACAAAAAGAAGTATAATAACTATGATGATTTAAAAGCCTACAGAAGTCAATTATTAAACTCTAAAGAATCTCTTGAAATTACTGATTTTGGTGCTGGCTCAAAACGTATGAGTAACAGTAAACGTCGTGTTTCTAAAATGGTAAAAATATCAAGTAGTAGTTTTAAAGACACCCAGTTATTATTCAGAATATCTCAATATTTTAAATTTAAAAACACTTTAGAACTAGGCACTTCTTTAGGTGTTGGGACGCAAGCATTAGCTTTAGGGCATTCAAAAAATAAAATTACCACAGTAGAAGGTTGCCATAATACATTTCAATTTTCTGAAAAAAATTTGAAAGCATTACATCTTTCAAATATAATTTGTAATAACTCAGATTTTAGATCAGCTATTTCGCAGTTACACCAAGAAAGTTTTGACTGTATATACTTTGATGGTCATCACAATAAGGAAGCTACTTTAGCGTATTTCAACTTACTGATATCAAAAGCTCATAACAATTCGGTATTTATTTTTGATGACATCTATTGGTCGAGAGACATGACCCAAGCCTGGGAAACTATTTTAAAAGATCCTAGAGTCATTATATCAATTGACTGTTTTATTCTGGGTTTTATTTTCTTCCGTAAGGAGCAACCAAAACAACATTTTAGAATTAGACTGTAACAAGATATAGATTTTAACGTCTTATTCAGATAACAGCTTTTAATTTCTTTTATCTTGCGAAAGATTTAGCTAAAAGACTAACATATATGAGTGACAACGTCATTGAAATCAGAAATATAATTCGAGATTTTAAACTCGGTCAAGAGACCGTTCACGTCCTTAAAGGCATAGATTTAGATATAAAACGGGGTGATTATGTTGCCATCATGGGACCTTCTGGTTCTGGAAAGTCTACCCTTATGAATATTTTAGGCTGTTTAGACACACCAACAGCAGGAAGTTATAATCTTAATGATAAGGACGTAAGCAAATTGAGCGATGATGATTTAGCTGAAATTAGAAATACGGAAATAGGATTTGTATTTCAAACTTTTAACTTGTTACCCCGAACAACTGCTTTAGAAAACGTTGCACTGCCAATGATATATGCAGGTGCTTCTAAAAAAGAACGCATAGCTAGAGCCTCTACAGTACTAACTGATGTAGGTTTAGACGATCGTATGGATCATAAACCTAATCAACTTTCTGGTGGTCAGAGACAACGTGTGGCTGTCGGTCGTGCATTGGTAAATAAACCTTCTATTATACTTGCAGATGAGCCTACAGGAAACTTAGACTCTAAAACATCTTTAGAAATCATGCAGCTTTTTGACGAAATTCACGACAAAGGAAATACGGTGATTATGGTAACTCATGAGGAAGAAGTTGCAAAACACGCCAGACGCGTTATTCGTCTTCGTGACGGCATGATTGAAAGTGATAAGTTAAACTAAGATTGAAGTTAAATTCGTTAACTTTGTCTTATGAAAATTTACACAAAAACTGGAGATAAAGGTACTACAGCTCTATTTGGTGGTACTCGTGTTCCTAAACATCATATTCGTATTGAGAGTTATGGTACTATTGACGAGCTTAACTCTCATATAGGTTTAATCAGAGACCAAGCCATTGACCCAATTCATAAAAAGATCTTAATGGAAATCCAAGATCGTTTATTTACCGTTGGTGCTATTTTGGCAACTGACCCAGAAAAAGCAACACTAAAAAATGGCAAAGACCGTTTAAATATTCCTAAAATATCAGAATCAGATATTAAGCTTCTAGAAGATAATATGGATATTATGAATGCTGCTCTACCTCCAATGACCAATTTTGTTTTACCTGGCGGTCATCAAACGGTGTCATTCTGTCACATAGCCCGAACTGTATGTCGACGTGCAGAGCGTTTAGCGAGTCACCTTAATGACATGGAGCCATTTCAACCTGAGACTTTAATGTACATCAACCGACTATCTGACTACCTTTTTGTATTGGCACGGAAGTTGTCTCATGAATTACAAGCCGAAGAGATTAAATGGATTCCTAAAAAAGAGTCTTAAGTCTTATTTACTTAGGATTAGCAAATGCAATACGCCAATCCGAAAAGTTACAAGATTACGCGTTCTTTTATATTAATGAAATACAAGATTATGAATCGTTTTTAAAACTAAATTCATAACAAGCATTAAATAATTTAATTTTTTCTTGACTTTTTAAACTAAAAAATTATTTTTGCAAAAAACAAAACGCAATAGCAAATGTATTGGACACTAGAATTAGCATCGCATTTAAGTGATGCACCTTGGCCAGCAACTAAAGATGAGTTAATCGATTATGCGATTAGAACAGGCGCGCCTTTAGAGGTTACTGAAAATTTACAAGCTATAGAAGATGAAGGTGATTCTTACGATTCTATAGAAGAAATTTGGCCAGATTATCCAACTGATGAAGATTACCTCTGGAACGAGGACGAATATTAATATTATAAAAACATACTAAAAAAAGTCTCTTTCGTTTTTGACGATATTGAGACTTTTTTTGGTTAATAAGGTTTTATTGAACCTAATACAAACCGTATATTTGAAACCCTTCTAAGGGACAGATAAAAGACTAACCTAAAAGTAACTTCTTAAGTTCGCTTTTTACAAAATATAAACCAAAATGGGATTACTAGATTCAGTACTTAAGGTTTTTGTTGGAGATAAATCCAAACAAGACGTTAAGTCTATATCACCTATCGTTGATGAGATAAAAACTTTTGAAAAAGCTTTAGAAGCTTTATCTCATGACGAATTAAGAGCAAAAACAGTTGAGTTCAAGTCAAAAATAGCTGATGCTCGTGCTTCCTTTAATGCACAAATTGATGAACTAAATACCAAAGCTGAAAATACCGAAGATATAGACGAACGTGAAGATATTTATCTAGAAATTGATAATATCAAAGACGAAATCTATACGGTTACAGAAGATGTATTAAACGATATTCTTCCTGAGGCTTTTGCAGTCGTCAAAGAAACTGCAAAGCGATTTGTAAATAATACTGAGGTAAAAGTAACGGCAAATGCTTTTGACAGGGAAATTTCTGGTGATAACGACTATGTAACCCTTGATGGTGACCAAGCACTTTGGGCAAACTCATGGGATGCTGCAGGAAAACCTATCACTTGGGATATGGTACATTACGATGTACAACTTATCGGTGGTATTGCGATGCATCAAGGTAAAATTGCAGAGATGCAAACTGGTGAAGGTAAAACATTAGTGGCGACACTACCTGTTTACCTTAATGCTTTAGCTGGTCGTGGTGTTCATTTGGTAACAGTAAACGATTACCTAGCAAAACGTGATAGTGCTTGGATGGCACCAATATTTCAGTTTCATGGCTTAAGTATCGATTGTATTGACTATCACAGACCTAACTCTGATGAACGTCGTAAAGCCTATAACGCAGATATTACTTACGGAACAAATAACGAATTTGGTTTTGATTACTTACGTGATAATATGGCACATTCGCCAGATGATTTGGTACAACGTCCGCATCACTATGCGATTGTAGATGAGGTGGATTCTGTATTAATTGATGATGCACGTACACCTTTGATTATCTCTGGGCCTATTCCTAAAGGTGATGAACACGAATTTGATGCTTTAAAACCTAAGGTTCAGCAAATCGAAGAAGTACAACGTAAGTATTTAGTTGGTGTTTTAGCTGAAGCTAAAAAATTAATTTCTGCTGGTGATACTAAAGAAGGTGGTTTTCAACTACTACGTGTTTATAGAGGTATTCCAAAAAATAAAGCATTAATCAAGTTTTTATCTGAGGAGGGCATCAAACAACTCCTTCAGAAGACTGAAAACTTTTACATGCAGGATAACAATAGAGAAATGCCAAAAGTAGATGCAGAACTCTATTATGTTATTGACGAAAAAAATAATCAAGTTGAATTATCTGATAAAGGTGTAGAATTTTTATCTGGTAAAGACGACCCAAATTTCTTTGTGATGCCAGAAATGGGAACCGAAATTGCAAAGATTGAAAATAAAGGCTTATCGTCAGAAAAAGAAGCTGCCGAAAAGGAAATATTATTCCGTGATTTCTCTGTGAAATCAGAACGTATTCACACCTTAAACCAGCTATTAAAAGCATACGCACTTTTCGAAAAAGATACGCAGTATGTGGTTATGGACAATAAAGTCATGATTGTCGATGAGCAAACTGGTCGTATTATGGATGGACGTCGTTATTCTGACGGATTACACCAAGCGATTGAAGCTAAAGAAAATGTAAAAATTGAAGATGCTACGCAAACTTTTGCAACGGTAACACTACAAAACTACTTCCGTATGTACCGCAAACTATCTGGTATGACAGGTACAGCCGTTACAGAAGCTGGTGAGCTTTGGGAAATCTATAAATTAGATGTTGTAGAGATTCCGACAAACAGACCAATTGCACGTGATGACCGTGAAGATTTAGTATACAAGACTAAGCGCGAAAAATACAATGCTGTTGTAGATGAAGTCACTAAACTATCTCAAGAAGGAAGACCTGTATTAATTGGTACAACTTCTGTAGATATTTCTGAATTATTAGGAAAAATTTTAGCACAACGTAAAATTTCACACAACGTACTAAATGCCAAACAACACAAACGTGAGGCAGATATTGTGGCAGAAGCTGGTAATGCTGGTCAAGTAACAATTGCAACAAACATGGCAGGTCGTGGTACGGATATTAAATTATCTGACGCGGTTAAAGCCTCTGGTGGTCTAGCTATTGTTGGTACAGAACGTCATGATTCTCGACGTGTAGACAGACAGTTACGTGGTCGTGCTGGTCGTCAAGGAGATCCAGGAAGTTCCCAGTTTTATGTCTCTCTAGAGGATAATCTGATGCGTTTATTTGGTAGTGAGCGTATTGCCAAAATGATGGATAAGATGGGCCTTAAAGAAGGTGAAGTTATTCAGCATAGTATGATATCTAAATCTATTGAGCGTGCACAGAAAAAAGTAGAAGAAAACCAATTTGGTGTTCGTAAGCGTTTACTAGAATATGATGATGTGATGAATGCACAACGTGAGGTTGTTTACAAACGTCGTCGTCATGCATTGAACGGTGTAAGACTTCGTGTGGACTTGGCGAATATGATTTTTGATACTTCTGAAATCATTACAGAAGCTAACAAAGAAGCTAACGATTATAAGAATTTTGAGTTCGAGCTAATTCGTTATTTCTCAATGTCATCTCCAGTTTCTGAAGATGATTTTAATAAAATGGGGGCTCAGGAAATTGCAGGTATCGTTTATAAAACTGCTTTTGCACATTATAGAGAAAAAATGCAACGTGCAGCAGATTTAGCGTATCCTGTAATCGAAAATGTTTACAATACACAACGTGATAAATACAAACGTGTCGTTGTACCTTTTACTGATGGTACAAAAACGCTTCAAGTCGTTACAGATTTAGAAAAATCTTATCAAACTAAAGGAAAACAATTGATTAACGATTTTGAAAAGAATATTTCTTTAGCTATTGTCGATGATGCTTGGAAAACACACTTGCGTAAAATGGACGAATTGAAGCAATCAGTACAATTAGCTGTACACGAGCAAAAAGACCCCTTATTAATCTATAAATTTGAAGCTTTTGAGTTATTTAAAGTAATGATTGACCAAGTAAATAAAGAGGTAATTTCATTCTTATTTAAAGGCGAAATTCCTCAAGACACCGCTAACAATCTTCAAGAAGCTAAAGCGCGTAAGCAAGTAAAAACGAGAGAACAAAAAGAAGAAATTCAAAACATGGATGAGCGTGCAGCAGAAAGCCGCTCTGTTGGTGAAGGCGCATCACATCGTCAACAACAAGTCGTTGAAACTATAGTACGTGAGCAACCAAAAATTGGACGTAACGACCGTGTGACTATAAAACACGTCATGAGTGGTGAAGCCAAAACAGTAAAGTATAAGCAAGCTATTCCGCTAATCGAAAAAGGCGAATGGGTTTTGGTAAATGAATAATCACCAAACCATATTTGGTAATAACCTTTATAAATTAAAATCCTGATACTAATGCATCAGGATTTTTTTCTTAATTTAAAGCCACTAACTAATCTTCTTAATCATGAAAAACGTATTGGCAACCATTTTAGGTTTTATTTCAGCAGCATTTATGGTTTATGTCTTTGAGACACTTATTGGTCAAAGTTTATTTCCATTACCGGAAGGCGCAAATCCAATGGACATGGAATGGATAAAAAACAATATGAATCAAATTCCCATGGGCTCCAAAATTTTTGTTGTCATTGCCCATTTTATAGGTATAATATTGGGTATGCTTGTAGCCGCTAAAATTTCTAAAGTAAGTATGATTCCTAGTTATATTGTTGGTGCTATAATGTTAGCTGCAACTTTTTTTAATATATATGTACTTCCAAAAGAATTATGGTTCACGTTTTCTGATGGTATTCTGGTTATTTTAGGTTTTATAATTGGTAAATCTTTTGGAATGAAGCAGTTGACTACAGAATAAAAAACTGCCTGATATTGTATCTATTAAGGTTTTTACTGAAACGGTTTTGACAAATTCTTAGAATAATCTTAAAAGTAGATTAGGATTTGGACAATTGGATTTATAAAATTTTAAATCCTTTTGACTAGAAACACCTGGATAATCACCTGAGTAATCTTCAATATCTTTTATAATTTGAAAATGCAAGTGTGGTGGATAATCACCATTTTCTTCTGCTTTACCCAAAGTGGCTATTTGTTGACCTTTTGTGATAGTCTCACCCAATCGTTTTTTGTTTAAAGATCTTGAGCTCAAATGCCCATAAAGTGAATAAAATTTAACACCGTTGAGTTTATGTTTTAATATCAATGTTGGTCCATAATTACCATAACCTGTATTATCTTTAAGACCATGAACCACTCCATCTATAGGCGCATAAATTGCAGTATCTTCTGCAATCCATAAATCCATACCTAAGTGGATATTACGTTCGGTATATGGATTGTCTTGATTAAAATGCCCACTTCGGTTGTAAATACCCCGTTTTTCAATATAACCGCCGTACGCTATCGTTCCGTTATTGGATTTTATATGCTTCCAGATATGAGTTTCTAAATCATCAGAAGACGATACATTGACAGTTTGTAAATCAGGATTATTTACTGACAAATCCAAGGGCACATAATCGCCATTTGTGTAAGAATTTCCTAGAACAGGAAAAGGATCTAAAGATTGTAAAACACTTTCAAAAGTTAGAGTTGGCATAAACTAAAAATTTCCATAAAAATACGAATGTATTTAATGGAAAACAGGAAAGAAATGATATGATGTTAAGCTTAGACCATATCTATATTTAAAAAAGAAATGGTCTAAGATTAGTTAGTTGTTACGCTGCTATATTTTGCATTGATGACAATCGACTTACCAGAATCACCACTAACAGTCTTAGTCATAGTAATTTCGTTATTAAATTTTGAGCGTTCACCTTTAAACATTAATATATAGTCAACCTTTGGTAATTTTATCCATGCATCACTATTTTCTAAAACGATATTAAGATTACTAAATGTATCTAATATGCTGTGTATAGTTAATTCACCAAAACTACCATCGATAATATTATTACCTGACAAATAATCTATATTGATATTAGATGAGTTTGAATTTAAAGTTAAACTCTGCACGTTTTTAATTAAAGCATTGTCAACATATTTGAGACCCAGAGTACCGTTTTTCCAATCGTTAACTAAAACATCAGAATAAGATACATTGATGGAAGTATCACTTCCATCAATGTCTTTTGCTAATAAATTTGTGTGCGATATATTACCTGTTGCATTGAGTATTGCAGAGACAATCTTTAGCTCTCCATGTCTTACATTAAGCTTTAGTTGTGCTTTTCTATCATTCTGTCTACATTTTTCAACAATATCTACTTGAAACATGCTTGGCTAGCTTTTGATTGGTTTTGATTGGTTTGTCTTAAAGACGACACAAAAGAAAGAGTGTTGCAAAAAT
>CAJQQC010000004.1 GCA_905480385.1 uncultured Winogradskyella sp.
TGAAGTAAAAGCATTTCAATTGGCACAATCTAAAATGTCTCAGAAGACTGCTCAAGAGAAGTATAACGAACTTGGACAAAAAAATCAACAACTAACCCAGAGTTTTCAACAAAACCAGGCTGTACTTCAGCAAGGTTATAACAAAGAAATGGATTCTGTTATTAAAACAGTTAATGCTTTTGTAAGAGATTATGGAAAAACAAATGGTTATGCTTTTATTCTTGGTCAAAATGAAGTTGGTAGCAGTGTAATCTATGGAGAAGAAGCAAGTGACTTAACCAAAATAATTACAGATACTTTAAATGCTGAATTTAACATCGAAGATGAAATTTCAGAAGAGGACAAGTAAAATTATAAAATAAGATAAACACCAAAAAGTCAAGTATTTGCTTGACTTTTTTTGTGCAATAATCTTGTGAGTTTTATAGATAAATCTGTTAGAATAATCTTTGAATTTCCGTTACGTTCTATATGACAAATAGCGTCTTGAAGTTCTTTTGTAATATCTATAATATTAGCATCATGCACAAAAGGTGCAAACTTTTCGAGTTTAAAACTTTCTGATTTTGGCTCTAAATAGACCAAATCATCAGCTTTATAATTCAGTAATAAGGCTTGCCTAAAATAATTAATACAAAATTGCAGAAACTGCTTCTGAGTCTCACGGCCAGTTTTTGCAATAACCTCAGACCAAGCTATTAATTCTCTAATAGCAGATTTATTTCCTTTAGCTTTAAATGCAGAACGCACCCAAGCGATAAACCACTTTTCGAACTGAATATCCTCACTGTCTTGGTACACAAGATCACATGCCTTGTTAAAGTTGCCATTTGATTGTTGTGCAATTTTATTAGCAATAGTTTCTTCAACGTCATATTTTTTCACCAAAGCATCTGCTATAATAGCTTCAGATAAACCAGGAAAATGCAATACTTGACAACGCGAGCGAATGGTACTAATAATTTGTTCTTCGTCCTCAGCAACAAGAATAAAGACAGTTTTTTCTGGTGGTTCTTCGATAAGTTTTAAAAGCTTATTTGCGCATGAAGTGTTCATCTTTTCGGACATCCAAATCAGCATTATTTTAAAGCCGCCCTCATAAGATTTTAGACTTAAAGACTTTACAATATCGAGCGCCTCATCTACACCTATTTGGCCTTGCTTGTTGTCAACACCTAGCATTTTGTACCAGTCAAATAAATTTCCATAAGGCTGCTGGTCAATAAGTTGTCGCCATTCTTCTAAAAAATGACTCGATACCGGATGGCGCTTTACTTTATCATTAGTTGTAACCGGAAAAGCAAAATGTAAATCAGGGTGAGACAGGTTATTAAACTTGAGGTTGCAAGCAGGGTTACCTTCTGAGTTTTCAGAATTTTTGTTGCCACATAAAATGTATTGGGCATAAGCTATAGCCATTGGCAATGTACCAGAGCCTTCTGGGCCAACAAACAATTGTGCATGAGGGATACGCCCAGCATCTGCACTTTTTGTAAGATGGCTTTTAATATGATCTTGCCCTAAAACTTCCGAAAATAACATATAAGCAAATCTATGTAAAATTATAGAGGTTTGTCAAATAGATTCCCAATATTACCTTATTACTTCAATCATTTTAATGCTAAGTGGAATTTCCCGATAAAGATTAACGCGCATAAATAAAGGTTGGAGGTTTTTATTCCGCTCATAATTAATTGTAACGCTTTTACAGTCTTGTTTACTAATACAATGGTTAAACTTTATATATTTACAATTCTATAAAAACAACATAATGAAAACCATAAACGACTTCAACTTTTCTGGTAAAAAAGCCTTAATCCGAGTAGATTTTAATGTCCCATTAGATGATAATTTTCAGGTAACAGACGATACACGAATTCAATCAGCAAAATCAACAATCATTAAAATATTAGAGGATGGTGGAAGTTGTATTTTAATGTCACATTTAGGTCGTCCAAAAGGAGTACAAAATGAGTTTTCATTACATCATATTATCGAGAGCCTTCAAGATGTTTTAGGTGTACAAGTAAAGTTTGTAAATAATTGTGTTGGACCTAAAGCTGAAGAAGCTGCGTCAGATTTAAAATCTGGAGAAATATTATTACTAGAAAATTTACGCTTTCACGAAGAAGAAAAATCTGGAGAAAAAAACTTTGCTAAACAGTTGTCAAAGCTAGGTGATATTTATGTTAACGATGCTTTTGGCACGGCACATAGAGCTCATGCATCAACAACAATTGTAGCACAGTTTTTTGAAGACAAAAAGTGTTTCGGATATTTATTAGCACAAGAAATAGAGAGTATTCAAAAAGTTATGCAAACAGGAGAAAAGCCCGTATTAGCTGTTCTTGGCGGAGCAAAAGTATCTTCTAAAATCACTATAATTGAGAATATTTTAGATAAAGTAGATCACCTAATAATAGGAGGAGGTATGACATTTACCTTTATAAAGGCACAAGGTGGGAGCGTTGGTGATTCTATATGTGAAGACGATAAGATGGCATTAGCTTTAGATATTCTAAAACAAGCCGAAGCTAAAAATGTAAAAATTCATTTACCTGTAGATGTCTTGGCGGCAAATGCTTTTAGTAACGAAGCAGAAACTAAAGTTATTGACGTTACAAAAATTCCAGACGGATGGCAAGGCTTGGATGCAGGGCCAAAATCAAAAACAAATTTTCATGATGTCGTGATGCAATGCAGAACAATTTTATGGAATGGTCCCTTAGGTGTTTTTGAAATGGAAACATTTGCAAACGGCACTATTGAACTAGGAAATTCTATTGCCGAAGCAACAAAAAAAGGAGCTTTTTCACTTGTTGGAGGAGGAGATTCAGTAGCAGCTGTGAAGCAATTTGGTTTTGAAAATAAAGTAAGCTATGTAAGTACAGGCGGAGGTGCTATGCTTGAGAGTTTAGAAGGGAAAATATTACCAGGAATTGCCGCTATATTGGAATAAACTCTTAAAATTTTGATTTAAAACACGAATTTAACACTGCTTTTCGTTAGCATTGTTAGAATATAGATTTTATGCGTATCCAAAAACTTGTTTTATTTGTAGTTGTTGTGTTTATCAGTTTTCCTGCTTTTACACAAGACACAATACCAAAGCCTTTTAAAAAACGTATCACAGAAAAAGATTTTGTTGCAGGAAGAACTTACGCAATTGATACCATAATTGATGATGTCAAATACTATAAAGAATTTATTGAAAACAATTCAGCAATACAAAACCCTCAAACAACAGTAAATAAAGTACTTGATGGCAAACCAAAAATTGATAAGACCATTCCTGCCGTCAATGATAGTTTGAAAATAATTACTTTAGGAGATGATGAATATACAGCAAAATTAGACAAGAAATGGCTTGAAGAGTTATATGGCAATTCACTTTTTGACACCATATATAAATCAGTTACAGGGTTAGATTATAAGCCTGTTGATTATCCAGAACTTTCAACAGATACATTAAAAGTAAGATTAAAACAACTAAACGCACGTACACCTTTTAATATAGAATACAATCCTTCCTTAGAAAGTGTAATTAAACATTATTTAAAAACAAGAAGAGCATCCTTATCTAGACTTATGGGCTTAAGTCATTTTTATTTCCCAATGTTTGAAGAAGCTCTAGATAAAGAGAATATCCCTCTTGAAGTCAAATATTTAGCAATTGTAGAGTCTGCATTAAAACCAAGAGCACGCTCGCGAGTTGGCGCAACAGGTTTATGGCAGTTTATGTTTGGCACAGGAAAAGAATACGATTTAGATGTTAGTAGTTATGTGGACGAACGCCGAGATCCCATAAAATCTACAGAAGCAGCAGCAAAATATTTAGCAAGATTATATAAGATTTTTGGCGATTGGGATTTGGCTTTAGCCTCATATAATTCAGGACCAGGAAATGTGTCTAAAGCCATAAGACGCTCTGGAGGCTACACCAATTATTGGAACATAAGACAAAATCTTCCACGTGAAACAGCAGGGTATTTACCAGCTTTTTTAGCAACGATGTATATTTTTGAATACGCCAAAGAGCACGGGTTTACTCCTGAAAGACCAAAATACCAGTATGTAGAAACTGATACTATTCGTGTTAAGCAAATGATAACCTTAGACCAAGTGGCAGAGGTTACAGATGTTAAGATTGAAGAGCTACAGTATCTAAATCCTTCATATAAGTTGGACATCATTCCATATATAAAAGACGAAAATTATACCTTAAGATTACCGCGTCATGCCATTGGTCGTTTTGTGACCAATGAAGATAAAATATATGCATTTGCCAAAGCAGAATTAGATAAGCGCGAAAAACCTTTACCTCAGTTTTTTGAGAATGATACCAAAGTTAGGTATCGAGTGCGTAGTGGAGATTATTTAGGCAAAATAGCACGTAAATACAGCGTAAGAGTTAGCCAAATTAAACGTTGGAACGGATTAAGAAGCAATAACCTTAAGATTGGACAAAGATTAACGATCTATCCCAGAAACCCCGGAAGACAATCCTCTAAAGCAAGTTCCAAATCAAAACCCAAAACAACAGTTAGTAAAGCAGGCAAACAAACATATAAAGTAAAGCCTGGAGACTCATTATGGAGTATCGCTCAAAAATTTAATGGTGTTTCTGTTCAGAATTTAAAAGATTGGAACGATATTAGTAATAACAAACTCAAAATTGGAACGACTCTTGTAGTGTCAAAATAAACCAATTCAAAAATACAATACAATGAAAAAACTGATATCTATATTTTGCCTACTTTTAGTATTAAGTTGTAATGACAAAAACAGCAATATTATTTATTTACCAGCTTCTTCGGGTAATATTAATTCTATTTCTGTAGTGGCTGACAATTTACTTTGGGAAGATAAAGTAGGTGGAGCGATAAGAAAAGTTATGGCAGCCCCAGCAAAAGGATTGCCGCAAGACGAACCTATGTTTTCATTAAAACAAATACCAACACCAGTCTTTACAGATTTTGCAACAAGAAGCCGTATAATTTTAAAAGTTGAAAAAACAGATTCAACTAGCATTGAAATTAAAGAAAATGTATATGCTAAACCTCAAACGGTTGTTGTAATCAAAGGGAAGACAGACCATGAGATTATCCGTCAGATTAAAGAGAATGAAGCAAAAATTATTGACGCTTTTACCAAAAGAGAAGTTTCTGAAAAGCTTAGACGTATTAACAAGTCTTTACTTAATGACGAAGAGATGGAAGCCGCTTTAGGTTTTACTATAGATATACCGTCGGCCTACAAAATCACAAAAAATCAAGATAATTTTTATTGGATTAGAAAAGAGTTTAGCTCAAGCAAGACCTTGGATTTAATGTTCTATAGCTACCCTTTGGACGGTATAAGAAAGAGCGATAGTATTGTCGTAGATGTAATAAATATGCGCAACAAAATGGTTAAAGATGGTATTGACGGCGAAGATGGTATTATCATGACTACTGAAAATGCATATGCACCATCTATTTTTAAAGCAATTATTGACAATAAGCCCGCATACGAAACACGCGGTATATGGAAAATAGAAGGCGCATACATGGCCGGACCATTTGTCAACTACGCCATTGAGGATAAAGTTAACAACAGGTATTTAGTGGCTGAGGGTTATGTTTACGCACCGTCATTGGATAAGCGTGAATATGTTTTTGAGCTAGAGGCTATTATAAAGTCTATCAAAATTAAATAATGAAAAAAGAGTAACAAAAAAAGCCAACTCATCTGAGCTGGCTTTTTCCTTATATAAAAGAATGCTTATTCTTTTGTCTCTTCATTTGAAGAATCGTCTTTACTTGCGTCTTTAAATTCTTTTATTCCGCTTCCTAATCCTTTCATCAATTCAGGGATTTTTTTTCCTCCGAATAATAAAATTACAGCTAGGCCAATGATAACCCATTGCCATGGACCAACCGCTAAAAAAATACTTCCTGAAATCATAACATTAAATTTAAGTTACAAAGTTAGTAATTAAAGTTTAATTACGGCGTTATTCGTTTAATTTTAGGATTTAATACCTTTTCCATTTCGGGATTTTATATACTTTTGTTTGACCTATGGCAAAAAAAGAGAAAAAAAAAAAATTGCTTAAAAAGAAGCTACTTCACAAATACCGTTTGGTGGTATTAAATGAAGACACCTTTGAAGAGCGTTATGCCATTAAACTCAATCGACTCAATGTATTTGTTTTAGTCACATTATCAAGTATTTTGTTGGTGGGTTTTACAACCATATTAATTGCCTACACACCACTGCGTGAATATATTCCTGGATACTCTTCGACTTCTCTAAAGAAAAAAGCGACCGAGCTAACTTACAAAGCAGACTCTCTACAGCAACAACTATTATACAATAATCGTTATTATGCCTCTATAAAAAAAGTTCTTACAGGAGATGTTTCATCTTCAGAATTCAACAGAGACTCAATTATAGAAGCTGCAAAGGCTAAAGATATTGAGGCCGTTTTTCCAAATAAGGAGGATTCTCTTTTGAGGGTTAAAGCAGATAAAGAAGATAAGTATAACTTATTTGACTCTGAGACAAACAGCTCTAATTTTGTGTTATTTCCACCGGTAAACGGAACTATTTCAGAAGGCTATAATCTTGAAGAAAAACATTTTGCAGTCGATGTTGTTATACCAGAAACCACACCAGTTAAATCTACGGCAGATGGCATTGTTATTTTCGCAGAATGGACAGTGTCTACGGGTTATGTTATCATTGTCGAGCACAGTAATGAGTTGATCTCGATATATAAACACAATGGATCTATTACAAAAGTGCAGGGTGACCTGGTCAAAGCTGGGGAGGTTATAGCCTTATCGGGAAACACAGGCGAACTAAGTACAGGACCTCATTTACACTTTGAGCTTTGGAGTAAAGGCTACCCAATAGATCCAACCAATTTTATCGATTTTCAATAATGATTTCAATAAAAGCATTAGCAGCAAAACCATTAGCCAAGATTGTTGCAAAAAAGATTAAAAAATGGTCATCAAATCCTTTGCAAACCCAGGAAAGAGTATTTAAACAATTGATTTCTGATGCAGCTGGGACAGCTTTTGGAAAAGACCATGATTTTATAAGTGTAAATAATCACGAAGATTTTATAAAACGCGTTCCCATACGCGACTATGAGGCTTTAAAGTTATATATAGACCGAGTTGTTGCGGGTGAAGAAGATATACTTTGGAAAGGCAAACCAATTTATTTCGCAAAAACTTCAGGAACAACGTCTGGTTCAAAATATATTCCTATTACAAAAGAGAGTATGCCTAGCCATGTTGAAGCTGCTAGAAACGCTATTTTAATGTATATCAATGAAACAGGAAACACTAATTTTGTGGATGGTAAGATGATTTTTCTTCAAGGAAGTCCTATTTTGAAAGAAAAAAAAGGTGTTCAATTAGGACGACTATCAGGAATTGTAGCGCATTACGTGCCAAAATATCTTCAAAAAAACAGATTACCAAGTTGGGAAACTAATTGTATTGAAGATTGGGAAACCAAAGTTGAAGCCATAGTTGAGGAAACTTTACCAGAAAACATGACTATTATTTCAGGAATCCCTTCATGGGTACAAATGTATTTTGAAAAGCTTATTGAAAAGACCGATAAAAAAGTTGGCGATATTTTTAAGAATTTCACACTTTTTATCTTTGGCGGTGTAAATTATGAACCTTATCGAGCAAAATTTGAAAACTTAATAGGTCGAAAAGTAGACAGCATAGAGCTGTATCCAGCGAGCGAAGGATTTTTTGCTTTTCAAGACAAGCAAGATGAAAAAGGAATGCTACTTCAGCTTAACTCAGGCATATTTTATGAGTTTGTAGAAGCTGAGCATTTTTTTCAAGATAATCCGAAACGCATCATGATTAAAGAGGTAAAGATTGGTGTAAATTATGTGATGATTATTTCGACAAATGCAGGGCTTTGGGCTTATAATTTAGGTGATACAGTACAATTCACAAGCACTTCGCCTTACAGAGTAATCGTCTCTGGGCGGATAAAACACTTTATTTCAGCTTTTGGAGAACACGTCATTGGAAAAGAAGTTGAAGAGGCATTAAATGTTGCAATCGCGAGCTCTAATGCATCAATAAATGAGTTTACTGTAGCACCAGAAATTAATCCAGAAAATGGTTTGCCATTCCATGAGTGGTTTATTGAGTTTGAAAATGAGCCTGAAGATTTTAATGCCTTTTCTGATCTAATTGACCAATCTTTACAAGAGCAAAATAGCTACTATAAAGATTTAATTGTTGGTAATGTACTTCAACCCCTAAAAGTTACAAGAATTAAAACTGAAGGTTTTAAAAATTATATGAAGTCTATAGGGAAATTGGGAGGACAAAATAAAATACCAAGATTAGCCAATGACCGCAAGATTGCAGATGCACTCTATGAAACTAAAATGGTTAAATAGTTTATATTTGCAGGTTAAATACAAGAATGAATACCACTAGAAAAATACATAAAAGAACACGCGCACAAGAAAGCTCAAATGCTATTGAGCGCATGTATATAACTATGAGACACCTTTTTAATCGTGGGTTTTATAAGCCAATGGGTGTTTCTGGAGAAACTCTTAGAGAGGCATTATTGCTTTTAAGACCAGAGATTTATGGCTCTATAGCAGATGAAAAAGCTGAGTTGGAAGGACTTTTATATGTTGTAGATCGTTTACCTCAAGGCATTGAAGAATGCTCTTTTATTAACCTTACAAGTGATGAAGGTTACGGCGATTCTCATTTTAAAGCTATTATACCTCCAAAACGAAGAAGAAATTGTTATAGAATAGACAAAGATCAAATGAATATTGAAGTTACTAGAGGAAGATCTGAAATCTATGATATTTTAACGCACTTAACTTTTTTATTTATTGAATCTCATAAAATTGCAGATAAAATTCTAATTAATGATGATAAAGAAACCATTAGAGAATGGGAAAAATTAGAAGATGTAGTATTACATAATAAAAAACTTTCAAAAGACGAGCGTGATATCAT
>CAJQQC010000005.1 GCA_905480385.1 uncultured Winogradskyella sp.
ATCAAAAATCTACCGTTGGTCAAAACCTGATATTCATAAGGAGCAATTATACTTATATTAAATTTCACCTTTTCATTAACATTGTCAAAACTAGGCAGCCAATTACTTGTATATTTACCTTGACCTTGTGTCCAAATGTTATAGTTATCTTTTCTTTTAATAAAATAGAGTGCTTTATTAGGTTTGGTTTTATAGTAAATCATTAAAGTATTATCATTAGATATAACAAAGTCAGTTTTTAAAATTATTTGCTTTCCGTTGTAGTCAAACTCTATTTTTTTCCTGTTTACTGCAAGCCCAAAAATCGTTATGTTTTTAGCATCAATTGTTAAATAATTAATAGGTTTTGTTATATCAAAAACATAGCCCACATAACCTTTAACATAGCTAGAGTCGGCATTTACTTCCAAAAACACATCAGCTTGTTTAAAATCTACATAATTTGTCTGCTGAGCAGACAAATTGATCATCTGAAAAAGACAAAATAAGAACAAAAGTTTCTTCATACCGTAAAACTACACAAGGAATGCGCCAAAATGCAAATTATAGTCGATAAGTTTTATCGAAATGAATTAAATTCGCTGTATGATTATAAATCTGCAAACTCCTATCGATTATCTTAAAGGTGTTGGCCCAAATAGGGCAGATTTATTACGTTCAGAACTTGGCATAAAAACCTATCAAGACCTCATCAATTTATTTCCTAACAGATATATAGACCGTACACGTTTCTATACGATTAATGAGTTACATCGCAATAATGCCGAAGTACAAATTATTGGTGTCATTAAAGGCTTTAGGGAAGTTGCTCAAAAACGTGGAAAGCGCTTAATCGCTGACTTTGAGGATGAAACAGGAATGATGGAATTGGTATGGTTTCGTGGGCAAAAATGGATTAGAGAAAGCCTTAAAATTGGTAAACCCTATGTTGTTTTTGGAAAAACCAATTGGTTTAGTGGCAAGTATAGCATGCCGCATCCTGAAATAGAGCTACAATCAGAACATGAAAACAACTTGCGTTCTGCCATGCAAGCTATTTATCCATCAACAGAAAAACTATCTAACAAAGGCATTACTAATAAAGTAGTCGGAAAAATAATGCAGCAATTGTTTCTAGAAACTAAAGGTCGTTTTTCTGAAACACTTTCAAATAGTATTAAAGGTGAACTAAAATTACTATCAAAATCTGATGCGCTTTTTAATGCACATTTCCCAAAGACACCAGAGCTTTTAGCAAGAGCACAATTCCGATTAAAGTTTGAAGAATTATTTTACATACAGTTACAATTAATTCTTAAAAATTTAATTCATAAATCGAAAATAAAAGGGTTTCCGTTTACAGCAGTTGGTGATTATTTTAACACCTTTTTTAAAGACCATCTACCATTTGAATTAACCAATGCTCAGAAACGTGTTTTAAAAGAAATTCGTTCTGATTTAGGTAGTAATGCACAAATGAATCGGTTGTTACAAGGTGATGTAGGTTCCGGAAAGACCATAGTCGCTTTTATGTCAATATTAATGGGGCTTGACAACGGTTTTCAATGCTGTTTAATGGCACCAACTGAAATTTTGTCAGTACAACACTACAATGGATTATTAGAACTATCTAAACCATTGAATATCAATATTGAATTATTAACAGGTTCAACAAAACTTCAAAACGTAAAGTAATTCACGAAAAACTAGAAAATGGCGAATTACAGATACTAATTGGTACTCATGCACTTCTTGAAGATAAGGTGAAATTTAAAAATTTAGGACTTGCCATTATAGATGAACAACATCGTTTTGGAGTTGCTCAGAGAAGTAAATTGTGGCACAAGAATATTTCACCTCCACATGTACTAGTGATGACCGCAACGCCAATTCCACGAACACTCGCCATGTCTGTTTATGGCGACTTAGATATTTCTGTTATTGATGAGTTACCTGCTGGTCGTAAACCTATAAAAACAGTACATAGATATGACAATAACAGACTTAAAGTTTTTCGTTTTATAAAAGACGAAATCACAAAAAATCGTCAAGTATACGTCGTCTATCCGTTTATTCAAGAAAGTGAAAAAATGGATTACAAAGATTTAATGGATGGTTACGAGAGTATTTCTAGAGAGTTTCCTATGCCTGATTACCAAATATCTATTGTGCATGGAAAAATGAAACCTGCCGATAAAGACTACGAAATGCAACGTTTTGCAAAAGGGGAAACCAATATTCTAGTAGCTACTACAGTTATTGAAGTTGGTGTTAATGTGCCAAATGCTTCAGTTATGGTTATTGAAAGTGCCGAGCGTTTCGGTTTATCACAATTACATCAGCTAAGAGGTCGAGTTGGTCGCGGTGCTGAACAGAGTTATTGTATCCTGATGACAAGCCATAAGCTTAGTGAAAATAGTAAAACCAGACTACAAACCATGGTACGTACCAATGATGGCTTTGAAATTGCCGAAGTAGACCTTAAGCTTCGTGGACCAGGAGATGTTATGGGCACACAACAAAGTGGTGTTTTAAACCTAAGGATTGCAGACATTGTAAAAGACAAAGACATTTTACAACAAGCACGTTATTATGCTAAACAAGTTTTAAAACTTGACCCAAGCATAGCTCTACCTGAAAACAATGCTATACGCAATACCTATAGACAAATAAGTAAATATCGTAACATCTGGAATTATATTTCATAAAAAAAAGCCTAGTCACCAACCAATTACTAAGCTTTCCAAAACAAAGTTATATCGAGTTTTGATTGAATCATTTCAAGATACAAGTTTTACTGCAACATCATGTTAGTCTTGTGTTAAAGAAACATAACAGCTTGTTAATATTCGTATGCTTAAGAACCGAGCAAAATCTGATTATATTTGACTTTAAATAACTTTTCTTTAAAATTATGTTGCACTTAAAACTCGAAACCGACCCAAGATGGGTAACTATTGTAGAATCAAACATTGAGGAGATTCTTGTAGATCATGCGTGGTGCGAGCAAAAAGCAGCAACTAACGCAATTACCATTATTACACATAATAGTGAATATGAAGACTTGGTCACTTCACTTTTAGAGCTAGCGAAAGAAGAGTTAGATCACTTTCAAATGGTTCATGAGATTATAAAACAACGTGGTTACACTTTAGGTCCTAAACGTAAAGACCATTATGTTAATCAATTATTTAAGTTTATGAATCGTGGCGGAAATAGGTTACAAAGCATGGTAGACCGTTTGCTATTCTCAGCTATGATTGAAGCCAGAAGTTGTGAACGATTTAAACTATTATCGCAACGTATTAGCGATCCAGAACTATCTAAATTTTATTACGATTTAATGGTTAGTGAAGCTGGACATTATGTGACGTTTATAACCTTTGCCCGAAAATACGGTAATGGTATCGATGTCGAAAAACGCTGGAAAGAGCTTGTCGCCTTTGAAGGAGAAATCATTAAAAGCTACGGAAAGTCTGAAACTATACACGGATAATATATATACTTTTATAATCTGGTATTTCTTCAAAAAGATAACGCTCTACAAATATGATAATTAGCTAAAAAAATAAATGTAAATTACTTTTAAAACTACTCTTTGTATTTAATCGAAATATTAAACTTTTAATGGTTTTATCCATTAGGATTTTTAATTATTCAACTAACTCAATATTATTAAAGAATAAAGTAATTAAACAAGCGGTTTGGTACCTAATTAATATGCAATATCTGGATAAAGAGAAAAACAGCTCCCAAATCATGAAAACCATAATCACATTAGACCAAGCACTTAATATGGAAAAAGTACTACTTAGCTCATATTATTCATATATTGCTTTTGATTCCGAGGAGGTTACCATAGAAAAAATAAAGTAAAAGAATATACAAGGCCAGATATTGCAGAAAAAAAATTAAATAGTGTTGAGGAAATTGCTACCTTATTGATGCAGTATAGAAAATCAAAACAAACTAAAAAAACAAATTAATAAAGTATACATACTCAGATCAATTCATTAAAAGCAGTTCGCTTTCTTAATAAAAAAATTTAAAGATAAAATATTAATTTTAGAGTAATTCAATAATATTTAAACATGCTCACCAAACTCGGTCAAAAATTTACAGATGCCTTTACCAAATACATGCCCAGCGCTTATGTATTTGCTTTGCTTCTAACCTTAATAACTGGTGTAATAGCATTAATACTTACCGATAGCAAGCCAATTGAAATCTTAGAAGGTTGGTATAACGGCTTCTGGAATTTGCTGTCCTTTGGAATGCAAATTGCATTAATTATCATCACAGCATATTGTATTGCACAATCAACAACAGTAAAACATGCAATTGACAGACTGACATTGGTTATAAAATCACCCACGCAAGTCTACCTCGTAGTTATTGCTTTAGGAGCGTTATTATCTTTTATTAGTTTTGGTATGGTCGTAATTACCGCTATTCTAGCCCGAGAACTGGCTCTAAGAATCAAAGGCATCCACTACCCTTTTTTAGTAGCTTGCGTGTACTTTTCTTTTAATGGTTGGGTTTGTGGTTTATCAAGTTCTATTGCTTTATTACTCAATACAGATAACAATTTTTTAATAGAAAGCGGTATTTTAAATGATACCATATCTACTAGTTATAGTTTAGGCTCAACACTTAATCTAGCAATGATTATATTGTTTGTGTTTATAGCGCCATTATTGATTTATATCCTCATCCCAAAATCGATAAAAGGTAAAGAACTTAAAGATTTATTGACTGATAAAGAAACAGAAGACATTTCTGTAAAAGACGAAGCCTTATCACACAAACTCCCTTTTAAAACCGTATCAGATGCGCTTAACAATGCCGGTTGGTTACAGATAACTGTGGCACTATTGGGCGTGTGCTATATCGTCTATCATTTTACAGAAAATGGTTTTGATCTAAACTTTAATATCATGATTTTTATTTTCTTAATGTTGGGTCTATTATTACACATCACACCAATGCGCTACAGTATAGCAATGAAACGCGCCAGTAGTAATATTTCTGGTGTGTTGTTCCAGTACCCATTTTATGCTGGTATAATGGGCATTATGATGGCGTCTGGTTTAGGCGCTTTAATTAGTGACGCCTTAGTAGCTATTGCTACACCAGAGTCTTATGCGTTTATTTCTTATCTAACCGGCGGCATTATTAATTTTGCCATACCATCTGCTGGTGGTGAGTTTGCTGTTATTGGCCCAAGTATTATTAATATGGTTCAAGAACTGAGTTATAACCTATCACAGACTGAAATCACAGCCATGACTGCAAGAGCATCTATGTCGGTAGCTTATGGTGAGAGTTTAAGCAATCTACTGCAACCATTTTTTCTATTGATTGTATTTCCTATTATGGGTAAAGACATAAAAATACAAGCTCGTGATGTCGTTGGGTATTTATTTATACCTTTTGTTGTTCTATTTGCTATACAAGCGTTGATGGTGACTTATATACCGTTGTAGAAACATAATAAAGGTAATTTTTACGTATTGATTTGTATCTTCAAAATACTAACCTAGCGTGACTCTAAAACTACTTTGCCAATAACTCACCTACAAACCTTTCAAATTCAGCTTTATAAGAAGTATATTTTTCACCAGTTCCTGGGCCATTAAAACCAGTATGTATTTTACAGACTCTACCGGTTCTATCAATAAAAATAGAAGTTGGATAGGAAATGATATGATTAAGTGCAGGCAGTTTATCCTGCATTTTGGATTTACTACCTGAACCATATTGAGCCAAAAGAATAGGATAGGTCATACCAATTCGCTCCCTTAAACGTTCAATATTTTCAAAAGCGGCTTCTGGATTTTTTTTAAATTCTACTGTCAGTGCAACGACCTCAAAACCGTTTTCTTTATTCTTGTTATGAAATTCGGTGTAAAACTTACTGCTATCTAAACAGTTTGGACACCAGGTACCCATAATCTGAACCAAAACCACTTTATCCTTAAAACGTTCATCGCTTAATGATACCATGTTTCCATTTTCATCGGGAAAAGAAAATTCTAATGATTTATAACCGTCATTTAAAAACGTAAGTTCGTCAATCTCTGGTAGTTCGTAATCTGGATTTTTCTTTGCTACAAAAGGTTCTTTCCAATGGTTACCAGAATAAAACTGACCCTCCATAGTATTATAATTTAGATCGGCTATAAACAAAAACGCATGTGCGCCATCATACGTCGATAACCTTAATGTACTACCATCCACAATGCCTTCAAGATATCGGTAATCACCAGTTGTGGTTCTGAAAGTTCCTGTTACATGCTGTCCGTCTTGCTCAAAAATGCCCTTGGCAATATATTCGTTTTTATCACCTTTACTAAAAACCACTTCCCAAACACCAGAAACATCAAAAGCTGCAGCAGCTTCTGGACTAAAACGTATGTCTTTATCGTAAATCGCAGCGAAAGGTACTATACGGTTTCGTGTTTTGTTTATGTATTGACCGCTAAAGTTTTCACCTTCAAAAACTCCAGCAAAATAACTCTGAAAAACGGGTGTCTTTATATAAATCGAATCATTTGCGTATCTAATCTCATCAACGTCAATACGCTCATCTGCATTAAAAATTGTTAAGGTAGAATCTGATGTGACTTCAAAAATAAAAGGCAATTCCTCATTATCTTGAACATCCAAAACCATTCTGTAGTTTCCTTTTTTTAGGATATTTATGGTATCTAAGTCTTTACAAGAAATAAATATAACAGCTAATAACAAGAATGATAAATAACGCATTAAGAATTATTTTTTTAATAAAGTTCGAAATAACAACAAATAGCTCACATAAAAAAACACAATCAAATTTCGTTGAATATAGGGATTTGCTATCTTTGAACTCTTAAATAGGATTGATTTTTATGAAGATTTCTTACAACTGGTTAAAGCAGTTTATAAATATAGATTGGGATGCTGAAAAAACAGGCGAATTATTAACAGACCTTGGATTAGAGATTGAAGGTATTGATACTTACGAATCTGTAAAAGGTGGACTTAAAGGAATTGTCATTGGTGAGGTACTAACATGTGTACAACATCCAAATGCTGACCGATTAAAAGTGACTACTGTAGATATTGGTGCTGATGCACCTGTACAGATAGTTTGTGGCGCACCCAATGTGGCTACTGGACAAAAAGTACCTGTAGCAACTATTGGTACAACACTATACACCACTGAAGGTGAAGCTTGGAAGATTAAAAAAGGGAAAATACGTGGCGAAGAAAGTCATGGTATGATTTGCGCTGAAGATGAACTTGGCCTTGGAGAGTCGCATGATGGTATTATGGTTTTAGATACCAAACTAAAAGTAGGTACTTTTGTTTCTAAAGTCTTTGAAATTGAAAATGATGAAATCTTTGAAATTGGACTAACACCAAACCGAGCAGATGCGATGAGTCATCATGGTGTAGCTCGCGATCTTAAAGCAGGTTTATTGCAAAAAGAAATTCAATTAGAGCTGATTACACCATCGGTTAGTTCTTTCCATGTTGATGCTCGTTCTTTAAAAATCGATGTTGATGTTCAAGATAAGGAAAATGCTCCGCGTTATTGTGGAGTTACTATTACAGGTTTAAAAGTTGATGCATCACCTAGCTGGTTACAACACCGTTTAAAATCTATTGGTTTGTCACCGATTAATAACATCGTAGATATTACCAATTATGTATTACATGAATTAGGGCAACCACTTCATGCATTTGATGCTAATAAAATTACTGGTAACAAAATTGAAGTAAAAACTTGTAATGCTGGTACAAAATTCACCACTTTAGACGACGTAGAACGTGTACTCCACGAAGATGATTTAATGATTTGTGATGCTGAAAAACCGATGTGTATCGCTGGTGTTTTTGGTGGTATTAACTCTGGAGTTACTGAAGGTACGACAAGTATATTTTTGGAAAGTGCCTATTTTAATCCAGTAAGCGTGCGTAAAACAGCAAAGCGTCATGGTTTAAATACTGATGCTTCTTTCCGTTTTGAGCGTGGCATTGATCCAAATATTACCGAATATGCTCTTAAGCGTGCCGCTTTAATGATTGTCGAAATTGCTGGTGGGGAAATTTCAAGTGATATATCTGATACATATGTCAATAAAATCAATGATTTTGAAGTACGTCTAAGTTTTGATAATGCTAAAAAACTAATAGGTGAAGAGATTCCTAGAGAAACTATAAAAAGTATTTTAACCTCTCTGGAAATTAAAGTGAATAATGTCACTGAAACAGGCTTAGGATTAACTGTACCTGCATACAGAAATGATGTACAGCGCGAAGCTGATATTATAGAAGAAATACTACGTGTTTACGGTTACAATAATGTAGGCACAACAGAAAAGCTAAACGCTTCTATATCTAACTCAAAACGTTTTGAAGACTATAAGTTGCAGAATATTATAGGGAATCAATTGGCGTCTCAAGGTTTCTATGAAATCATGGCAAACTCGTTAACAACCCCAAAATATATGGAGTTATCTGAGCAGTTAAATGCCGATTATAATGTAGAAATGCTAAATCCATTAAGTAACGATTTGAGTGTGATGCGGCAATCGTTATTGTTCTCTGGACTAGAAGCAGTGTGTTATAATATCAATAGAAAACGTAGTGATTTAAAGTTGTTTGAGTTCGGTAAGACATACCATCAATATCCAGACAAACGCGAAGAGGATAAACACTTGTCGCTATTTGTTACTGGGAATATATCTGAAGAGCGTTGGAATACCGTTGTCACACCGAGTGATTTCTTTTATCTAAAAGGAACTCTTCAGACTATTCTTCAGCGTTTAGGTTTAAACCGGTTAAAGTCATCACCAATTAAATCTGATATATTCAGTGAAGGTATGTCATTCTCTCTTGGGAAGAAAAATATTGTAGATTTTGGTTTAGTAAAAAAATCTGTGCTTAAACATTTTGGAATTTCACAAAACGTACTATTCGCTGATTTTAATTGGGATAACGTCTTAGAAATGGCAAAACATAATAGTATTAAGTTTAAGCCAATACCTAAGTATCCTAAAGTGCGTCGTGATTTTGCATTACTTATAGATAATACTGTATCGTTTGAAGATATATATACAATTGCAAAGCAAACTGAAAAACAGTTGTTAAAAAATGTGAATTTGTTTGATGTTTATGAAGGCAAAAACTTACCCGAAGGTAAAAAGAGTTATGCGGTTAGTTTTATACTTCAAGACGAACACAAAACACTAACGGACAAGCAGATTGACAAAATAATGAGCAAATTACAATCCAATTTTGAGTCTAAACTTGGTGCAGAACTCCGTTAACATGAAATACAGAATTTTTTTAATTATTCCGTATCTTACTTTATGTATTTGTTTATCCAGTGCGCAGCAATTAAAAACTGAAATAGATTCTGTTAAAAAGCCACAAACCATCTGGCAAATGGCTAAATACGACACTAGGCATACGCTTAAAAGTGTTGGTCATGCTTTTACTAAACCATTGCATTGGAAAGGTAAAGATTTTGCAAAATTAGGAATCCTGTTAGGTGGTACTGCTGCTCTATCACTTGCAGATGAACCAATTAGAGATTTTGTTCAAAATCAGAAAAGTGATTTACCAGGAGTCGTTAGAGATTTTGGGTGGTACTTTGGTAGTCCACAAAACTATTTTATGGTCAATGCAGGGCTTTATGGTTTTGGACTTTTTACAAAAAATGAAAAAATACGAAAAACCAGTGTTCTTATTATTTCGTCTTCAATAACTACAGGTCTAATACAAACCATTACAAAAAATGCTATTGGTAGAGCTAGACCAAATCATAGAGATGATCCTTATGTATTTTCATCATTTGCAAATGATTCAGGTTTTCGCTCATTTCCGTCTGGGCATACTGTGTTATCAATAACAATGGCGCATTCTATTGCCAAGCAATTTGAAAATCCATGGGTAAAAGCAGGTATTTACACCGTTGGTGCCATACCTCCAATATCTAGATTGATTGATGATGCCCATTGGTTTACAGATGTAGCTTTTAGTGCTGCATTAAGTATCATTATTGTAGATGCTATTGACAAATTTTTATTTGAAGAAAACGTATATGACTATCCAATAAAGAGAAAAATGGTGTCTTGGAATCTTAGATTTTCTACAAATCAAATTGGTTTTGTAGGGACTTTTTAAGCATCTATTATTTATCTTTTTATTCACATTTAACATTTCTATATTTTTTACTTTTAGCACAAATAAAAAAACTAAGCTATGGCAAATATTACATTGGGTGGAAATCCAGCAATTACAGTAGGTAACCTTCCAGAAGTAGGAACAAAAACTCCTGACTTTAAACTGACTAACACAGAATTAACTGATAAATCCTTATCAGATTTTAGTGGTTCGCGTTTGGTTTTAAATATTTTTCCAAGTGTAGATACTGGTGTATGTGCACAATCAATTAGAACTTTTAATGAAAAAGCAAGTAGTTTAGATAATACCAAGGTGCTTTGTATTTCTAAGGATTTACCTTTCGCCATGGCTCGTTTTTGTGGTGCTGAAGGCTTGGATGATGTTGTAAACTTATCAGATTATAAAACTGGAGAGTTTGGTGAAACATATGGTGTTACTTTTAAGGATAGTGTTTTTGAAACACTATTATCTCGTGCAGTTGTTGTTTTAGATACAGACGGAACTATATTACACACAGAGCAAGTTTCGGAGACTGGTGAAGAACCAAACTACGAAGCTGCACTTAATGCTTTAAACTAATATATGCCAAACAGGAATAAAGAATCTTTTGGTGTCAATCGTCTTAAAGGTGTTGGTTATGCTTTTAAAGGATTGGTAGTTTTAATAAAAACTGAAAACAGTATCAAATTACAGTTAATTATAGCTACAATTGTTACTATTGCTGGGATATACTTTAATATTTCTACTACAGAGTGGCTTATACAAATAGCCATGATTGCTATGGTTATGAGTGTTGAAGGCATCAACACAGCCATAGAATACATGGCGGATTTTATTCACCCAGAACACCATCCAAAAATTGGCCTAATAAA
>CAJQQC010000006.1 GCA_905480385.1 uncultured Winogradskyella sp.
GGTACTATATTCGATTGATGCGCCCTTGAGGCTAATTCTGGTACAACACCACCATATTCTGCATGTATCTTTTGACTAGCTACAACATTACTTAGTATTTTGGCATTACAAAGTATAGCAGCAGAAGTATCATCGCAAGACGATTCGATTCCTAAGATGTATATATTTTCTTTGGTCATTAATTATGATTAGGCACAATAATTGTTAATTTTGAGACACGTAGTCTAAATCCTTAATTAAATCGTACAAACAATTGCAAATATAAAGGTTTTACGCACATCAATTAATACGTATAATTATCAAAAAGATCTTAAAAATAATTGGAAAAATTGCAGCAATCATAGCGCTGCTTTTTGTCATTTTGGTCTTAATACTCTCTATTCCTGCTGTACAGACTAAACTTGGCAAATACGCTACCAAGAAAATTAATGAAGACTATAAAACAAATATTAATATTAGCAAAGTTGGATTGCAGTTTAATGGTGATGTAGAACTTAAAGGAATTCTAATTAGAGATTATAAGTTAGATACTTTATTTGCTATCAAAGAATTGAATACATCCATAATAAGTATCAGAAATTTTTATAACGGAAAGTTAACTTTTGGTGATATAGATATTGAAGATTTAGTTTTTAATCTTAAAACTTACAAAGGAGCTACAGATACAAACTTAGATGTTTTTGTTGAACGATTTGAAGACGATAATCCGCGTCAAGGACCAAGTAATTTTTTATTATCATCTAGTGATATCTCTATTTATAATGGCGTTTTTCGTTTGATAGATGAGAATAAAAAAACACCTGAAATAATTGAATTTACAGAACTTAATGCAAATACAACTAATTTTTTAATCAATGGACCAGAAGTTAGAACTCGTATAAATACTTTTAGTTTTTTGGATGCACGAGGTGTCAGGATTGAAAACTTGATGGCTAATTTTGAGTACACACTTGCTCATATGACTTTTGAGCAATTAAATATTAAAACCAAAGCTTCAAACCTTATTGGTGACCTTCGTTTTGATTATGAACGTATAGACTTTAAACAGTTTACAGACAAGGTAAAAGTTTCAGCAAATTTTAAAAATTCTTATGTCCAACTTAGTGAGCTTAATGCTTTTTATGATGAGTTTGGAACAAACCAAAAAGCAAATCTTAATGTTGATTTATCAGGTACTTTAAATGATTTGTTTGCCGAAAACTTAATTATAAGCACGACTAGAAACACTAATATTATTGGCGATATAAAATTTAAAAACTTGTTTAATGGCGCAGATAATAATTTTATTATGGAAGGGCGTTATAAAAATTTATCTTCCAATTATAGGGACTTGACAGCCTTGCTTCCGAACGTATTAGGTAATTCGATTCCCTCAGTATTTACTAATGTTGGTAATTTTAGACTTAATGGCACATCAATAATAACTAATAGGAATATTGATGCAGATTTAAAAATTACAACTGATTTGGGTTATGTTCAATCTGACATAAAATTGACAAATATTGGAGATATAAATAATGCAAATTATGAAGGAAATATTGTCTTAGAAGATTTTGATATTGGTACAATTCTAAATGACCCACTTGTTGGAGAAACCTCATTAAATCTTGATTTAAAAGGAAAAAGTTTTGCTTTAGAAAATTTAGAAACTAATATAAAAGGAAATGTAACCTATTTAGAATATAATAGTTACAGATATAATGGCATTGCTGTCTCTGGAGATATAGGTAAGAATATATTTAATGGAAAATTAAATACCCAAGACCCTAATATTATTTTAGATTTTAATGGACTTGCAGATATGTCTCAAGAGATTAGAAAATTTGACTTTAATGCCAATGTTACATATGCTGATTTAAGAGCTTTGAATTTTGTAATAAGAGATAGCATTTCAGAATTTAGAGGTATAGTCGATATGGCAGTTACTGGCTCTTCCTATGATAACCTTCGAGGAAAAATTAATGTAAAAAACACTAGTTATAAAAATCAAGATGAGCGCTACGCTTTTAAAGATTTTGCGATAGTATCTAGTTTTGATAAAGCTGAAAGAACCATAGCCGTTAACTCACCTGATATTATTAACGGACAGGTAAAAGGCAAATTTAAAATCGAAGAGATTATAAAACTTGCTGAAAATTCTTTAGGAAGTATTTATACAAATTATCAACCTCACGAAATATCTGATGGGCAATATTTGAATTTTAACTTTAAGATTTATAATCAAATTGCAGCAGTATTTGATAAGAATCTTAATCTAGCTCAGAATACAAGAATTAAAGGCCGAATCGAAACTGATGAAAAAGGGTTTGAACTTGAATTTCTATCTCCTAAAATTTCTTTCAAAGATTATATAGCAACAAATGTAAATTTAGAGGTAGATAATAACAATCCTGTCTATAATACATATTTGGAGGTTCAAAAATTTGATTCGGATATTTATGATGTTTCTGATTTTAGCTTGATAAACGTTACCAAAAGAGATACACTCTTTATAAAATCAGAGTTTAAAGGTGGAGTTGATAATGCAGATGATTATAACATGAATTTATTCTACACCATCGCAGAAGAGAATAAATCTGTAATCGGTTTTAGAAAATCCGAATTAAAGTTTAAAGGTTTCGACTGGTTTGTGAATTATAATAAAGACAATCTCAATAAAATAACTTTTGATAGAAATTTTGATAATTTTATAATTGATGATATCAGAGTTAACCAAGGAGATGAAGAAATATTATTAGCTGGTGTTCTGAGAGATTCTACTTATAAAGATTTAAATCTAGATTTTAAAAACGTACAATTAGTT
>CAJQQC010000007.1 GCA_905480385.1 uncultured Winogradskyella sp.
CCACAGACTCGTGAGCACATCCTTTTAGGACGTCAGGTAGGTATTCCTCGCATCGTTGTATTCATGAACAAAGTGGATATGGTTGATGATGAAGAGTTATTAGAATTAGTAGAAATGGAAATAAGAGATTTATTATCATTCTATGAGTATGATGGTGATAATGGACCTGTAGTTGCTGGTTCTGCTTTAGGTGCACTTAATGGTGAACAAAAGTGGGTTGATACAGTAATGGAATTAATGGAAGCTGTTGATAGCTGGATTGAAGAGCCTGTTCGTGACATGGACAAGCCATTCTTAATGCCTATCGAAGATGTATTCTCTATTACTGGTCGTGGTACTGTTGCAACTGGTCGTATTGAAACAGGTGTAGCTAACACTGGGGATCCTGTTGAGATTATCGGTATGGGAGCTGAAAAATTAACTTCTACTATCACGGGTATCGAAATGTTCCGTCAAATATTAGATAGAGGTGAAGCTGGTGATAACGCTGGTATCTTATTAAGAGGTATTGAGAAAACTCAAATCTCAAGAGGTATGGTAATCACTGCTCCTGGTTCTGTAACACCACACACTAAATTTAAAGCTGAGGTTTATATCCTTAAGAAAGAAGAAGGTGGACGTCACACTCCATTCCACAACAACTACCGTCCACAGTTTTACGTACGTACAACTGACGTAACTGGAAACATTGCGCTTCCTAGTGGAGTTGAAATGGTAATGCCTGGTGACAACTTAACTATAACAGTTGATTTGATTCAACCAATTGCAATGAACGTAGGTTTACGTTTCGCTATCCGTGAAGGTGGTCGTACAGTTGGTGCAGGTCAGGTGACTGAAATTATAGACTAATTAACAAGATTAAATGTATATTAAGGTATCCTGTTTTTTCGGGATACCTTGATTTATGTTTACGGGTTTAGCTCAGTTGGTAGAGCACTGGTCTCCAAAACCAGGTGTCGGGAGTTCGAGTCTCTCAACCCGTGCAAGCTAAGTATACCAAGACAAAATCATTAGATTTAGTCTCAAAAAATATAGAAATCAAATGGCAGGAATAGTAACATACGTAAAAGAATCGTTCGAAGAGCTTAAAAATAATGTAACATGGACACCTTGGTCAGAAGCACAAAGGTTAACTATAGTTGTAGCGGTTTTTTCCATATTATTTTCATTAGCTATTTGGGGAATAGATACAGTATTCAGTAGAGTTATCAAGGCTTATTTTGGTCTAATAGGAAATTAAACAACTATCAATTAATTATATGTCTGAAAAAAGCGTAAATAAAAAGTGGTATGTTGTTAGAGCTGTAAGTGGTCAAGAAAACAAAATCAAAACCTATATTGAGAATGAAATCTCTAGATTAGGTTTGGGTGATTATGTTGATCAAGTTTTAGTACCTACAGAAAAAGTAATACAAATTCGAAACGGGAAGAAAGTAAATAAAGAACGTACTTATTTTCCTGGTTATATTATGATACAAGCTAACCTGTCTGGTGAAGTTCCTCATATTATTAAATCAATTACAAATGTTATTGGTTTTTTAGGAGAAACAAAAGGAGGAGAGCCTGTACCATTAAGACAGTCAGAAGTTAACCGTATGTTAGGTAAAGTAGATGAGTTGGCCTTAGAGGCTGATTCAAATGTTGCGATTCCTTTTACAATTGGTGAGACTGTAAAAGTAATTGATGGACCATTCAACGGATTTGATGGTACTATTGAGAAGATTAACGAAGAAAAGCGTAAGCTAGAAGTAATGGTTAAGATTTTTGGAAGAAAAACACCATTAGAGTTAAGCTATATGCAAGTAGACAAAGTATAATAATTGTTACATTATATAGCGTTTGTTTTTAGGCTTCCAATTTAAAAACAGCGCACAATTTTAAATTTAAAATGGCAAAAGAACTAGACAAAGTAGTTAAATTACAAGTTCGGGGAGGTGCAGCGAATCCATCGCCACCGGTTGGACCCGCTTTAGGTGCCGCTGGAGTTAATATCATGGAGTTCTGTAAGCAGTTTAATGCTAGAACTCAAGATAAGCCAGGTAAAGTTTTACCTGTGGTAATCTCAGTTTACAAAGACAAATCATTTGAATTTGTAATCAAGACTCCACCAGCAGCAGTACAATTATTAGAAGCGGCCAAAGTAAAGAAGGGATCAGGAGAACCAAACCGACGTAAAGTAGCAAAAGTGACTTGGGATCAAGTTAAGACTATTGCAGAAGACAAGATGGTAGACCTAAATGCGTTCACGGTTGAATCAGCTATGAAAATGGTAGCAGGCACAGCCAGATCGATGGGAATCACTGTTAAAGGAGGAGAAGCTCCAAACTAAAATTTTTGAAATGGCAAGATTAACAAAAAAGCAAAAAGAAGCTAGAGCTAAAGTAGATAAGAATAAACTTTACTCAGTAGAAGAAGCTTCAGCTTTACTAAAAGAAATCACATACACAAAATTTGATGCCTCAGTAGATTTAGCCGTAAGATTAGGCGTAGATCCACGTAAAGCAAATCAAATGGTACGTGGTGTAGTTTCATTACCACACGGTACAGGTAAAGACATGAAGGTTCTTGCATTAGTAACACCAGACAAAGAAGAAGAAGCTAAAGCAGCTGGCGCTGATTATGTTGGGTTAGACGAATACTTACAAAAAATAAAAGATGGTTGGACAGATGTTGACGTTATCGTTACTATGCCTAGCATCATGGGTAAGTTAGGACCATTAGGTAGAGTATTAGGACCAAGAGGCCTTATGCCAAACCCTAAGACAGGAACAGTGACTATGGACGTAGCTAAAGCAGTTACTGAAGTAAAAGCTGGTAAGATAGATTTTAAAGTAGACAAAACAGGAATTGTTCACGCTCCAATAGGTAAAGCATCATTTAGTGCTGATAAACTAGTTGGAAATGCAAACGAGTTATTGACAACTTTAATGAAGTTAAAACCAACTGCATCAAAAGGTGTATATGTGAAAAGCATTTTTATGTCTAGCACAATGAGCCCAAGTATTGCAATTGATACAAAAATCGGATAGTAGTTAAACTTAGAATATTATGACAAGAGAAGAAAAATCGGTAGTAATTGAAGAGTTAACTGCACAATTAGCAGATAATACAAATATCTATTTAACAGATATCTCTGGATTAAATGCTGTTGATACTTCAAACCTACGTCGCGCTTGCTTTAAAGCAAACGTAAGACTAGCAGTTGTAAAGAATACATTATTAGAAAAGGCAATGGAAGCTTCAGACAAAGAGTTTGGAGATTTACCTGCGACTTTAAAAGGTAACACCTCGGTAATGTACTCCGAAACTGGTAACGGACCTGCAAAAGTAATTAAAGCTTTTCGTAAGAAATCAGAGAAACCTTTATTAAAAGGAGCTTTCATCGAAGAGTCTATTTACATAGGGGACGACCAATTAGATGCCTTAGTAGATATCAAGTCTAGAGAAGAGTTGATTGGAGAAGTAATAGGATTATTACAATCACCTGCTAAGAATGTTATTTCAGCACTTAAATCTAGTGGTGGAGCATTAGCTGGTATCTTAAAAACGTTATCTGAAAAAGAAGGATAACAAAACGCATACGCACTTAAAAATTAAAATAAAAACACATACATTAAAACGATAGAAAAATGGCAGATTTAAAAGATTTCGCAGAACAATTAGTTAATTTAACTGTAAAAGAGGTTAATGAATTAGCTGATATTTTAAAAGAAGAATACGGTATTGAGCCTGCTGCTGCTGCAGTAGCTGTTGCTGCTGGTGGCGGAGCTGCTGGTGGAGACGCTGCAGAAGAGCAAACAGAGTTTGACGTAATCCTTAAAGCAGCTGGTGGTTCTAAACTAGCAGTTGTAAAATTAGTTAAGGAATTAACTGGTTTAGGATTAAAAGACGCTAAAGGTTTAGTTGATGATGCACCAAGTGCAATCAAAGAAGGCGTTACTAAAGATGAAGCTGAAGCATTAAAAGCGTCTTTAGAAGAAGCTGGAGCTGAGGTTGAGCTTAAGTAAGCTCGGTTAATACCTACAATACAAGGTTTAGGTTTATCCCGTAAAAATTACGGGATAATGCCTAGACCATTTTGTGTATATAAATATTATGTACACTACATTATATTATTTTTAATCAAAAACGCGTTCATCGATGTTAGCAAAAAAAGCTGAAAGATTAAATTTCTCCTCGATTGTAAACAGAACTGAGTATCCAGATTTTCTGGATATTCAGATAAAATCCTTCCAGGATTTTTTCCAATTAGAGACAAAATCTGATCAAAGAGGTACAGAAGGTTTATACAACACCTTCATGGAAAACTTTCCAATTACCGACACAAGAAATCAATTCGTATTAGAATTCTTGGACTATTTTATTGATCCACCAAGATATTCAATCGAAGAATGTATAGAAAGAGGACTAACATACAGTGTGCCATTAAAAGCACGTTTGAAATTGTATTGTACAGATCCTGAACACGAGGACTTCGAGACTATTGTTCAAGATGTATACCTAGGAACAATTCCTTACATGACACCAAGCGGTACATTCTGTATTAATGGAGCAGAACGAGTTGTTGTGTCTCAGTTACACAGGTCGCCAGGTGTATTCTTTAGCCAGTCGTTCCATGCCAACGGTACAAAATTATATTCTGCAAGAGTAATTCCTTTCAAAGGATCTTGGATAGAATTTGCTACAGACATCAACCAAGTGATGTACGCATATATTGACAGAAAGAAAAAGCTTCCTGTTACAACATTATTCAGAGCTATTGGTTTCGAGAGGGATAAGGATATTTTAGAAATATTTGATCTTGCAGAAGAAGTAAAGGTTTCTAAATCTGGATTAAAGAAAGTTATCGGTCGTAAACTTGCCGCACGTGTACTTAATACATGGCATGAAGATTTCGTAGATGAAGATACTGGAGAAGTAGTATCTATTGAGCGTAACGAAATTGTTTTAGATCGTGACACAATTATAGACAAAGAAAATATTGAAGAAATCCTTGAAGCTGGTGTAAAAACGATTCTTTTACATAAAGAAAGTGGTCAACAAGGAGATTACGCAATTATTCATAATACATTACAGAAAGATCCAACAAACTCCGAAAAAGAAGCTGTTGAACACATCTACCGTCAATTACGTAACGCTGAGCCGCCAGATGAGGAAACAGCACGTGGTATTATTGATAAATTATTCTTTTCTGACCAACGTTACTCTTTAGGTGAGGTAGGTCGTTACAGAATGAACAAAAAACTACAGTTAGATATTGGTATGGATAAGCAAGTGCTTACTAAAATTGATATCATAACAATTATAAAATATTTAATTGAGCTAATTAACTCTAAAGCAGAGATTGATGATATCGATCACTTATCTAACCGTCGTGTACGAACAGTAGGTGAGCAGTTATCTTCACAATTTGGTGTAGGTTTAGCACGTATGGCACGTACTATTCGTGAACGTATGAACGTTCGTGATAATGAGGTTTTCACACCAATTGATTTAATTAATGCGAAGACATTATCTTCAGTCATTAATTCATTTTTTGGTACAAATCAACTATCACAGTTTATGGATCAAACCAATCCATTAGCTGAGATTACACACAAACGTCGTCTATCGGCTTTGGGACCTGGGGGTTTATCTAGAGAAAGAGCTGGATTTGAGGTTCGTGATGTTCACTATACACATTACGGACGTTTGTGTCCTATTGAAACACCAGAAGGACCAAACATTGGTCTTATTTCTTCTTTATCTTGTTTTGCAAAAGTGAATTCTATGGGATTCATAGAAACTCCATATCGTAAAGTAGAAAAAGGTGTTGTAGATATAAAAAATGCACCAACATATCTAAGTGCCGAAGAGGAAGAAGATATGTTAATTGCACAAGCTACTATTGAAGTCGATGCTAAAGGAAAAATACTTCCAGAGAAAATTATATCTCGTCAAGAAGGTGATTTCCCTGTAATTGAGCCTTCTAACGTAAACTATACAGATGTAGCACCAAACCAAATTGCATCGATTTCAGCATCGTTAATTCCATTCTTGGAACATGATGATGCCAACCGTGCACTGATGGGGTCAAACATGATGCGTCAGGCCGTTCCATTATTACGTCCTGAAGCGCCAATCGTTGGTACTGGTTTAGAGCGTCAAGTAGCTTCAGATTCTAGAGTATTAATCAATGCTGAAGGTGCTGGTAATGTAGAGTATGTAGATGCCGAAAAAATAACAATAAAGTATGAGCGTACTAAAGAAGAAGGTATGGTAAGCTTTGATAGCGATACCAAAACTTATCCTTTAGTGAAGTTCAGAAAAACCAATCAAGGTACGTCTATTAACTTAAAACCTATCGTTCAGAAAGGTGATAAAGTTGAAAAAGGACAAGTACTTTGTGAAGGTTATGCTACTCAAAAAGGAGAGCTTGCTCTTGGTCGTAATATGAAAGTGGCATTCATGCCATGGAAAGGTTACAACTTTGAGGATGCGATTGTAATTTCTGAAAAAGTAGTTCGTGAAGATGTATTCACATCTATACACATCGATGAATATTCTTTAGAGGTTAGAGATACAAAATTAGGTAACGAGGAGTTAACTAATGATATCCCTAACGTATCTGAAGAAGCAACAAAAGACTTGGATGAAAATGGTATGATTCGCGTTGGTGCAGAAATCAAACCAGGAGATATTTTAATTGGTAAGATTACACCAAAAGGTGAGTCTGATCCAACTCCAGAAGAAAAGTTATTACGTGCTATATTCGGTGATAAAGCAGGAGATGTAAAAGATGCTTCTTTAAAAGCTTCACCTTCATTAAACGGTGTTGTAATTAATAAGAAGTTATTTGCAAGAGCAATAAAAGATAAGCGTAAAAGAGCACAAGACAAAGAGGATATCGTAAAGTTAGAAGATGCTTACGATAACCGTTTTGATGATCTTAAAACCGTTTTGGTTGAGAAGTTATTTGCTATAGTAAACGGTAAAACAGCTCAAGGTATATACAACGACTTAGGTGAAGAAATTATACCTAAAGGAAAGAAGTATACCTTAAAGATGTTAAACGCAGTTGATGATTATGCACACTTAACTTCTGGAAGATGGACAACTGATGATGCTACAAATGAAATGGTAGCAGATTTAATCCACAACTATAAGATTAAGGAAAATGACCTTCAAGGATCATTACGTCGTGAGAAATTTACAATTTCTGTAGGTGACGAGTTGCCTGCAGGTATTATCAAATTAGCTAAAGTTTACATTGCTAAAAAACGTAAACTTAAAGTTGGTGATAAGATGGCAGGTCGTCACGGTAATAAAGGTATTGTTGCACGTATCGTTCGTCAAGAGGATATGCCATTCTTAGAAGATGGAACTCCTGTAGATATCGTATTAAACCCACTTGGTGTACCATCTCGTATGAACATCGGTCAGATTTACGAAACTGTTCTAGGTTGGGCAGGTCAAAAATTAGGAAGAACATATGCGACACCTATTTTTGATGGAGCTACTTTAGAACAAATCAACGGATTTACTGATGAGGCTGGTGTACCACGTTTTGGTCATACACACTTATATGATGGTGGAACAGGTGATCGTTTCGATCAAGCAGCAACAGTTGGTGTTATCTATATGATTAAGTTAGGTCACATGATTGATGATAAGATGCACGCACGTTCAATTGGACCATACTCATTAATTACACAACAACCATTAGGCGGTAAAGCACAATTTGGTGGTCAACGTTTTGGTGAGATGGAAGTATGGGCACTTGAGGCATATGGCGCATCAAGTACATTACGTGAAATCTTAACTGTAAAATCAGATGACGTAATTGGAAGAGCAAAAACTTACGAAGCAATCGTAAAAGGTGAGCCAATGCCAGAACCAGGACTACCTGAATCTTTTAACGTACTTATGCACGAATTGAAAGGGTTAGGATTAGATATTAGATTAGAAGAGTAAAACTTAGGTGCAGGTTTTCAGTCTTTTTTAAGACTTAAATCCTGTGCTGAATACCATAAATAAAATGGCAAAAAGACAAGATAAGAATACAGTACAGAAATTCAACAAAATTTCTATTGGTTTGGCATCACCAGAGTCTGTTTTAGCAGCATCTCGTGGAGAGGTATTAAAGCCAGAAACTATTAATTATCGAACACACAAACCTGAACGTGATGGTTTGTTTTGCGAGCGTATTTTCGGTCCTGTAAAGGATTTTGAATGTGCTTGTGGTAAATATAAAAGAATACGCTACAAAGGTATTGTTTGTGACCGTTGTGGTGTAGAAGTAACAGAAAAGAAAGTACGTAGAGATCGTGTAGGACACATCAACTTAGTTGTGCCTGTAGCTCACATTTGGTACTTTCGTTCGTTACCAAATAAAATAGGATATTTATTAGGATTACCTTCTAAGAAATTAGACATGATTATTTACTACGAAAGATACGTAGTAATACAGCCAGGTATCGCAATGAATGCAGAAGGAGAACCATTACAAAAAATGGATTTCTTAACTGAGGAAGAGTATCTAAATATTTTAGAGTCAATTCCACAAGAGAATCAGTATTTAGACGATACAGACCCTAATAAATTCATCGCTAAAATGGGTGCTGAATGTTTAATAGATATTTTAGCACGTATTGATTTAGACCAGTTATCTTATGACTTACGTCACAATGCAAATAACGAAACGTCTAAGCAACGAAAAACAGAAGCTTTAAAGCGTCTTCAAGTTGTTGAAGCTTTTAGAGATTCTAACTTAAACAGAGAAAACAGACCAGAATGGATGATCATGAAGGCTGTACCTGTAATCCCACCAGAATTAAGACCTTTAGTGCCTTTAGATGGTGGTCGTTTTGCAACTTCAGATTTAAATGATTTATACCGTCGTGTAATTATCCGTAACAACCGTCTTAAGAGATTGGTTGAGATAAAAGCACCAGAAGTAATTTTACGTAATGAGAAGCGTATGCTTCAAGAATCTGTAGATTCGTTATTTGATAACACACGTAAATCATCTGCGGTTAAAACAGATTCTAACAGACCATTAAAATCATTATCAGATTCACTTAAAGGTAAGCAAGGACGTTTCCGTCAAAACTTACTTGGTAAGCGTGTTGATTATTCTGCACGTTCTGTAATTGTTGTTGGACCAGAATTAAAATTATTCGAGTGTGGATTGCCAAAGAATATGGCAGCAGAACTTTATAAGCCTTTTATTATCAGAAAACTGATAGAAAGAGGAATAGTAAAAACTGTAAAATCTGCAAAGAAAATTATAGATAGAAAAGAGCCTGTAGTTTGGGATATTTTAGAGAATGTTTTAAAAGGACATCCAGTTCTTTTAAACCGTGCGCCTACGCTTCACCGTTTAGGTATCCAAGCGTTCCAACCTAAGCTTATCGAAGGTAAAGCGATTCAGTTACACCCATTAGTGTGTACTGCATTTAACGCCGATTTTGATGGTGACCAGATGGCGGTACATTTACCATTAGGACCAGAAGCAATATTAGAAGCACAGTTACTAATGCTTGCGTCTCATAATATTCTGAATCCTGCAAATGGTGCTCCAGTAACAGTACCTTCTCAGGATATGGTACTTGGGTTATACTACATGACTAAGTTAAGAAAGTCAACTAAAGAAGTACCAATTAAAGGTGAAGGTTTAACTTTCTATTCTCCAGAAGAAGTAACAATAGCTTACAATGAAAAGAAAGTTGATTTGAATGCTGGTATAAAAGTGCGAACTGTTGACTTTAACGAAGAAGGAGAATTAACTAAGCAAATTATTGAAACAACTGTAGGACGTGTACTTTTCAACGAAAAAGTTCCTGAAGCAGCTGGTTATATCAACGAAGTATTAACTAAAAAGTCTTTAAGAGATATCATTCATGGTATTTTAAAGAAAACTAGTGTGCCAGAAACCGCTGCATTCCTTGATGAAATTAAAACTCAAGGCTATAAGTTTGCATTCCAAGGTGGATTATCATTCTCTTTAGGAGATATTATTATTCCACAGGAAAAGCACACGATGATTGCTGCTGCTAATAAGCAAGTAGACGGTATTATGGGTAACTATAATATGGGTCTTATTACCAATAACGAACGTTATAACCAAGTTATTGATATTTGGACATCTACTAATGCAGAATTAACAGAGTTATCTATGAAGCGTATCCGTGAGGATCAGCAAGGATTTAACTCTGTATTTATGATGCTAGATTCTGGAGCTCGTGGATCTAAAGAACAGATTCGTCAGTTAACCGGTATGCGTGGATTAATGGCAAAACCAAAAAAATCTACTTCAGGAGGTGGTTCAATTATTGAAAATCCAATTCTTTCTAACTTTAAAGAAGGGCTTTCAATTTTAGAATACTTTATCTCTACTCACGGTGCACGTAAAGGACTTGCAGATACGGCTCTTAAAACTGCCGATGCAGGTTATTTAACGCGTCGTTTAGTAGACGTATCTCAAGACGTAATTGTTTATCAAGAAGATTGTGGTACGTTAAGAGGAATAGAAGTTTCTGCATTGAAGAAGAATGAAGAAGTTGTTGAGAAACTTGAAGCTAGAATCGTAGGTCGAACGTCTGTAAATGATGTATACAATCCACTAACCGAAGAATTATTGGTTGAAGCTGGTGCACATATCGATGATGTTATTGCTAAGAGAATAGGTGATTCACCAGTAGAATCTATTGAAGCACGTTCGCCATTAACATGTGAAGCTAAAAAAGGTATCTGTGTTAAGTGTTACGGTCGTAACTTGGCTACTGGTAAAATGGTTCAACGAGGAGAAGCTGTTGGTGTAGTAGCCGCACAATCAATTGGTGAGCCAGGTACACAGTTAACACTACGTACATTCCACGTAGGAGGTATTGCAGGTAACATTTCTGAAGAGAATAAGTTAATTGCTAAGTTCGATGGTGTAGCAGAAATAGAAGATTTAAAAACTGTAAAAAGTAAAGATAGTGAAGGTAAAGAAGTAGATGTAGTTATATCTCGTACTTCTGAACTGAAGTTAACAGATGCTAAAACAGGTATTATGCTTAGTACAAATAATATTCCCTATGGTTCGCATGTTTATGTTAAGCCAGGAGCTAAGATCAAGAAAGATACTGTAGTTTGTCAGTGGGATCCATATAACGGTGTAATTATTTCAGAATTTGCTGGTAAAGTGAATTATGAAAACATTGAACAAGGTGTAACATACCAAGTTGAAATTGATGAACAAACTGGTTTCCAAGAGAAAGTAATTTCAGAATCTAGAAACAAAAAATTAATTCCAACATTACTGATAGAGGATAAGAAAGGTGAAACTATCCGTTCTTACAACTTACCAGTAGGTGCACATATTATGATTGACGATGGTGAGAAAATTGAAATCGGTAAAATTTTAGTTAAGATACCTCGTAAGTCTGCAAAGGCAGGTGATATTACTGGTGGTCTTCCTCGTGTAACAGAGTTATTCGAAGCACGTAACCCGTCTAATCCAGCTGTTGTAACAGAGATCGATGGTGTTGTGTCATTTGGTAAAATTAAGCGTGGTAATCGTGAGATTATCATTGAGTCTAAATTAGGTGAGATTAAGAAGTACCTAGTAAAATTATCTAGTCAAATTCTTGTGCAAGAAAATGATTATGTAAAAGCTGGTATGCCATTATCTGATGGATCAATAACACCAAACGATATCTTAAATATCAAAGGACCTTCTGCAGTACAACAGTACTTAGTTAACGAGGTACAAGAGGTTTACCGTCTGCAAGGTGTGAAGATTAACGATAAGCATTTCGAAGTTGTTGTAAGACAAATGATGCGTAAAGTAAGGATTATTGATTCTGGTGATACCATTTTCTTAGAAAATCAATTGGTTCATAAGTCAGATTTCATTGAAGAAAATGATAAGATTTTCGGAATGAAAGTGGTTGAAGAAGCAGGAGATTCTGAGAACTTAAAATCAGGTCAGATTGTTACTACACGTCAGTTAAGAGATGAGAACTCTGTACTTAGAAGAGAGGATAAAGCCTTAGTAACAGCTCGTGATGCGAGTCCAGCTACAGCAACTCCTGTCTTACAAGGTATTACAAGAGCATCGCTTCAGACCAAGTCATTTATATCTGCAGCATCGTTCCAAGAGACAACAAAAGTACTTAACGAAGCCGCTGTAAATGGTAAAGTCGATACTTTAGAAGGTCTCAAAGAAAATGTAATTGTAGGTCATAGAATTCCTGCCGGTACCGGTGTTAGAGAATACGAAAATATCATCGTAGGTTCTAAGTCAGAATTTGATGAAATGATGAAGCAAAAAGAGGAAATGAATTACAACTAGTTTGTAATTAATCTCGCGAAGGCGAGAGTATAAATTAAAGGCCCTCATTCTAATTATAGTATGAGGGCTTTTAAATAAATAATAATTAACTAAAATAAAATATAAAATGTCAGACGATAAAAAACAACCTAAGCAAGGTCAAATAAATATAGAGTTAGATGGAGATGTTGCCGAAGGTACATACTCTAACTTGGCAATAATTAACCATTCAGTCTCTGAATTTGTAGTAGATTTTGTAAATATTATGCCAGGTGTACCAAAGAATAAAGTCAAGTCTCGTATAATATTAACACCACAACATGCCAAACGTTTGGTAAAAGCTTTAAGCGAAAATGTAAAACGTTTTGAAAAAGCACATGGACCAATAAAAGATTACGAGCAACCAACTATACCCATCAATTTCGGACCAACAGGACAAGCATAAATTTCAACTATCTGTTTGTCTAGATGGTTTTATTTTTTATATGTACTTAGAAATTTAAAATATAATTTGTTTTTGAGGTATTAAATATGTCCTTAAATCGACTAAAAAATAACTTTTAGATATCTTCTCTAGTTATTTAAACTCTGAAGTATAATGAAATTTAATACTAGGGTATTTTTGTTCCGTCATTTGAAGCGTAAACATTGAGTCTGCTAAAAAGACCAATTGGCCTCTTTTATCCTTTGCTAAAAAACGTTGTTTAACGCGTTTAAAATCCTTAAACTCTTCACTTTTTTCATTCTCAGGTTCAACCCAACAAGCTTTATGGACATTTAAGTTTTCATAGGTACATTTTGCACCATACTCATGTTCTAATCTATACTGTATAACTTCGTATTGAAGCGCACCTACTGTTCCTATCACTTTTCGTCCATTTAATTCTAGGGTAAACAACTGTGCTACACCTTCGTCCATAAGCTGATCAATCCCTTTATAAAGCTGCTTAGATTTCATTGGGTCAGCATTATTAATGTATCTAAAATGCTCAGGCGAAAAGCTTGGTACACCTTTGTAATTTATAATCTCGCCTTCGGTTAAAGTATCGCCGATTTTAAAATTACCTGTATCTTGTAATCCCACGATATCACCTGGGTATGAGATATCTACAATCTCTTTTTTCTCAGCAAAAAATGCATTGGGACTAGAGAATTTTAATTTTTTATTGTGACGGACATGTAAGTAAGGTATGTTACGCTTAAATTCTCCTGAAACTACCTTAACAAATGCTAATCTATTGCGATGATTAGGGTCCATGTTGGCATGTATCTTAAACACAAATCCTGTAAACTTATCCTCGTCAGGAGCAACTAAACGTTCTTCACTTTGTTTTGGTCTAGGTTTTGGTGCAATTTCCACAAAACAATCAAGTAGTTCCCTTACTCCAAAATTATTAATGCTGAACCAAAAAATACAGGTTGTTGTTCACCATCAAGGTAATTTTTTTTATCAAATTTTGGATAAATACCATCAACAAGTTCGATGTTATCTCGTAAATCATTAGCGTGAGATTCTCCAACTAAACGCTCCAATTCTGGTGATGACAAATCAGTAATTTCAACCGTATCTTCAATATCTTTTTTTGGGTCTCCTGTAAAATATTCACATTCTTTTCCCACAAATTATATATTTCTTTAAAGTCATAACCCATCCCAATTGGAAAACTCATAGGGCATACTTTAAGACCTAGTTTTTGTTCAACTTCATCTAATAAATCAAAGGCATCTTTACCTTCACGATCTAATTTATTGATAAAAACAATCATTGGTATATTTCGCATACGACAAACTTCTACCAATTTCTCAGTTTGTTCCTCGACACCTTTTGCAACATCTATAACTACGATGACACTATCTACTGCAGTTAGTGTTCTAAATGTGTCTTCGGCAAAATCTTTGTGTCCGGGTGTATCTAAGATATTTATCTTTATACCATTATACTCAAATGCTAAAACAGAAGTTGCAACCGATATACCACGTTGACGCTCAATTTCCATGAAATCACTTGTAGCACCTTTTTTAATTTTATTACTTTTTACTGCACCAGCTTCTTGTATAGCACCACCAAAAAGCAAAAGCTTTTCGGTAAGTGTAGTTTTACCTGCATCAGGATGCGAGATAATTCCAAAGGTACGTCTTCTGTTTAGTTCTGAAATAAAGCTCATATGTAGTTTTATAGGAGTGCAAAAATATAGTTTTAATAGCAAATATCTGTTTATTTTTAGTTAGCTATTTTTTATGATATCCTTAAAGCTTTTTTTAACAATTGATTGTAAATTTGTTTTATGAATGAAGAACAAGTCATATTAGTTAATGAGTATGATGAACAAATAGGTTTAATGCCAAAATTAGAAGCTCACGAAAAAGCGGTATTGCATCGTGCATTTTCGGTTTTTGTGTTCAATAACAAAAACGAGTTAATGTTACAGCAACGCGCCTTACACAAATACCATTCACCAGGACTATGGACCAACACATGCTGTAGTCATCAACGTGATGGTGAGAGTAATTTACAGGCAGGAATAAGACGATTACAAGAAGAAATGGGTTTTGTGACACCATTAAAAGAAACAATATCCTTCATTTACAAAGCGCCTTTTGATAATGGATTAACCGAACATGAGTTAGATCATATTATGGTTGGTAGTTATGAAGATGCTCCGATTATAAACCCAGACGAAGTCGCAGACTGGAAATGGATGCCTTTAGAGGATGTTAAACAAGATATCGATGATAATCCTCAGCTCTATACTGCTTGGTTTAAAATCATATTTGAAAAGTTCTACGAACACATAAACATAGCCTAATGAAAGTAACTGTATGCAGACGTGCACATTTTAATGCTGCACATAGATTATATCGAAAAGATTGGAGTTTTGAAAAGAATGATCTAATATTTGGTAAGTGTAATAACCCAAACTTTCATGGTCATAATTACGAGCTTATAGCAAGTGTAACAGGAGAGATTGACCCAGAAACTGGTTTTGTTATTGATGTTAAGATTTTAAAAGATTTAATCAAGTCTGAAGTTGAAGATGCATTAGATCATAAGAATCTTAACCTTGAAGTACCGGAATTTCAGGATTTAAATCCAACAGCCGAAAATATTGCTGTAGTTATTTACAACAAGTTGAAAGTAAAATTAGATACTAAATTTGATTTGGAAATCACACTTTACGAAACACCTCGTAACTTTGTGAAATATTCTGGAGATTAAAATGCAACAAAATCTATATCCTATAAAGTTTAATCCTATCCTTAAAGATAAAATTTGGGGAGGCGAAAAACTTTCAAAATATCTTAAAAAAAATACAGTTTCTAGAACTGCTGGAGAAAGTTGGGAAATCAGTGATGTAGAAGGTGATACTTCAATAGTTTCTAATGGCGAATTAAAAGGATACTCACTCAAAGAACTTCTAGAAATTTTTAAATCTGATTTAATAGGAAGTAAAAACTATCAAGTATTTGGTAACAAGTTTCCTTTACTTATAAAATTTATTGATGCAAAGCAAGATTTAAGTATTCAGCTACATCCAAATGATAAGTTAGCAGCAGAGCGTCATAATTCTTTTGGTAAAACCGAAATGTGGCATATTATGCAAGCTGATGAAGACTCCAATTTAATTGTTGGTTTCAATCAAGAAGTCACTCCAGAAAAATATCTTCAACATTTAGAAGATAAAACACTTACTGACATTTTAAATTTAGATAAGGTAAAAAAAGGGGATACCTATTTTATCGAGGTTGGTCGTGTGCATGCTATTGGAGCAGGCGTTATGCTTGTCGAGATTCAGCAAACGAGCGACATTACTTATCGTGTTTATGATTGGGATAGAGTAGATGACCAAGGTAATGAGCGAGAGTTGCATAATGATTTAGCTATCAATGCTATTGACTTTAACATGAAAGACGACTTTAGAGTCAAATACGAGACTTCTAAAAATTTTTCTAATAAAATGGTGTGTTGCCAATACTTCACTACCAATTATATTCATTTAGATTCTGAGGTTCAAAAGCAGAATACTTTGGACTCTTTTGTGATTTACATATGCACAGAAGGTTTTGTAAAAATCACTACAGAATCTAAAGTAGAATCTATTAGCAAAGGTGAAACACTTTTACTACCTGCTGCGATTAAAAACTATACGCTTCAAAGTGAAAATGCAGAACTTTTAGAAGTCTACGTTTAACCGCATCTTATTCATAAAAATCAATTAAAGATTACTGGGATTTATTACTTTTGTCGCACAAATAAAATATTATGGCAAATAAAAGAGATTTAAAGAAAGACATCAACTACGTATTAGGAGATATTATCGAAGCAGTTTACGTTTGGGAACTTGCAAATGCAGAAAAGCCAACCAAAGAAAGTGACGCAATTATTGATGAGGCTATCGTGACATTTGACACCTTGATAACTAAGGTTAACGATAGAAGTGCAGAAAACAAAAAAGCACACTTTAAAGCTATTAATACAGAGCTTGAAGACAAAGGTCGTGAGCTGATTGAAAAAATCAATAAATTAAAATAAGTAAAGGTTCGCAAATTTGAATAACTCATTTAAATTTGGACCTAGCTTTGCCGATGTAGCTCAGCTGGCTAGAGCAGCTGATTTGTAATCAGCAGGTCGTGGGTTCGAGTCCCTCCATCGGCTCTTTTAAAAAATAAAAACTCCATCTTAAATGTTAGGAGTTTTTTTATTTATGAAATTTCAGAGTTTCGTTTAATGTTCCATTGATAAAAATCGTTTTAATGTTTTTTATCAAGCGTTAAACGAAGTTAGTGTTTTGAAAATCAAAAGTCAAGTCGGTAAAAACCTAAGCAAAAAGCCTCACTTAATACTATCCTGAGCTATTTTAAAGTCAGATAATACCTTTCCTAATTTTTTACCATAAAAGGATGCTTTGATATCTGGTTTGAGGTTATTGTATATGCTATCTAGATATTTTGCACTTGTATTTGGGATTTCGTAAAGCGCCAAATATGGTGCCACTTCACTATCCTTGTTGTTAAGTGCATAGTTTATTATAGAGGCATATTTTAACCTTAAAAGACGTTCTGACTGCTTATAAAGAGAATCTGTGGTAGTGGTATCTTTTCTCTTTACGGCTTCGAAATTAGCTTTTAAAAGGTCTAGATTTTTGTTTTTAAAATCAGTCATTAGCTCTTGATAGGCCTCTAAAACAACTTGCTGTTTAGAACCTTTTATTTTAGCAGCACTGCTAAAGCCTTTCAATGTGGTATTTATTTCAGTAATACCTTTGTCTGCAAAAAATGGGATATAATGCTCTTGACCATCATTTTTTTGAAGTTTTAGATATAACAGAACAGGCTCTTCAATATTTGCTTTCAGTTCAAAATTTGGTTCACCTTTTACGACAACAGAGTCTAAATTTATAATTGTAGACTTACCATCTTTTTGAAGGTAAAGCACTCCCTTTTTAAGATTCTTTACATTACCCTTTAAGATAAAATTTGTGTCACTATCATTTTCGCATGAAAAAAATAAGGATATTATAAAAGCAGTATATATTAGATTTTTAAAGGAAGTCATTGGTTATAATTTTTAGCAAGGCAAATATCTTATTTTAGATTAAAAAAACAACTAAGCACCAGCAGCTATTTGCATTAAAATTGTGCAACCTATGGCTGCAATAGTTCCGACGGCATAACCAAATACTGCTAGTAAAACCCCAACTGTTGCCAATGATGGGTGAAAAGCAGAAGCTACTATAGGAGCAGAGGCAGCGCCACCAACATTGGCTTGGCTACCTACAGCTAAGAAAAAGTAAGGTGCTTTAATAAGTTTTGCAACACCGATAAGTAATAATGCGTGTATGGACATCCAAATAAGGCCAATGATTATAAGCCAACCGTTATCAAAAATTAAGCTTAAATCCATTTTCATACCAATCGTAGCCACTAGAATATAAATAAAGACGCTTCCAAATTTGCTAGCTCCAGCGCCTTCATAGTTTTTTGCTTTTGTAAATGATAAGCCAACAGCAATTAATGTAGCGATACTAATCATCCAGAAAAATTTAGAACCTAGGAATGTAAAAACATTACGTGATGTTGAATCTTCTATTTCGCTGACAACATCACTAAAATAAGGAGCAAGATAACCAGCAAATAAATGTGCAATACTTACTGCGCCAAATGCTAGTGCAGCAATAATCATAATATCAGTTAGAGATGGGTTTCGTTTTACACTTTCAGAAAATGTAGACACTTTTTCTTTTAAATCTTCAATAGCTGTTGTATCTGCTTTTAGCCATTTATTGAAGCGGTTTCGTTTGCCTATACCAATAAGGATTATTGCCATCCAAATATTTGCGACTACAATATCTACGAATACCATACCACCATATAGTTTTTGATTGTAACCATAAATTTCAAGCATTGCAGTTTGGTTGGCGCCACCGCCAATCCAACTTCCAGCTAATGTTGAAAGACCTCTCCAAATAGCATCTGGTCCTGTAACTCCGATCAAATCTGGGTTTAATTGCGCTATTAAAAGTAAAGCAATTGGACCACCAATAACAATACCAACTGTACCTGCGAAAAACATAACTAAAGCTTTCCAGCCTAAATTAAAAACACCTTTTAAATCTATACTTAAGGTCATTAGCACAAGTGCTGCAGGTAATAAGTAGCGACTAGACATATAATATAGATTGGAACTGTCCTTTACAGTTTCTCCTGTTTCTGAAGTAAATTCCCACTCAGGCGCAATCAGTCCCATTGTAGTTAAAACTGCAGGAACCATATAAGCCATAAATAAACCAGGAACTATTTTGTAAAATTTAGACCAAAAACCAGTTTTTATAGATTCTGTGTAAAAAACAAATCCCAATGATAACATTAGGAGTCCAAATACAATTGCGTCATTTGTAAATAAAGGTGCGTTTTCCATATAGTTAATAGTTAGTACTGCAAAATACAAAAATAGAGATACAAAAAAAGTGGCTTTAACAGTCACTTTTTATCTTTTTGTTTGGGTTGGCGTTTGTGATTTTTAAGTGTTTGCATTAACATCCACTCTAACTGGCCATTAGTGCTTCGGAATTCATCTGCAGCCCACTTTTCTATAGACTTTAGTATGTCTTCATTTATCCGTAATGCAAATGCTTTTTTCTTAGCCATGATGTTGTGTTTTATAAGTTGATAGTACATCTTGTGCTTGCTCTTTTTTATTTGTACCGATTAGCAGTTTTTTTCCGTCTTTTAATTCGAGTTGGATACCAATATTTCCAGAGATATTAATTGCTTTACCTTTAGCTTTATACCATAAAGCGCCACCTCTTATTCCCCAACCACCATACTCGCTAATTGCGTCATAGGTTCTTATATAAGCATTTTCAATATCATTCCAAACAACAGTTTTGAATTTTAAGTGAAACGGAAAGAACTTATAATGAATCCCTTTTTCGTCTATTCTGGTCGTTAGTTTAAACAGGAAAATTAATCCCGATGCTAGAATAATTGTACCAATTGAAATGATAATTTCTGATGTAGATAACTTGTCTATTTCTTTAAGAATGATTGCTAACGGAACAATAAGACTTATAACAATAATGACGATAAGCCATGTTTGTGTAAAGCGTTGTTCTTCTTTAAAGATTCTCATGATTATCTATTTTTATCGCGCTCTAGTACGACACTTGACCAGCCTTGACCAATAAATTTCACTTGCCAACCTTCACGAGCATACTGATTTAATATGTCTTCAAAATTTTGAAATCGATTTCTAAATCCTGTTTTGGGTTGTATAACTTTATATTCTTTCATAACTAATCTTTTTTTGTTTCATCTTTAAAAACTATTAGCGCTAATACAACGCCTATTAATGTTCCAATTAAAGAGCCAAATAACAAACTCAAAGGTATGTTAACAGTTACGGCGCCAATAGTAGTGCCAATACTTGTTCCCATTGCACTACCAATAGCAATGCTATATATTTGATTTTTATTCATTTTAATGGCTTAATGTTCCTGTGTTTACTACTGGAGATGCATCTTTATCGCCACATAACACAACCATAAGGTTACTTACCATAGCTGCTTTACGTTCTTCATCTAAGTTTACAACATCTTTTTTATTGAGTTCATCTATTGCCATTTCTACCATGCTGACAGCACCTTCGACAATTTTATGTCTTGCTGCAACTATTGCTGTTGCTTGCTGACGCTTAAGCATAGCATTAGCGATTTCTTGAGCATAAGCTAAGTATCCTATTCGCGCTTCGAGTACTTCGATTCCTGCAATAGACAAACGCTCGTCAATTTCTTTTTCTAGAGCTGTACTTACCTCGTTAACACTAGAACGTAATGTAATGTCCTCGTCATGTCCTTCATCTGCAAAATTATCATAAGGATACATACTAGCTAGTTTACGAACAGCAGCATCGGTTTGTACACGAACAAAGTTTTCGTAATTATCGACATCAAAAGCGGCTTTATATGTGTTTTCTACACGCCAAACTAATATGGTACTTATCATTACAGGATTACCTAATTTGTCATTAACTTTTAAACGCTCACTATCAAAGTTACTAGCGCGCAATGATATTTTCTTTTTTGTATAAAAAGGGTTTACCCAGTAATAGCCATTCTTTTTTACGGTACCGACATACTTTCCGAATAAAAGCAGAACTCTTGATCCGTTTGGTTGAACCATTAAAAACCCGAAAGCTATAATTAAAGCTGCTAAAATACCAAAAGCAGGCCATGGAGTTTGATAGATAGGTATAAGTGCTATACTCCCACAGAATAGTATTAGGAATACTAATAGCATAAGGTAACCGTTAGCTGGAATGATGATTTTCTCTTCTTTCATAATTTTTTTGATTTAATTAGTTAATCATTTAATATGATATTAAAATGATATCATAAAGATATAATATATTTTGTTAGTATACAAATAGATTATTTTGTTACATTAAAAAATATTTATTTATAAAATAAAGTTTGGCACGCCATTTGATGTTGTATATGTGTAATGTTTAATGCGATAATCGGCTGGTTACCGATATACTACAAACGCTTTCATTACGATTGGTTGGTTAGTTAGTAAAAAAGCCGTTTCAATTGAAACGGCTTTTTTAATTGACGATATTTTAGAAGCATTTATTTCTTCTTTATAAAATTCACAATAGAATCCATTAATTCAGTATTAATTTTTCTAAAAGATTCACCATATGATTTTGAGTTTTCTAACCTATCACCTTCGATAGTAAATAATACATGGTTCATGTTTTCTATAATTTTCAATTCAGCTTTCGGGTTTGCTTTTGCAAGGAGTTTTGCTTCTTCAACTGAAACTTGTAGATCTTTTGTACCATTAATAATTAACGTTGGTGTTTTAGATTCACCAATAATTGTACTCGGATTATAAGCCATCCACGATATCATAAACGGTTGGGTTTCTATATTGAATATTGCTGCAAGTTCAGGCGGAAATTTATTTGTTGTTTGACCGGTTTTTAAAATTGCCACAACTTTTTTAGTGTCTCCTAAAAACTGTCTTGCAGTATTATTTATCTGATCAATAATAACATCTCCAATATCTTGTCCAGCACCAGCAATTGATATAAAACCAGTTACGTTATTGTCTAGTGCAAGTAGTCCCACTAAACTCCCTTGACTATGACCGAGTATATATATATTCGAAAACTCATTTTTATCCTTAAAATAAGTTATTACATCTTTTGCGTCAGATACAAAATCTTCAAAGCGCATTGACTTAACGTCTACTTCACCAGTTTTAATTTGTTTTACAATGCGTTTATCATATCTAAAAGAAGCGATATCATTTTCGGCCAAACTCTCGGCTAATTTTTTAAGATTATTACTTTTTAAAAAGTTTTGATTACCATTTCGATTTGTAGGACCAGAGCCAGCAATTATTATTACTAAATCTATTTTATTACCAGTTTCTGGAATAATTAAACTACCATCAACTAATTCCGAAATTTCAATCTCAGTTTCGGTATATGTTTTTTCCTGAGCAGAAGTAAAGCTTAAGAATAGTAAGACTAATATGTATGATATGGATTTCATGTTTTTAAATGTACTTTTTAATATTATAAATATAGTTACATAATTATTAACGTTTCATGTTTAAAAAATTGTATTGGTGTATTAATCTATAGTAAATACAGTGTATTTCATCGATAAAATAATGTTTTTCAAGGATAAATGTTAAAATTTAATGTATTTCATCGATAAATATAGTTTTTAATCGTTAGAATTGAAACACACTATTATATTTGTAGGGTACTAAATTAGTTTTTAGTTCAATGGATTAATTAATTAAATATTTGCTTTATGTTGTTGGCTTTAGAGACCCTGAATCTACTAGCATAAATCAAAGCAAATTAGAAAAACCGAGATTGAGGGATCTCGGTTTTTTATTTTTAATAAATTTAGTAATTACTAAATTATAGTCCTAAAGGTCAGATTAATTCGCTCTCCAATTTTCTTTTTTGTTTTTGCAATTTGATGAAGCCAATGCTCTTGCATAGCACCCTTCATAATTAGTAAACTACCATGCTGAAGCATAAGTTTATGCCTTTCTTCCTTAATTCTACGATGTTTAAAATGAAAAGGACGTTCTTCTCCAAAAGTAACTGAGGCAATTACAGAGTGTTTGCCCAACTCTTTTTCGTTATCAGCATGCCAACCATTACTATCACTTCCATATCGGTATAAATTTAATAAAACAGTATTAAAATAATCCTTTGATAGATTTTCAACTCTTTCCTTGATAGCTATAATATCTGAAGTAAAAGGTTTTGGATACATTGTTATACTAGAATAAGAATATGGTTTACTATTCTCACCATAAAGTGCGGTTAGACGAGGTTGTTTGTAGGTTTTTCCGAAAATAGTAATGTCGTCTTCTTGCCAATCTACGTCTCTGTATAGATTATTAAAATAAAGGTTAGCTTCAGTTATAGAAAAAGAATTCGGGATATAAATAAGATGTGCATCTGGTAAATGAAATTCTTGTTTTTCTTTAGAAAATAAATTCATAAATAATTTTATCTAATTTAGCTAATATGAAGCTTTACAAAAATAGCATATTTCTATTGTTTGTTTTTCTTGTCTTTATGACAATGCGGCAAAAAAATACTATCCCTGATAATTTTATTAAAGTAACTAAGGCTATCCCCGATTTAAATGTTGAGCTAAGATATTACTCAGATTATAATTTTGTGGGTGATACTATTGAAGGCTATAACTCTAATACGCTATACCTCACTAAAGCTTCTGCTGCGAAATTAAAATTAGTTCAAGATGATTTACAACGTCAAAATTTATGTTTAAAGGTTTACGATGGTTATCGACCACAAAGGGCAGTCAATCATTTTGTGCGTTGGGCACGTCAAATTAATGATACCTTAAAGAAATCAGAATTTTATCCGGAAGTTAACAAACGTCACCTATTTAAAGAGGGTTATATTGCCAGTAAATCAGGACATAGTCGTGGTAGTACTGTAGACTTAACAATAACACATAGAGAAACAGGAATTCCTTTAGATATGGGAAGTCCTTATGATTTTTTTGGAGAGCAATCTTGGGTAGATTATCCTAGTATATCTGAAAAACAAAAGAAAAATCGTCAGTTATTACAGGCCGTAATGACTAAATATGGTTTTAGAAATTATGCCAAAGAATGGTGGCACTTTACACTAAGAGATGAGCCGTATCCAGGTACTTTTTTTGATTTTGAGATTGTGGATTAATCTTTAAAAACTTGTAAATCAACACCTATACCATAATTATTAAGTCCTTTTTTTAATAATGATGACTTAAAGCCATTATCTTGCTTGAAAGTTTGCCAATTATTACCATTTATAAATACTCGTTTTACAAAAGTTCTTTGGCCTTCAATTTTATCCGTAAAAGGTAAAAGTGGTCTAAAATTAGTGGGTATTTTAATTATACCATTTCTTCCCTTTATTTCTTTGTATTTTTTATTAGGAAGTAGCTTACCGTTTTTATCTGTATAACCCAAAACTTGTAGTGATATAAATATGCCATTATCTGGCATTAAAATATTTTGTCTTACAATATCTAGTTCAAAATAATCACCATTTTTTTCTGTAGCTTTAAAGACAATTGTTTTGGTGTTTAGATTTTTTCCTGGCTTACCATTATTATTTAGGTATATGTTCACCTTGAATAAGGTAGAAAAGCTTTTCTTTTCTTTGTTAGAGCGTTTTCTGTTTATCCAATCTTTTGATTCTAAAGCAAAAGGAAATTTTACTTTAGATATTCGTTTTAATTTGTCATCTTCATTAGGGAAAAATACAGCGATTTCAGATTCTATAGTGGGAAGCCAACATCTGTAATAGTCATCATCCAAGTAGGGTTTTAGACTTTCGGTTTTATATTTTTTATTTTTTGCTTTGTCAAGTGTGACACGAATAAAAACTTCATCTAACTCGCTTACTTGTTGTTTCAAAAATAGTTGAGATGATAATTTTTTAGAAGAAATAGCAATTTTTTTATAACCTAGAGCTGATATAAAAAGAGAGTCTATATCTGGATATATTCTTTCTGTGAATATAAATAAACCATTGTCATCAGCAACTATACCATTACCATTGCCAAAAGAAATTGAAGCATAGGAAATAGGTAGCCTAGACACAGAATCTTTTATCGAGATTTGAGCGTCACTTTTTAAAATAAATAAGAAGCATATGATTAAATTAAGTATTTTCAGCATGAAATAAAGATACATTTTTTGAAATACAAAAAAACCCTTGTTAATTGTTGTGACAGGTTTAAAAGCACCTCTTTTAAATTCCTACTTAAACAAACGAATACAATTTTAGATGAGTTATAACAAAAGGAAATTTGTATTATAATCTAATACCAACGCTTTTTTTTCTTTTTTGCACCAGCACCTTTGCGCCCTTTTTTGTATTTACTGCCTTGTTTTTTGTGAACAATAGGTTTTGCTTTTGGATCTAAAGGGTAAGGGTGGTTTTCCTCAATCGGGATCTGAACACTGATTGATGATTGAATATTTTTAATATACGTTTTCTCGTCTGCGGAGCATAAAGAGTATGCTGTGCCAATATTACCTGCTCGACCTGTCCGTCCTATGCGATGAACATAGGTTTCCGGAACATTAGGTAAATCGAAATTAACTACTGCATCAAGCTCTTTGATATCAATGCCACGAGCTGCAACATCTGTAGCAATAAGTATATTTACATAACCATTTTTAAACTTGTTAAGTGCAGTTTGACGATCTGTTTGTGATTTGTCACCATGAATACTATCAACTTTATAACTGTTCTTAAGTAATGTTTTTTCAAGCTTATCAACCCCAAATTTTGTACGTCTAAAAATTAAAATATTTCCTTTTATGGTATTTCTTAATAGATGTAGGCACAATTCAATTTTGTTGCGTTTTGGCACGTAATATAAAATTTGACTAATGTCACTAGCTATAGATTTGTTTGGTGTAACATCAATACGTTGAGGGTCTTTTAATATTGAGCTTGCTAATTGTTCAACTTTAAAAGGTATAGTTGCAGAAAACAATAATACTTGTTTCGTTTCAGGACAAAGGCGTTCAATCTTTTTGACATCGTCTATAAAGCCCATATCAAGCATTAAGTCAGCTTCGTCCAATACAAATATTTCGATATAATCCAGATTGACATAATCTTGTTTATGCAAGTCGAGTAGACGACCTGGAGTAGCTATTAAAATATCAACACCTTTTTTTAAGATGTCAATTTGTGGTTCAATCGAAGTTCCTCCAAATAAGACAGCAGAGCGTAAGTTGGTGTATTTAGCGTAAGTTTTAAAGTTCTCATTTATCTGTACAGCCAATTCTCTTGTTGGACTCACAATTAAAGCACGTGCTTTTTTACCTCTTTTGGGAGCATCTTGCTTATCAAATAATAATTGTAGAATAGGTAAAGCAAAACCAGCTGTTTTTCCAGTGCCAGTTTGTGCTGATGCAATTACGTCTTTTTTTTCTATAATAGGTGGGATGCAACGTTGCTGAATAAGTGTTGGTTCATTATAACCTGAATCTGCTACAGCTCTTAAAAGAGGCTTAATGATATATAAATCTTTAAATGACATTAAGTTTGTTTTTGCAAATGTAAGCTAATTTCATAGGGTTTTAATTTTTAGTTGGTAAGCATATGTGTTAGCCTCTTAAGCAATTAATCATGGATGTAATAATGTTAAACATTTGCCAATTGGGTATTTTTAAACATTTTCTAGCAATGAAATATAATAATTTTGTTTAACGATAATTAAAAAAAAATAAACAAAAAATCATTATGAAAAAATTAGTATTCATTTTTAGCATGGTAACAGCATTAACAATCAGTACAACAGCAACAGCACAAAAAACAATTGTTGATGTAGCAGTAGGTAATCAAGATTTCTCTACACTTGTAGCTGCTTTAAAAGCTGCGGATTTAGTTTCTGCTTTACAAGGTGACGGACCATTTACAGTATTTGCCCCGACAAACGCTGCTTTTGGTAAGATTGATAAAGCGACATTAGCAAGTTTATTAGAGCCAAAAAATAAAGAAGTTCTATCAAACATATTAACATATCACGTAGTGCCAGCTAAATTAATGGCTAGTGATGTAGTAGCATCATTAAAAAAAGGAAATGGTAAGGTTGAAGTTAAAGGACTTAACGGACAAGTGTTAACTGTAATGTCAAAAGACGGAAAAATTTGGATTAAAGATCAAAAAAATAATTATAGTGAGATTGTAGCGACAGACGTGACTGCAGATAATGGAGTAATCCACGTAATTGATACGGTGGTAATGCCTAACTAATAATTAGGAAAAAACTGCTATGAAAAAGGAGAAGCACTTGCCGAAAAGCAGGTGCTTTTTTTATTCTTTCTATACAGAAGAAAAAATATCTGTGACATTTTGACATTTTCTTAATATTGGCAGTACTTTTGCCAATTATAAAAAGAAGATTTAAAATTAGTCTAAAATAATGGGCAAAAAAGATAAAAACCAAGAAGTAGAAGATCCTCAAATTACAGCTACTGAAACAGAAACTGTTGAAGAAGAAATATTAACTGTAGAAGAGCAATTACAGGAAGATTTAGCAAAAGAAAAAGACAAGTTTATGCGCCTATTTGCTGAGTTTGAAAATTATAAAAAACGAACCACTAAAGAGCGTATTGAATTGTTCAAAACAGCAAGTCAAGATGTTATGGTCTCAATGCTGCCTGTTTTGGATGATTTTGAAAGAGCTTTAATGCACATCGAGGAAGATAAAGAAGCTGAAGAATTACGTAAAGGTGTATTGCTTATTTACAACAAGCTAATTTCAACTTTAGAGCAAAAAGGTCTTGCAAAAATCGAAGTCAATCAAGGCGATGTATTTAATGCTGATGACCACGAAGCAATTACGCAGATACCTGCACCAAGCGATGATTTAAAAGGTAAGATTATCGATGTTGTAGAGCGTGGGTATAAACTTGGCGATAAAGTTATTCGTTTTCCAAAAGTAGTTATTGGACAATAATTAAATTAATCCCGTATTCCCGGAAATACAACATGAAAGAAGATTATTACGACATATTAGGAATAAGTAAAGGTGCATCTGCAGCAGAGATAAAGAAAGCTTATCGTAAGATGGCATTAAAATATCATCCTGATAAAAACCCAGATAATAAGGAAGCTGAAGAAAAGTTCAAAAAAGCAGCAGAGGCTTACGAAGTTTTAAGTGACGCTGATAAAAAATCGCGTTATGACCAATTTGGTCACCAGGCCTTTGAAGGTAGTGGTGGCTTTGGCGGCGGCGGTATGAATATGGATGACATATTTAGTCAGTTCGGCGATATATTCGGAGGTGGCTTTGGCGGCGGTTTCGGAGGTTTTGGCGGCGGTGGACGTCGTGTTGTAAAAGGAAGTAATCTTCGTATTCGTGTAAAACTTAGTCTGGAAGATATTGCAAACGGTGTCGAGAAAAAAATAAAAGTAAAGCGTAAAGTTCAGGCTGATGGTGTGACATACAAGACATGTAATACTTGTAATGGTCAAGGTCAAGTTACTAGAGTTACAAATACCATTTTAGGACGCATGCAAACAGCAAGTGCTTGTCCAACTTGTGGTGGAGCAGGACAAAATATAAATAAAAAGCCATCTGAGGCAGATGCTCAAGGGTTAGTTGCTAAAGAGGAAACTGTAAGTGTAAAAATACCGGCAGGTGTAGTTGATGGTATGCAACTTAAAGTCACAGGAAAAGGTAACGCAGCTCCTGGAGATGGCATTGCAGGTGATTTATTAGTTGCTATACAAGAAGAAGATCACGAAACTCTAAAAAGAGAAGGAGATAATTTACATTACGATTTGTATGTAAGTTTACCAGATGCTGTTTTAGGTTCTTCAATGGAAATAGATACGGTCTCTGGAAAAGTGCGTATTAAAATTGAACCTGGAGTTCAGTCAGGTAAGATTTTACGCTTAAGAGGTAAAGGTATACCAAGTATTAATGGATACGGAAAGGGAGATTTATTGGTGCATGTCAATGTCTGGACTCCAAAAACTTTAAACAAAAAACAAAAAGAATTTTTTGAAAGTATGCGAGAAGATGAGCATTTTCAGCCAAAACCAGAAAGTTCAGACAAATCATTCTTTGAGAAAGTAAAGGATATGTTTTCTTAAAATTTAAGGCTATATCATAAAAAATAGTATATTTGAATTATCGCTTGTGCTAACAGGCGATAATTTTTCTTTTTCATAGCAATTTTTTCCCATCCTTATATATTTATAAGGGTGGGTTTTGTTTTTTTAGACCATTTTGTAATAGTTGATATTACTTTTAGTATTCTGACCTACATTTATATATATTTACGTTTGTAAGATAAATTCAAACTAGTATATGAGCGAATTGTTGGTAGCGGATTCAGTTTCTAAAAATTTTGGAAATTTTAAAGCACTTAATAATGTATCTATTTCCGTCCCCAAAGGAAGTATTTTTGGGCTTCTTGGTCCAAATGGCGCAGGTAAAACTACTTTAATCCGTATAATCAACCAGATTACAATGCCTGATGAAGGTAAAGTCTTGCTAGATGGACAAGCGTTAAACTCTGACCACATTAAGGATATTGGCTATTTGCCAGAAGAACGTGGTTTGTATAAATCAATGAAAGTTGGTGAGCAAGTATTGTATTTGGCTCAACTTAAAGGAATGTCTAAGTCCGATGCTAAAGCACAATTAAAATACTGGTTTGACAAGTTTGAAATAGGAGCTTGGTGGAATAAAAAAATTCAAGAGTTAAGTAAAGGCCAGGCTCAGAAGATTCAGTTTATAGTGACAGTTTTACATAGACCTAAATTATTGATTTTTGATGAACCTTTTTCAGGGTTTGATCCAATAAATGCAAATTTGATTAAAGATGAAATTCTTAAACTTCGAGAAGATGGTGCAACCGTAATTTTCTCGACACATCGAATGGAATCAGTTGAAGAACTTTGTGATCACATTGCATTGATTCACAAATCGAATAAAGTATTAGATGGTAACCTTATTGATATTAAGCGTCAATTTAAATCTAACACATTTGAGGTTGGTTTACAATCAAATAATAAAGAAGCTGTCATCAAAGAAATTGAAAACAAGTTTGAAGTTGCACCAGCAACCTTCAAAAATGTGTATGACGATGTTAAGCTAAATGTAAAAATTAAACCAGAAACATCTCCTAACCAATTATTATCATTCTTGACATCAAAAGCTGAGGTACATCACTTTGTAGAAGTCATTCCTTCAGCAAGTGATATTTTTATTCAAACAGTAAATAATAATTAAGCGAATGAATCATCTTTCTCTTATAATAAAACGTGAGTATCTCACAAAAATCAAAAATAAATCGTTTATTATTATGACGTTTTTAAGTCCATTAATAATGATTGCTTTGATTAGCGTTGTTGCTTATTTATCTCAATTAAATAATGATAAAAAACGAACAATATCAATATTAGACGAATCAGGTCTATTCTCTGAGACTTTTAAGAATACGGGTAATACAACATACAATTACATTTCAAATTCTACAGTTCGAGAAGCTAAAGCATTCGTTAAGGAAAAGGAGCAATATGGATTACTTTACATTTCTAATGGTGATTTAGAGACTGTTTCAAAATCTGTCAGATTCTATTCTGAAGACTCACCATCACTGACAATTATGTCTGGTTTAGAAAATAAGATAGAACGAAAACTTAGGGAGGAAAAACTGATTTCTAATGGGTTAGATATTAAACAGATTGAAAATAGTAGGGTTAATGTTAGTGTAGCACAAGAAAGTTTTGAAGGTCAAAAAAGTTCGAAAATTGATAATATTTTAAAATTAGCTTTTGGAGGTATTGCCGGATATTTACTCTTCATGTTTATTATTATTTATGGTAACATGATAATGCGAAGTGTTATTGAGGAGAAAACTAGCCGAATTATAGAGGTAATTATTTCATCTGTAAAGCCTATTCAACTTATGATGGGTAAAATTATAGGGACTTCATTGGCAGGCGTTACTCAATTTGCAATTTGGATCATTTTATTAGGGGTATTAAGCACAATTTTAAGTATTGTTTTTAATATAGATTTAATGTCAGTACAAACGCCGCAGCAAGAAGTTGTACAACAAGCAATGGATAATCCAGTATTACAAGATGAAATAACTTTGGCATTACAATCTTTTCAGAATTTACCACTGGCTAATTTAATTATAGCGTTTTTACTGTTTTTTATTGGTGGGTATTTACTATATAGTTCACTATATGCTGCTGTAGGTGCTGCTGTAGATAATGAGACGGATACGCAACAATTTATGTTACCAATTCTAATGCCATTAATTTTGGCGGTTTATGTTGGTGTATTTACTGTTATAGATGATCCACACGGAACAGTATCAACGATATTTTCTTTTGTACCATTTACTTCTCCTGTTGTCATGCTTATGCGTATACCTTTTGGAGTACCCATTTGGCAACAGATTGTTAGTTTAATAATCCTGATTGGTACATTTACATCTACCGTTTGGTTTGCTGCAAAGATTTACCGTGTTGGTATATTGATGTATGGAAAAAAAGCGAGTTATAAAGAACTTTTTAAATGGCTAAAATATTAATTGTGTTAGTATCTCAAGATATAGAAAACATAGGAGAAACTATTACCGAAAGTAGTGCATGGGAGAAACTATCTCAATTTCTCAATTTGCGTATTGATTTTACAAAAGAAATTAGTGTTTCTGTATTAGAATTATTAATTCTGATTACAGTAATATTTATAACAAGTATAGTCTTAAAAGTTATTTATCGCATACTGACACGAAAAGTTCCTGAACATGACAAAGGTAAATTTCAGGTAGTGTTTGGTTATTTTAAATGGTTGGTTTATGTTATTATTTTCTTAGTAACTCTAGATTCGGTCGGTGTTAATGTTACAGCAATCTTTGCTGCATCTGCTGCTCTACTCATTGGTATTGGTTTGGCGCTTCAAACCTTTTTTCAAGATATTATTTCAGGAGTTTTCATATTAATTGACCAATCGGTTCAAGTGGGTGATATTATAGAGTTAGACGGAAAAGTTGGGCGTATTGAAGAAATTAAGCTCAGAACCACGCGCGCAGTAACTATTGACAACAAAGTTTTGATTATCCCCAACCATCTTTATTTAACAAATATTCTTTATAATTGGACACAAAATGGATCCGTAACTAGAGAAAATGTAGAGGTTGGTGTTGCTTATGGAAGTGATATAAGATTAGTCGAAAAAATTCTAATAAATGTAGCTAATAATCACGAATCTATACTAGACGACCCAAAACCTTTGGTGTTATTTACAAACTTTGGAGATAGTTCTTTAAACTTTAAACTAGTTTTTACTTTAAATGATAGTTTTATTTCTGCAATACCAAAAAGTGATTTAAGATTTGCTATAGATAAAGCATTCAAAAAAAATAATATAAGTATACCTTTTCCACAAAGAGATATTCATATAATAGATAAAAATAAATGAATATAAAAATACCATCACTTTATCTCAAAAAGCTAATTTTGGTATTTTTCTTGGGATTGAGTTATAATAGTATTAATGCTCAACTTACAGATTTAGCAAGACTAGAGTATTCTTTTATTCCTAGCAGTAAGTCTGAGGATCAATATACAAGGTTGAGAGCGCTGTTTAATTATCCAATAAAAATTAAAAATGATAATTATTTAATAGTTGGAGCAGAGTACAATAGAATTTTATTGAACCTTAGAGAAAACTATCCATTTGATAGATCTACCCTAAGTGCATTAAATATTATAGACTTAAATATTGGATATACCTTTAGAACAAGTGAATATTGGCGTATTGGATTAAAGATTAATCCTCGTATTGCTTCGACATTAAATAGCACTATTACCAAGGATGATGTTTTTTTAAATGGAGGTGTGTTTTTGATACATGATAGGACAAAAGCAGATATCAAGCGACCATATCGTCTTGTCTTTGGTGTTACTTATAACACTACTGCAGGTATTCCATTTCCTTTACCATTTATTAACTATTTTAGGAGAGTCAATCAAAACTGGTCTTTCAGTGCTGGTATTCCAAAGTCAAATTTAAAATACTATTTTACTGATTTAAGCACTCTTCAGCTTTTTGCTGGCATTGATGGGTATTTTGCTAATTTACAAGAGCCCTTTATGGTAAATGGTCAAGAGGCAAATAATATATCACTTTCAGTAATTGTAGGTGGACTGGGTTATGAGTATGGTTTCACTGACCATTTGTTTGGATATATCTATTCAGGTT
>CAJQQC010000008.1 GCA_905480385.1 uncultured Winogradskyella sp.
AACTTTAAAATCGAATTTACAGTTAATGATGTACTTACAATCTTTTGTAAACTAGGTATTTCAAGATATGTGTTTTCTATATTAAGAAGCTTAATTTCTTTAGTCAAAGCTTCAAAACCATGATTAGGAATCCTATTATCATTATCAAAAGACGATAGATACTCATTTGTATAAGTAAGTTCACGTTTAATTATTTCGATTTCAGAAAATGGTACAACCTTTAGTGCCGATTCTTTTCCCAAATTAGTAATACAATGTTCACTAAGTTGCGATTGAACGGTACTAAACTCTAAATCATCTAAAGTTTTTTGATGAATATTTATAACCCTATTCTTGCTCAAAATATTTAATCTCTTAAATCAGAATGCAAATTTAAGGCAATTCGGCTTTTACACCTAATGCATTAAGAGGGTTTTATAAATTGTTAGTTTTATATTTACACTATGAATGTATCTATAGATTCTAGTTGGAAAAATCATTTATCAGAAGAATTTGAAAAACCTTATTTTCAAAGTCTTGTTGAGTTTGTTAAGTATGAATATTCTTCAAATATTTGTTATCCAATAAGTTCAGAGATTTTTAATGCTTTTAACCATTGTAAATTCAATGATTTAAAAGTGGTTATCATAGGTCAAGACCCTTATCATGGACCAAATCAAGCCAATGGTTTGTGTTTCTCAGTTAATGATGGTATATCACATCCACCGTCATTAATTAATATTTTTAAAGAACTAGGAACCGATATCAATATGGCTTATCCAAAAAATGGAAATTTATCGCCTTGGGCTGACCAAGGTGTTTTATTGATGAATGCAACCTTAACAGTTAGATCTCATGAAGCTGGTAGTCATCAAAAAAAAGGTTGGGAAACTTTTACAGATGAAGTTATTAAATGCATTAGTAATCAAAAAGATGATGTTGTGTTTTTACTTTGGGGTGGATTTGCTAAAAAGAAAGTAAAACTTATTAATCCAGATAAACATCACATTTTAACTTCAGGGCATCCATCTCCTTTAAGCGCTAATCGAGGTTATTGGTTTGGTAATGCACATTTTAGTAAAACAAATGACATTTTAAAGTCTCTTGATAAAGATGAAATTGATTGGTGTATAACTTAATTTACTGTGAACCGATAACCACCATCTTCATTAGCATTCTGAATCGCTGATTTTATTTGAGCAAACCCTAACTCTAAAACACCACCTGTTATAAAAATCCCTCTATAATCATTTAAACCAAAGCGATTATCAGATATAAAGAATGTACCAGATTCCTTTAAAGTAATTGAGAATTCACTTATGAAAGTGTTTGTATTGGAGTCATAGTAGCTTCTTATTTGCATAAAATTGCCATTAACTTCTGTTAAACCTTCAATGTTTTCAATATCATCCAATGTTACTGTAATTGGTGATAGTGTTCCAAATCCAGTTTCTTTATATAAAACTAAATTGTGTTGTAGAAACGAAGTGTATAAAATATCATCATAAAACAAATTTGAAAGTAATATATCTTCGTTATTTACCGTAGTTTGATTGTTATCTATTACGGTTTCAATAGTAATAACATCATTTAAATTAAATGTGTCTGTATTATTGACAATTCTAATAAGGTTGTTATTTTCAATAAAAAACTGTTCAGACGGAGTATCTTCCTCAGTACTACAAAGTACCGAACATAAAGAAAAGACAAGCATTACTGAAAATGATAAGGGCTTCATAAACTTAGTTATTTGTGTTAGATGCAGTTTATGAAAAAGGTTGCGTCACAATGCTAAATCTTATGAACTAAATCTTTATAAGCCCATTTTTCAGGAATAATATTAAGTTGTAGCAACTGATTTTGAACTTTATTTAGAGTTTCTTCATCTATGAGTTCTTGCGACCATTCGGTTATTGATAGCCATTCCTGTACATCTTCTAATTCTTGACCGTAACGATTAGCAATTGTTCGATCTATACTCGGAATATTTTTAAACTCTGCAGTTGTCCCATTAATAATATTCAAAATGGTTTTTACTTCTTTTTCATTATTTCTTAAAAACTCGTCTCTAACAGCAATCATAAAGCATGGCCATGGTGATGGACAATTACTAATACGCTTAAATATTCCATCATCTACAAGTGGTTTGGTTGTAAATTTTTCCCACATAAAATAGTCAGCATTACCATTTGTGAGACCTTCGACAGCTCCATCTAAATTCTCTATTACCGAAAAATTTAAATCCTTTTCCAAATCCCAACCATTATTCTTAGCATTTACAAATGCCATTAGGTGTGAACCGGAGCCATATCGACTAATTGCAGCGCGAGAACCTTTTATATCATCTATAGTTTTAAACTTTGATTCTGCTGCAACGTGAATACCCCAAATCAAAGGTGATTGGGTGTAAGTCTGAACAATACTAGATGGATTACCATCAATAATATCCTTGACAATACCTTCGGTAAGTATTACCGCTAAATCAATATCACTATTACGTAGTCCCTTACACATTTGTCCGGTTCCACCGTGATAATCGTGCCAACGCAGGTTAATATCTTCAGCTTTGTATTCTCCGTTTTTAAGGGTGAGATACCAAGCTAGATTAAAATGTTCTGGTACACCGCCAATATTTACTTTTTTCAAAACTTACTTATTAGTTTTTAACGATTTCGCAACTACATTTCGATAGATTATAATTACAATAGTAACAGACCAAAAAACAATTAATTCAGTTCTAAAAGTGCGTTCATGTGGTAAACCTATTATTAAATAAATTAACGTTCTGATAATTGTTCCTATCAAAAAAAAAATAGAAATAACATACATGATATTAAAAGCCTTATTCATCTTATTAAATCTTCACAATGCGTTCTAAAGCATAGTCAATAAGTTTATCAACAATCTCTTTTGGATTTTTACTAAAAGTTCCGTTTGATCTATTTGCAATAATAGCATTTAGAGATAATGCTTCGTGTCCTAATAATTTTGAAAGACCATAAATCACGGATGTCTCCATTTCAAAATTTGTAATTCTATAGTCTTTATAACTAAAATTATCTAGTTTAGTATTGAGATTTGAATCCTTAAGCGGAAGCCTAAGCACACGTCCTTGTGGTCCGTAAAATCCACCAGCTGTCCCTGTCATGCCTTTATAGATAGATTTGCTCTCAAAAAATTGCTGTAAAAACAAACTGTTATTTATAACTATAGGTCGTGACTTATTTTTGTCCCAATTGGTGTGTTTTATAAAGGCATCTTCAATTTCTGGATTACTAATACCTTCGATTTGATAGAAGTGGAGCATCCCATTAATGTCTAGTCCATGAGTACTTATTAGAAAGGAATCTACCGGGACATCTTTTTGTAATGAACCAGAAGTTCCAATTCTAATAATATTTAAACTAGTCAGGTTTTGTTTTGGCTTTCGAGTTTCTAAATCAATATTTACCAGAGCATCAAGCTCATTGAGTACAATATCAATATTATCAGGTCCAATACCTGTTGAAATTACTGAAATTCTTTTTTTCTTATAATAACCTGTCTGTGTTTTGAATTCTCTTTTTTGAGTAGAAAACTCTACACTGTCAAAGTGCTTGGTGATTTTTTCAACACG
>CAJQQC010000009.1 GCA_905480385.1 uncultured Winogradskyella sp.
TTTAAAAAATAATTGGACAATATAGTATTGATAAAGGATAAAAAATCACTAAAATCAAAACGTATTAAATTATAAGTTTATAAAAAATAAAATCTATAAAATGAATTTAAAATGGGAAGGCGTTATGCCAGCGGTATTTACTTGGCTGAATGAGTCAGATTCTAGCGCTCTTGAAATTGATTTTGATACAACACAAAAACAAGCCGCAGGAATTTTAAAAACTCAAGGAAAAGGTGGTAGCAGAATGAGTGGACTTGTTGGTTCTGGTACTTTAGGTGAGAATAGCTACCTAAATACTAAACAGCGTCTTTCCTTGCTTAAATCTCTTTCTGAGGTTGCTAAAGAATACAGCGTTCCTTTAATCAGCGGAGCTTCAGCAGAAACTAAGTATGAACTTGCCAAAATTATTGAAGGACTTTCAAAAGTCGGAGTTGATACAGTCATGGTTATGCCACCAAAAACCAAAGCGATTCCTTCTGAAAAAGAAATGTATGAGTACTATGAACTTTCTGAAGCAACTGCAAATGACGTAGGTGTAACAATTATGCCTTACAACAATCCTGACGCGGCAGGGTATCATCCGCTCTCTACTGATCTTCTTATAAGACTTGCTGTTCTTCCTAAAGTAGTTGCTCTTAAAATATCGACTGTAGATGTTTCAATTATTGAAACTTTAATGCTAGAGAATAAAGATTTAAAAATTTTGGCAGGCGTGGATACAGTTACTGTGCATGCAGGTCTTGCTGGAGCTTGTGGCGGGATTACAGGTGTGGGAACTATCTTTCCAAAAGCAAGTATTACTATGCAAGAGTATGTTTTAAATGGAGAATGGGCTGAAGCAAATAAAATTTCTCAGGCATTAAATACCTTATCTTATCTGGATGCTCAGCCATTGCTTATGGAATACCTTAAGCTTGCTATGGGAATTCATCATAGTGATGTTTCTGGAGGTCTGCGTACCTTTGGTAAGAAATTAACTAAACAGCAAATTGACGATGTCCGAGCTAGATATATTCTGGCAAAAGAAAGACTTGAAGTTCTGGACTTGATAAGTTAATATTTTGCAATTATTTAAAAATTAAAAAATGAGTAAGTTTTATTTTTACAGAAGGTAAAATATAGATTTTTTAAAACGTTTATCATAATTCTATAGATGGTATTGAGAAGAGCTTTTTCATTTCAAAATATTGTCAAAGAATAACTGATAAATGACTAAATTTAAAAGGCATTTAAGAAATAAATAAATATGATTACAGGTAAAAATTATATAGGAAATCAATTATCTGCAAAAGGTAATAAAGCTTTCAAAACATTTAACCCTTTGTTGAACATAGATAATCAATGGGAAATAACAGAAGCATCTAAAGAAGAGATTAATCAAGCTGCAGATTTAGCAAGCGAAGCTTTTAGAGCATATTCTAAAATTTCAGGGATAAGAAAAGCAGAATTTTTAAGAACAATAGCTCACGAAATTGAAGCTTTAGGAGATAAGCTTTTGGAGGTATATTCCTCAGAAAGTGGATTACCAAATGGACGAGCAATTGGAGAACGTGGAAGAACTCTAGGGCAGTTAAGAGCATTTGCAAACCATATTGAAAATGGAAATTGGGTAGATGCGTCAATTGACACGGCTCAACCTGAGCATAAGCCTATGCCAAAAGTAGATTTACGTAAAATGAATGTTGCTTTGGGACCAGTTGTGGTTTTTGGTGCTTCAAACTTTCCTTTTGCATTTTCGACTGCAGGAGGAGATACTGCTGCTGCATTAGCAGCTGGTTGTCCTGTGATTGTAAAATCTCATCCCATGCATGCAGCAACTGGTGAAATGGTAAGTAGTGCTGTTATTAAAGCAGCCAATAAAACAGGAATGCCGAATGGCGTATTTTCGAATCTAAATAGTAGTGGTATTGAAGTTGGGCAAGAATTAGTCAAACATCCAAAAGTTAAAGCTGTTGGTTTTACGGGAAGTATTCGAGGTGGTAGAGCATTGTACGATTTAGCTGCAAACCGCGATGAACCTATCCCAGTTTTTGCTGAAATGGGCAGTATTAATCCAGTTATTCTATTGCCAATAGCATTGAAAAATAGAGCTGAAGCTATTGCAAAAACTTATGCCAGTTCAATCACTTTAGGAACAGGACAATTTTGCACAAATCCAGGCCTAATAATTGGTATAAAATCTGAAGGACTAACAAATTTTGTTGATACTTTAGCAGCACAAATTATAGAAGTTGAACCTTCATGTATGTTGCATTCAAACATTTCAGATGCTTATAATACTAATAAAGCAAATGCTTTATCTCAATCAGGAATAGAAGTTTTGGCTAGTTATAATAATGATGTAAAGCCTAACTATGCAAAGCAACTTGTAGCTACCGTTGAAGGTGATACATTTTTAAATAACCCAATATTACATCACGAAGTATTCGGGCCATTTTCCTTAGTAGTTCAATGTAAAAATGTAGAACAATTAGAATCAATTATAACTAACTTAGAGGGACAGCTTACAGGGACAATAATTTCTGATGAAAACGAAGTTACATCTTATTATAAAATCGTAGAAGCTTTACAGAACAGAGTTGGACGTATAATTTTTAATGGTGTTCCTACTGGAGTTGAAGTTTGCACATCAATGCTTCATGGAGGTCCATATCCTGCTTCGACAGATAGTCGCTTTACAGCAGTTGGTGTAGATTCTATTAAGAGGTTTGTCAGACCGTTTAGTTATCAAGATTGGCCAAATTACTTATTGCCAAATGAGTTAAAGAATGAAAATCCATTAGAAATTACAAGAATGATAAATGGAACACTTACCAGTGAAAAGGTATAATTTATGAAAAGACTTAGAATTTTATTGGTTATTTTATTTCTAGGACTGCAATCTTTTCAACAGTTTTCAGATTCGGACAAGTTAAATGCTATTATCAAAAAACACGAAGCAGATCGTGAATATGGTTTTAAACGATATACAACTGCAGAGAACACTATTAAATGGTACCAAGCAGAATCTGATTTTGCAAAAAAATTGAAGGAAGAATTGGTAAAAATTTCTGAAGAAGGTTTATCTGAATCTGAAAAAATATCAAAAGAATTATTACTATTTGTGTTACAAGATAAAATTGACTCTAATAGATATAAAACCTATTTGAATACAATTACTAACGAGTCTGCTTTTCATTTAAATTTAAGCAGAATGGGAAATGCTAAGTTGAAAAACAAGGATGACGTTAAGACCTATTTTAAGCGTCTAAAGAATTTAAAAATCCGTGTAGATTATAACCTAGATATATTAAGAACGGCAATAAGTGAAGGGATGACTCAGCCGCGAGAAGTATTTAATAATTATGAAGAGACCTATGACAAGCATATTGTGTCTAACATTACAACAAGTGATTTTTATAAGCCATTTATTGATTTGCCAGAATCGTTTTCAAAAGAGTTAAAAGATTCTATAATTACAGCTGCAAAAATTAGTGTCCAAACAAATGCGGTTAATCAATATAAAAAAATCAAAAGTTTTTTTGAAGATGAATATTTTCCTAATACGAGAAAAGAATTAGGGGTATCAAGCATTAAAAATGGTTCTGAATTTTATCAAAATAGGATCAATTTTTTTACAACAAGCACACAATATACTGCGGATGATATACATGAAATTGGGTTAAAAGAAGTGGTTAGAATTAAAGCAGAAATGCTAACTATTATTGATGACTTAGGTTTTAAAGGAAGCTTTTCGGATTTTATAAATTTCCTTCGGACTGACCAGCAGTTTTATCCAAAATCTGCGAACGAGTTATTAATGTACGCAAGAGATATTGCAAAGCGTATTGATGCAGAGTTACCAAGGTTTTTCAAGACTTTACCAAGAAAACCTTATGGCGTAGTGCCAGTTCCTACTGCAATTGCACCAAATTATACAGCAGGAAGATATTCACGATCAAATAGTAGTACAACCTCAGGTTCTTATTGGGTAAACACGTATAATCTGCATAGTAGAACTTTATATACGATGCCAGCTTTAACCGCACATGAAGCTGTGCCAGGACACCATTTACAAATTTCATTAAACAGTGAATTACCTGAAACTATTCCAAGTTTTAGACGTGATTTATACCTCTCGGCTTATGGAGAAGGTTGGGGATTATATTCTGAATTTTTAGTGGATGAAATGAATATATATACCACACCATATGAAAAATTCGGACAGTTAACTTATGAAATGTGGCGTGCTTGCCGATTGGTTGTAGATACTGGCGTTCATTCAAAAGGTTGGACAAGACAACAAATGATTGATTATATGTCTAAAAATACCGCCTTATCAATACATGAAGTAAACACTGAAACAGATCGTTATATTTCATGGCCTGGACAAGCCATATCCTATAAAATAGGAGAAATTAAAATCAGAGAACTCCGCAAAAAATCCGAAAAAAAATTGGGTGATAAATTTAATATTCGTGATTTTCATGAAGTAATTTTAGGCGAAGGCACTGTGACGCTTTCAATCATGGAGAAACGTGTAAATAGATACATAGAGAAAAAATTAAATGAGTAGTACAAAATTTGTTTGCATTGATGCACATACCTGTGGCAATCCAGTTAGAGTCATAAAAAGTGGAGGTCCGAAACTCATAGGGAATAATATGAGTCAGAAGCGCCAACATTTTTTAAAAGAGTTCGATTGGATACGTAAAGGACTTATGTTTGAGCCTCGCGGTCATGATATGATGAGTGGCTCAATCTTATACCCACCGCACAATCCAGAAAATGATTTTTCAATCCTATTTATAGAAACATCAGGTTGTCTTCCGATGTGTGGACATGGTACAATAGGAACCATCACAATTGCAATTGAAGAAGGTTTAGTGCAACCTAAAACTCCTGGTAAAATTAAAATGGAAGCGCCAGCAGGTTTAGTTGAGATTGACTATAAAATGAAGGATGATAAAGTGGAATGGGTGAAGTTAACCAATGTAAAGAGTTATCTTGCAAGTACAGATTTAACCATTTATTGTCCAGAACTTGGTGAGATTGTTTTTGATGTTGCCTATGGTGGAAATTTTTATGCTATTATTGATCCGCAAAAAAACTTTAGTGGCGTCCACAATTTTACAGCGAGTCAGATTATTAGCTATTCCCAGGTGGTTAGAGAACGCATAAATACTAAGTATCCAAATTGGTTTATTCATCCAGAGAACAAAACGATTAAAGATGTTACGCATATGCTTTGGACCGGAAATCCGATTGATAAAAATTCAACCGGAAGAAATGCCGTTTTTTATGGCGATAAAGCTATTGATAGAAGTCCATGTGGTACAGGGACATCAGCAAGATTAGCACAATTACATGCAAAAGGACTGCTAGGTGTCAATGAACCTTATGTTCATGAAAGCTTTATTGGAAGTAAATTTATCGGATGTGTAGAAGAAGAAACAAATTTGGATGGTAAGTTGGCAATAATACCAAGCATTCAAGGTTGGGCAAAAATTTATGGGTATAATACCATTACTATAGATGAAGATGATCCTTATGCATTTGGATTTCAAGTAATTTAAAAATGAGTAAAAGTGTAGTTATAATTGGTGGTGGAATAATTGGTTTGAGTACAGCCTATTATTTGTATAAATCTGGATGTAAAGTCACTGTAGTGGATAAGTCTAACTTTTCTTCTGGCGCTTCATTTGTTAATGCTGGTTATATTACACCAAGCCATTTTATACCATTATCTCAACCAGGAATTATTACAAAAGGTTTAAAATGGATGTTTGATTCTACAAGTCCATTTTATGTAAAACCCAGATTAGATTTAGACTTTTTGAAATGGGCATTGGCTTTCAAAAAATCGGCAAAAACTTCAAAAGTTGAAAAAGCTATTCCAGCACTTATAGACTTCAATGTTTTAAGTAGAGAGCTTTATAAAGAGATGAAAGCTTCAGGTGATTTTGATTTTCATTATGAACAAAAAGGATTGTTGATGTATTATCAGTCTGATAAAGTTGGAGAAGAAGAATGGAAAGTTGGTCAACGCGCCATTAAAGAAGGTTTAAAAGTTGAAAATCTTTCGTCTTCTGAAGTCAAAAAGTTAGAACCTAATGTGGCTTTAAATATAAAGGGTGCTGTGTATTTTCATTCAGATGCACATATGACACCAAATAATTTTATGAATGATGTGATTACGTTTTTAAAATCAAAAGGCGTCGCTTTTTTGGAAAAAGAAGAAGTATTGGATATTGAAATTTCAAATCATTCAATTTCAAAAGTTATAACCAATAAACAAAAATTAGAAGCTGATGAATTTGTAATGGCAGCCGGAAGTTGGAGTCAAAAATTGTCAAGAAAATTAGGAATTGAAATTTCGCTTCAAGCAGGTAAAGGCTATTCTATAAATGTCGATAAACCTACAGGAATTACTATTCCATCTATATTAAGTGAAGCAAAAGTTGCAGTGACACCAATGGATGGTTTTACCAGACTTGCAGGTACTATGGAAATTGTAGGTATCAACCATAATATAGATTCAATTAGAGTTAATGCTATTGCAAAAGCGGCTAAAAAATATTACCCAAATATTGAGATTAAGCTCAAATATTTGGATAACGCAAAATGTGGACTTAGGCCATGTTCTCCAGACGGATTACCTTATATAGGAAAATCATCTAAATGTAAAAACTTGACAATAGCAACAGGTCATGCTATGATGGGTTGGAGTTTAGGACCAGCTACAGGAAAAATGGTGTCGGAAATTATTCAAGATAAGAAGACATTGATGAATATTGATGCTTTCCATCCTGATAGAAGGTTTTAATTTATACCATTTGTCTAATAAAATTATCTTTGATTTTTAATCTCAATTATGTCATCAGAAAAAGAATTAAAACAGCGAAGTAATAACCAATGTGAATTATGTGGTGCCACTGATAATCTTTCGGTTTACGATGTGCCAAATGCAAAGGTAATGGTAATCTATGCTTGTCATACTTGTATAGAGCAAATGGAAGACTCAGAAAAAATTGAAGCCAACCATTGGCGTTGTTTAAATGATAGTATGTGGAGTGAACATGAAGCAGTTAAAATCATGGCTTGGCGAATGCTAAATCGTGTTAATCAATCTTGGGCAGAAGACATGCTTGGGATGATGTATATGGAAGACGATACTTTAGAATTAGCTAAAGCAGCTGGAGATGGAGAAGTCGATGAGAATCAAATTATTCATAGAGATGTTAATGGCGTTGTATTAGATACTGGCGATTCTGTGGTTTTGATTAAAGACCTAAAGGTTAAAGGCTCTAGTATGGTTGCAAAGCAAGGTACAGCTGTTAGGAATATCAGATTAGATAGAAATAACTCAGAATATATTGAAGGTAAAGTTGGACTAACGTTGACAGTAATAGTCACTAAGTATGTAAAGAAGTTGTAATGCTACAAATAAGACCAACTTGCGAAAACTGTAACAAAGCATTACCATTTGATGTCGAAGATGCTATGATATGCACGTTTGAGTGTACATTTTGGTCAGATTTGTAGCCAAACTAAAAGAGGTTTGTCCTAATTGTGGTGGTGGTTTTGAAAAACGACCAATACGACCTAAACATTTACTTAAAAAATATCCAGTATCAACAGAAGTAGTTTACAAACCAGTAGATTTTGAAGCACATTATAAGCGTCTAAAATCTAACGCGTCTAAATAATCTAATCCATCTAACTAGTCTAACAACTCATATCCGCAACAATCTTCCATTCCCCATTTATCATTTTAAAAATGATAATGAAAACACCATCAGCATCACCAGCTTCTCTTTTTAAATGGTATTCGCCCATTACCCAAAAGTTGTTATTTTCAATTCTAGATATGTCATTAATAACAAAATTTAAAGTTCCGGTTTCTGCTTTTGAAGGATAGCCACGTTTGTAATTATCTAACGTATTTTGCCAGCCTTTTGTTAGGCCATTGCTGCCATAAAACTTAAGAGAATCACTCTTCCAATAACCTTGCATAAAACCTTCTAAATCACCATTATTCCATGCGATCTCTTGGTCTTTCATGACTTTAAGAATTTCTGTTTTTGCAGTTTCATATACCGTAGATTCAATGACGTTGATATCGCCAACATCTGCTTTAACGCTAATGCAATTATAGGTGACTAAAGCTAAACCAAGTATAAATAGATGTTTTTTCATATGATTGGATTTTAATTCTAACTAAATGTAATAACTAAATATTAAAGTGCACCTTTCTGTTTCTTAAAAAAACATCTGCTTGTAATTGCATTAATTCACGAGCTTTTTTGTGCTTGTAGTTAATGACCTCTCTTTCATCATCAATATAATTGTAAACTTTATTATTTACATCATTATCTGTTTTTATTAATAGATCGCGTTCATTAACTTTTTTCATTGTCCTGGTCTTAATTCTTATCTTTATATTCAATAACCCCAAATAGAAATAGAATGAAAAGAACTTACATATTATTTTCTGTATTACTTTTTATAGGGTTTTTTGCCAATGCTCAGTTTGTTCAAGATGTGGTAAATAGCATTAGATTAGATAGTTTAGAGCGAAAAGTGTCAGAGCTCTCTGGAGAAATCTCATCCTCTATAAACGGAACAATAGCTACAATTACTACACGAGTCCAAAGTAATAATGATTTAGCAGCAGAATATATTAAGGATCATTTTGAAGCGCTCAATAATATCACTATAAATGACCAGTCTTTTAATGCTGGCGCAGGAATTGGAAGAAATATTGTTGCTACGCAGTTAGGTACTGTAAATCCAAATAATATTTATCTTATCTGTGCGCATTATGACTCTGTGGCGGCTTTTTGTGCCGATGATAACGCTACAGGAACATCGGCAGTCTTAGAAATAGCAAGAATTTTATCGCAATACGAAACACAAAATACAATTGTTTATGCCTTATGGGATCAGGAGGAAATCGGTTTGCGAGGTTCCAATTTTTATGCCGAAGAGGCATCTGCTGATGGTGATAATATTATAGGCGTTGTAAACATGGATATGATGGGCTATCAAAATCAAGCTATTGGAGACAATAATTTTGATATCGATTTAAATAGCGCTTCCAATTCTGAAGCAATTAGAGATGATTTTTTATCATTAAGAACAATATATACGCCAACTTTAAGCCCTATTGTTGTGCAACCTGGTACACCTTTTAGCGACCATAAACCATTTTGGGATGAAGGCTATGGGGCCGTGTTGGTTGGTGAATCTTGGGAAACTAATGACCAGACACCATACTATCATTCTTCAAATGATAAATTAGCAACCTTAGATTTATCTTATTATCATGAAATGGTAAAACTTGTAGCGTCTTATACAGCAACTAAGGCTAATATTGTTAAGGTGCTCTCTACTGAAGAGTTATTATATAAGAAATTTAATATTTATCCCAATCCAGTAGCTTCAATTTTAAATATCGAAACAACTATTTCAGAAACATTAGATATAGAATTTTATGATATTAATGGAAAAGTAATCAGAAGACAATCAATAAGTAAATATGGAAATCAAGTAAATATTTCTGAGTTTACAAAGGGTATTTACTTTATAAATATAATTTCTAGTTTGGGAGAAACCACTTTTAAATTTGTAAAAAAATAGATGTTTATTTATTATTTAGACCATACTAGTTTATATGTTTGACTCAGTATTAACTATTTTTTCATTTGTGTGAAATGCTTATAAAAGTAGGGAATAGTCTCGATACCTTTTAGATAGTTCCAAATCCCAAAGTGTTCGTTTGGTGAGTGTATGGCATCACTATCTAATCCAAATCCCATTAAAATGGTTTTGCTTTTTAGTTCTTGTTCAAACAAGGCTACGATTGGGATACTTCCACCACTACGTTGTGGTATTGGTGTTTTTCCAAAGGTTTGCTCATACGCTTTTGAAGCAGCTTTATAGCCAATACTATCAATCGGTGTTACATAACCTTGACCACCATGATGCGGTGTTACTTTTACAGTAACTCCTTTTGGTGCAATACCCTCAAAATGAGATTTAAATAAATCTGTAATTTCTTCCCAATCCTGATTAGGTACCAGACGCATGGATATTTTTGCATACGCTTTACTCGCAATTACGGTTTTTGCCCCTTCGCCAGTATAGCCACCCCAAATACCATTAACATCTAAAGTAGGTCTTATAGAATTACGTTCGTTAGTAGTGTAACCTTCTTCACCATGTAAAGCGTCGATATCTAAGGCTTTTTTATAATCCTCTAATGAGAATGGTGCTTTTGCCATTTCTGCGCGTTCTGCATCTGATAGATTTTCTACTTTATCGTAAAAACCAGGAATGGTAATATGATTATTTTCGTCGTGAAGCGAAGCAATCATTTTAGTCAACACATTAATAGGGTTTGCTACTGCACCGCCATACAATCCAGAATGTAAATCTCTATTTGACCCTGTTACTTTGACTTCGACATAACTCAAACCACGCAACCCTGTTGTTATAGAAGGGACATCTTTAGCTATCATTCCTGTATCAGAAATAAGTATAACATCATTTTTAAGTTTTTCACGATTTGCTTTTACATAATGTGCAAGATTAACGCTACCGACTTCTTCCTCACCTTCAATCATAAACTTAACATTGCATGGTAATTCGCCTTCATTAGTCATAAATTCCATTGCTTTTACATGCATGTACATCTGCCCTTTATCATCACATGCACCACGAGCAAAAATAGCACCTTCAGGATGTAATTTTGTGTTTTTTATAACAGGCTCAAAAGGTGGCGAATTCCACAGATTTAATGGGTCTGGTGGCTGCACATCATAATGGCCATAAACTAATACAGTTGGTAAATTAGGGTCAATAATTTTTTCACCATAGACTATAGGGTATCCATCAGTTTGACAAATTTCAACGTGCTCACAACCAGCCTTGACTAAGCTATCTTTTATAAGATCTGCTGTTTTTAAAACATCATCTTTGTATGCAGAATCTGCACTTATTGATGGTATTTTTAGAAGCTCAATGAGTTCGTTTAAAAATCGATCTTTGTGGTTGGTTATGTAAGATTGAATATTAGACATAATATGGGTTTTGAATAGTAACAAAAATAAGAAAAGTGGAATGATTTTTATTGTTTTAAATGCGTTTGATTATTCAAAACATTGTTTATATTTGCAACCCAATTTAAACAAATTGGTTAATTGCGGGAGTGGTGGAATTGGTAGACACGCTAGACTTAGGATCTAGTGCCGCGAGGTGTGAGAGTTCGAGTCTCTTCTCCCGCACAACATAAAAAAAAGCTTCTCATAGATGAGAGGCTTTTTTTATTTAAAAGTCTAAAACGACCTTTTATAACTTAACTATTTTTGAAGTAGAGGTCTGATTATGATCATTTTTTATTTTCACCAAAAAGCTTCCAAGTTTTAAATCGTATTTATTTAAAAAAATATTGATAATCAATAACAAGTCAAATATAGAAATCACTATGACTAAAGGCGCTAGTTTTACTATGAGTTTTATTAAAAAATATTTTCCTTCTTGTAGTAACAAACCATCTGTAAGATAGTCTTATAAAAAACGACTATTTTAAATATTTGTAACTTTGCAGATGAAATAAAAATTACGGTGTGGACATCAATGACAATATAGAGTCACCTCTTATTCTTAAAGTTAGCTTTAATAAGTACTTAAATCAGTTTAAAAAATTGATTAATGCAGATAACGATTTTATTGCTGCCAACGCTAAGCGTATACTTAAAATTGCTAATGATAATTCTTTGTTGATAGATGGATTTAGCGATACCTCTTTATTCAAAACTTACGAGACTGAGATAGAAAGTCTTTTATTAGATGCTTTTAGTCCTGTGCTTACAAAAAATGAAATAAAGACAGCTTCTGTACCATTTCATGATCTTATTTTTAATTCATCAAAGCGTTTCAAATCTATTTTAAATAAT
>CAJQQC010000010.1 GCA_905480385.1 uncultured Winogradskyella sp.
CCCTACTTTAGCAAGAAATAATATACAACAAGTTCAAATAGTTGCTCAGGGTGCTGTTTTTGGGCCTACTTATCTTACAAATTTTTATTTCCATAAGAATACAGTACTTGGTGCAGATGATTTTTCAATCAACGATTTAAAAGTTTTTCCGAACCCAACAAACGATAGTTGGAATATTGAGGGTGCAAATACTACTATAGATAGTATAGAAGTTTATGATATATTAGGAAAAAGAGTTCAGATTTTAAATCCAAATAGCCAACAAGCTACTATTGATGCATCTGGTCTTAAAACTGGTCTTTATTTGGCTAAGCTTTATTCTGGTAATGCAGTAAAAACAATAAAATTGGTTAAGAACTAATTCTAACTAAATAAAATACATTGAGGTCGTCTTGAAATTCATTTTTAGACGACCTCTTTTTATGTGTACTATTTTACTATTTTTATATGGATTGTAAAAAATTAGAATTATAAATATTCTCATGCTCAAAAGACCGTTTTATTACTTGGTAACTTCATTACTTATTTGTAGTTGTGTAGATAGTACTACAGATACAAAAGATGGTGCTAATGACCTAATTAATGAAACAAGTCCTTACTTACTTCAGCATGCATACAACCCAGTTGATTGGAAGGGATGGAATAATGAAAGTTTAGAATTAGCTAAAAAAGAAAATAAACTTATTGTAATCTCAGTAGGATATTCAGCTTGTCATTGGTGTCATGTTATGGAAGAGGAAAGTTTCGAAAATGATTCTATTGCTAAATTAATGAACGACAACTTTGTAAGCATCAAAGTAGATCGAGAAGAACGACCTGATGTAGATCAAATTTATATGAATGCTGTTCAGTTAATGACAGGAAGTGGTGGTTGGCCTCTAAATTGTATTGCATTGCCAGATGGTAGACCAGTTTTTGGAGGTACATATTTTACCAAAAATCAGTGGAAAAAAGTGCTTATAGAAATGTCTTCATTATATAAAAATGATCCAAAAAAAGTTACTGAATATGCTAAGCAACTAACCGAAGGTGTTAAAAATTCAGATTTAATAACATTAAATACTGATAAGGTAGTTTTTAGTAAAGATGTTTTAAAAGCTAATATTAAAAAGTGGAAAAATGAACTAGATAATGAATACGGAGGACAGAATAAAGCTCCAAAATTTCCCATGCCAAGCCATTTAAGTTTTCTACTTAGATATAGCCATCAATACAATGATAAAAATCTTCAAAATTATGTAACCAATACGCTGACCAAAATGTCAAATGGAGGTATATACGATCAAATAGGTGGCGGATTTTCTAGGTATTCTACAGATAAGAAATGGCATATACCGCATTTTGAAAAAATGTTATATGATAATGCCCAATTGGTAAGCCTATATTCAAAAGCATATCAAATCACTAAAAATGATTTATACAAAACTATTGTAATAGAAACATTAGAGTTTATTGACAGAGAGCTAACTGAACCTAATGGCGCGTTTTATTCTTCAATTGATGCAGATAGTAAAACAGAAAAGAATACATTAGAAGAAGGTGTTTTTTACAGATGGACAAAAGAAGAACTTAAACAAACATTAAAAGACGATTACAGCTTGTTTTCATCTTATTACAATATTAATGCTATTGGAAGATGGGAGAATAATGATTATTATGTTTTATTTAAGACTGAAACAAATAAAGAGTTTGCAAATTCTAATAGTTTGAGTATTTCAAATCTAGATGATAAAGTAAGTCTGTGGAAGAAAAAGCTATTTGATGAGCGAGCAAAAAGAGAGCGACCAAGAACAGATGATAAAGTATTAACTTCTTGGAATGGTCTAATGATAAGAGCTTATTTAGATGCTTACAAAGTGATTGGTAATAAAGATTATCTAGATATGGCCCTTAAAAATGCTAAATTTATTAAAGAAAATCAATTAAGAAATGATGGTGGCCTTTATCATAATTATAAGAATGGAATTACTTCAATCGAAGGATTTTCTAAAGACTACGCAAGTATAATTTCGGCTTATATTAGTCTATATGAAGTAACATTAGACGAAGATTGGTTAAAATTATCAAGACGTATTTTAGATTATACAATAACTCATTTTTTTGATGAAAATAGCAGCATGTTCTATTTTACCCCAAATTCTGAAACTAATCTAATTGCTAGAAAAGTAGAGATTGTAGATAATGTTATTCCATCCTCAAATTCTATGCTAGCACAAAGTCTTTTTAAGTTAAGTCATTTTTATTCAAATGAGGAATACAAAAATATTGCTAAGCAAATGCTAAGTAACATGATAGGTAATATTGAAAGTTCTCCATCAAGTTTTTCAAACTGGTCAAATCTATACCTAAACTACTCTAACCCTTATTACGAAGTTGCAGTATCTGGAGAAAAAGCTTTAGATAAATTAGAAGAACTTAATAAATATTATTTACCTAATATATTAATTGCTGGAGCATTAGGAGAAAGTGAAGTCCCTATAATGAAAAATAGATTTAATGAGGGAGAAACATATATATATGTATGTGTAGATGGTACATGCAAGTTGCCTGTCAAGTCGGTAGATATTGCTGTAAATCAACTATTAAAATAGCAGTTATATAAATATTTGTAAAAAAAAATAATGGTTACACTAAAAGAACTTGCAAAATTATTAAATGTTTCTATCTCTACAGTTTCTAAAGCGTTAAGTGATAGTAATGAAATTGGCGAGACTACAAAAAATAGAGTCAATGAGCTTGCAAGAGAGCTTAATTACAAACCTAACAGAATTGCACAACAACTTAAGTCTAGTAAGACAATGGTTGTAGGTGTCGTTGTGCCAAGTCTAATGAATCCTTTTTTTGCAGAAGTTGTACATGGTATAGAAACTACTTTAGATAATCATAATTACGATATGACAGTTTGCATATCTAATGAGAGTTTAGAAAAAGAACAACGAAGTTTTGATTTATTATCTACAGGAAGTGTAGATGGTTTTATTGTTGCAGTAGCAAGAGAAACACAAACTAAGCATAGTATTAACCATTTTAATAGAGTTGGTAAAAATACGCCTATAGTAATGTTTGATAGAGTTATTAATGACGTAGAATGTACTAAGGTTGTTGTAGACGATTTTCAATCAGTTTATGATGCTACTAAATATTTAATCCAAGAAGAGCACCGAAAAAAAATCCTTCTGATAAGTAATATTGAAGAGTTAAGTGTAGGTAAGTACCGTATCAATGGCTACAATAAAGCGATCGGGGAATCTGGCTTAAGTCCAAATATTTTAAAACTAGGAAGAGAAAAAAATCCCAGAACATTTATTTATAATTACCTAAATAAAAATCCTGAAATAGATGCTATTCTTTCCATAGATCACATAACAGGTATTATGGCTTTAAATAAGTCTAAATTAGTTGGTAAACGCATCCCTGAGGATATTTCTGTTATTGGTTTTGGCTATGAAGATGCTAAGTATGTTTCTAGTCCAAAGATATCAGTAATAGATCAAAAAGCCTTTGAGATAGGTCAAAATTCAGCTGAGTTACTATTAAACCATTTAGGATCTGTAGAGAAGATACCTCATAAAACTATAATGGTAAAAAGCGAGCTAATCTTTAATGATACAACACAAAAAAAGGCCTAGATTAACTTCAGATTTTTAGTTGTTTAATTAAATCTTATCAGTTAGTTGTCGTGCTAATATTTGTTAGTATTTTATTTACAGCACCTTTATTTTGTTTGACATATTGTGCGTTGATTTTTCCTTGAAGATTACGATTGTCTATAGAATCAATAAGAGATTTCATTATTAGGCTTAATTCTTTTTGATTGGTAACACTAATTACACCATTTAAATTAACAAGCCTTTTTGCTTCTGGAAATTTTTGGTAATTCTTTCCAATAATTATTGGAATTCCAAAAACGGCAGCCTCTAAAATATTATGAAGTCCAGTAGCTCCTGCTGCACCGCCGACATAGGCAATATCTGCATAACTGTAAACACGTCCCAAATAACCTATGGTATCTAATATAAAGACATTAAACTCTGAAAGATTTTTACCTTTCATATCAGAAAAACAAACTGTTTTAGCTTTTAATCTTTTTGTAATGGTGTCAATATAGCTTGGTTTGATATTGTGAGGCGCAATTATATATTTTGTATCAGTAGTTTTATTTGAATTTATAAAAGGAATAAAAAGAGCATCATCTGCAGGCCAAGAACTACCAAAAACTACGGTAGTTTTATTGTCAATAAACGCTTCGATAAAAGATATGGTATTATCTGCCTTAAGTTGCTGATTTACGCGATCAAATCTTGTGTCTCCAGAAACAGAAACAGAATCATAACCAATATTCTCTACAAGGGTTTTAGAGTTTTTATTTTGAGTAAAAATATGGTTAAAAGAGAATAGTGCCTTTCGCATTAAACCACCATACCATTTAAAATACGATTGGTTTGGTCTAAATGTTGCAGAAATCAGAAGCGATTTTATCTGTCTTCTTTTTGCTTCCAAAAGAATATTTGGCCATATTTCATACTTGACAAAAAGAATT
>CAJQQC010000011.1 GCA_905480385.1 uncultured Winogradskyella sp.
CTTAGATAATTCTTCCATTATTAAAACATAAGACAGTGTATCCATTCCGCTTCCACCGTATTTAGGGTCAACCATAATGCCCATAAACCCAAGTTCTCCCATTTTACAAACCAATTCGTCTGGGAAAGTTTGTGCATTGTCTCGTTCTATTACACCAGGAAGTAATTCTGTTTGTGCAAAATCACGAGCGGCATCGCGAATCATCATATGCTCTTCTGTTAAGTTAAAGTCCATAAAATTAGTTTTATTGATTTCTTAGAAATTCGATGCAAAGATAACTGTTTGTTGTTTTATTTTCAACAGATAATACTATTTTTACTAATATGTTAATACAGAATTATAATATTGTTTCTGTTATGTCCGGAACTTCTTTGGATGGAATAGACATTTTATGCTCAAATTTTTCTTTTAAAGAGCAATGGAAGTTTAAAATCATCCAATTTGAAACTATACCATATTCTCTTAAGTGGAAGCAAAAACTAAAAACTCTAACTCAATTTTCTAAAGTAGAATTAAAGCAAATTGATGATGACTATTCAAAGTATTTGGCCTACCAGATTTTAGAATTTATAAATAAAAATAATCTTAAAGCTATAGATTTTATAGCTTCTCATGGTCATACTGCACTTCATAATCCTGATAAGGGCTACACCTATCAAATTGGTAATCAATCTGTTATATCTAAAATTTTAAAACATAAAGTTGTGTGTGATTTTAGAGTTCAAGACGTTGAGCTTGGAGGGCAAGGAGCACCATTGGTTCCAATAGGTGATGAGTTACTATTCAGTAAATACAATTACTGTATTAATCTTGGCGGTTTTGCAAATATTTCATTCAAGGAGAATGGAGATCGAATCGCTTTTGATATATGTCCAGTAAATATTATTCTTAACTACTATGTGGCGAAATTGGATCTTGATTATGATGATAAAGGTGAGATCGCTAAATCCGGAAAAATAAATAAGCAACTTTTAGAAGAATTGAATAAACTTCCATTTTATAATCTTCAACCACCAAAATCATTGGGTTTTGAATGGGTTCAGGAAATTGTTTTGCCAATTATTGAGAGTTATAATCTAGAAGTCAGAGATATTTTAAGAACGATTAACGAACATGCTGCTATTCAGATTTCTAAATATTTGTATCAAAACAATTTAAAAACTTTAATCACTGGTGGTGGTGCTTATAATTTATTCTTAATTGAAAGAATAAAAAGACTTTCAAATTCTAAAATAATAATTCCAAATACTGTTATTATAGAGTATAAAGAAGCTCTTATTTTTGGCCTTTTAGGTGTACTTAAAGTTAGAAATGAGATTAATTGTCTAAAAAGTGTTACAGGAGCAAGAAAAGACCATTCTTCAGGAAGAATACTCGAACCATAAATTTAATATTTTATTTATATACATAGCCTTTAGAGTTTTTTATATTTGCTAACTATTAAAACTAACTAATGTCTTTAATCAAAAATTTACTCAACAAATACGAAAATAAACATCCAGAAATTGTTTTTCACTGGAATGATGCAGAAACAGAAGCTGAAGGTTGGACAGTAATTAACTCTCTTCGTGGCGGTGCAGCTGGAGGCGGAACACGTATGCGAGAAGGTTTGGATATGAACGAAGTACTTTCTTTAGCTAAGACCATGGAAATTAAGTTTACTGTATCTGGACCAGCAATTGGAGGTGCAAAATCAGGGATAAACTTTAACCCAAACGACCCTCGTAAAAAAGGAGTTTTAGAGCGTTGGTACGCAGCTGTATCTCCGTTGCTTAAAAGTTATTACGGAACAGGAGGAGATTTAAATGTTGATGAGATTCATGAAGTAATTCCAATAACTGAGGATAGTGGTGTTTGGCATCCACAAGAAGGTGTTTTTGAAGGACATTTTAAACCTACTGCAGCAGATAAAATAAATCGAATAGGACAATTACGTCATGGTGTTATTAAGGTTATAGAGAACCACAAATATTCGCCAGATGTATCTAAAAAATATACAGTAGCTGATATGATTACCGGTTTCGGTGTTGCAGAAGCCGCCAAACATTTTTATGATATTCATGAAGAAAGTATAAAAGGTAAGCGTGCAATTGTTCAAGGTTTTGGCAACGTTGGTGCAGCAGCAGCTTTTTACTTAGCACAGATGGGAGCAAAAATCGTAGGGATTATTGATCGTGTTGGTGGTTTGATTAACGAAGATGGCTTTACATTTGAAGAAGTCAAAGATATGTATCTCAACAAAAACGGTAATACTTTAGGGAATGATAATCTCATTTCTTTTGAAGAAATGAATGAACGCATTTGGTCATTGCAGGTCGAAGTTTTTGCACCTTGTGCAGCTTCTCGTTTAATCACTCAAAACCAGATAGATCAATTAATTGATACAGGTTTAGAAGTCATTTCTTGTGGTGCTAATGTCCCTTTTGCTGATAAAGAAATCTTCTTTGGACCTATAATGGAACATACAGATAATAAAGTAACTTTAATACCAGATTTTATTTCCAACTGTGGTATGGCTAGAGTCTTTGCGTATTTCATGGAACGAAAAGTGCAAATGACAGACGATGCTATATTTGAAGACACATCAAATGTTATAAAAAAAGCGCTACAAAATTTATATTCAGATAATAAAAGTAAAACAGGAATCAGTGCAACAGCTTTTGAAATCGCACTAAAACAGTTAATATGATCCTATGGAAACTATTATAATATTAGTATTTGTATTTGGCTATTTAGCCATAACCCTAGAACACACTATAAAAATTGATAAGCTTATTCCTGCATTAGTTATGATGGCAATAAGTTGGGCACTAATTTCATTAGGAATTGATGCTTTTCCGCAATGGTTCGATTCTGCTAAGCATACTTTAATGGAAAACTTCGGCATGTTAGGCCACGAGGAAAAGATGCATTTGATGGAAGAAACCTTGCTTCATCATTTGGGAAAAACAGCTGAGATACTAATTTTCTTAATGGGTGCAATGACCATTGTTGAGATTATTGATTATTTCGATGGTTTTTCTACAATCAAATCTGCGGTTAAGTTTAGAAGTAGAAGAAAAATTTTATGGTTGTTTTCGATTTTAGCTTTTGTTTTATCTGCAATCATAGATAATTTAACGGCAACTATTGTTTTAATTTCTATACTTCAAAAAATTGTTAAGGACAGAGATATTCGTATTTGGTATGCGGGTTTAATCATTATTGCAGCAAATGCTGGTGGAGCATGGTCGCCGATAGGTGATGTTACAACAACTATGCTTTGGATTGGGGATAGGGTATCGACAGGTAAGCTATTTTTATATTTATTTATACCATCAGTAATTTGCATGGTAGTACCTACTATTTTAGCTTCATTTTTAAAACCCTTTAAAGGAGATTTAGAACTGCAAGACAATGATGATAAACCTACAAATAAATACAGTTCTACAATGTTATTTTTGGGATTAGGCGCAATTGTATTTGTACCTTTTTTCAAAGTTATAACACATTTACCACCTTATGTAGGTATGATGCTTTCGCTAGGAATCGTTGCTATTTTTGCTGAAATTTATACAAATTCTCGATTTTCAATATCACAAGTAGATCATGGTGAGAGTGTGTCGTCGGATCATCATAGTCCAGTTCACCGTTCTTTATCTAGGATTGAAATGCCAAGTATTTTATTCTTCTTAGGTATTTTAATGGCAGTGGCAGCACTTGAATCTTTGGGTATTTTATTCGGATTTGCTGACGGACTAAAGGAAAATATAGGTCTATTAGGTACAGAACCTAGCGGAACTATTGTTTCGGATTTAGTAGTGTTATTACTCGGAGTAGGTTCAGCAGTTATTGATAATGTTCCATTGGTAGCTGCAAGTTTAGGAATGTTCACAGAGGCACTAGATGATCAATTATGGCACTTTATAGCTTATTCAGCAGGTACAGGAGGAAGTATGCTTATTATAGGGTCTGCAGCTGGAGTTGTAGCTATGGGTATGGAAAAAATTGACTTTTTCTGGTATCTAAAAAAGATTTCTTGGTTAGCTTTAGTTGGCTTTATTGCTGGAGCAGCTGCTTTTATGTTTACAAGAACTTTATTCTAAACACACGTTTATTAATTTTTATACGTTATATACCAAATCAAATGAAACTAAAAATCTACTATGTTAAACACTATTTTACAAGATACAGAGCCTTTGGTTGAAGACGAGTCAGTAGAAAAAACACTCTCTATAATAGAGCTAATTACAACCGGTGGAACAGCAGGAATTATTATAATTCTTATTCTAGCACTTCTCTTCGTGGTGGCAGTTTATATTTATTTTGAAAGAATTTTTGCAATCAAAGAAGCTTCAAAAGTAGACTCTAATTTTATGAATAAAATTAGAGATTATGTCAGTGATGGAAAAATTGACTCTGCTCAAAACCTTTGTGCAACAGCCAATTCACCAGTATCAAGATTAATTAGCAAAGGTATTTCTAGAATAGGAAAACCACTTGATGATATTAATACAGCAATCGAGAATGCAGGTCGCTTAGAAATTTATGGTTTAGAAAAAAATGTAAGTGTACTTGCAACAATATCTGGAGCAGCACCAATGATAGGATTTTTAGGAACTGTGATTGGTATGATTTTATCAATTTTTGAAATTGCTAATTCTGGTGGCTCAATAGATATTAAGACACTAGCAGATGGATTATATACAGCGATGACAACAACAGTTGGTGGATTAATCGTTGGTATTGTAGCGTATATAGCTTACAATCACTTGGTAGTAAAAACTAACAAAGTGGTTTATAAAATGGAAGCGAATTCGGTAGAGTTTTTAGATCTTTTAAACGAACCGATTTAGTATGAATTTACGCGGAAGAAATAAAGTTACACCAGAATTTAATATGTCGTCAATGACAGATATTGTTTTCTTGTTACTGATATTTTTTATGATTGCGTCTACATTAGTTTCAGCTGAAGCTATTGATTTATTATTACCAAAATCAAGTAGTAAAACTACCCAAACCAAAAATGTATCGGTTAGTGTGAATAAGGATTTACAATATTTTGTAGACTTAAAACAAGTCCCAAAAAATCAATTAGAGGCAGTAGTTATAGAAAAAGTTAGAGGTTCAGACTCTCCAACAATTACAATAAGGTCTGATCAAGATGTAGATTTAAAACATGTGGTTTTTATTATGGATATCGCCAACAGGAATAAGATAAAATCAACATTAGCTGTGAAATCCAACTAGTGTAGGCTATTATTGTATACAGTAGATTAGAACATTAAGCTGTTCGTGATACAAAATGCTATCTAAATTAAAACCTGGTATACAACATGGAAAACTAGTTTTTGTACCTTTCTCTCCACTGATTAAGTTCAAAGCAAAGCAATAATATTTCAGCTGAGTTATCCGTTTGTATATTGAACACAAAGTTGACATGAAGTACCTAAAAACTAAACACGAAAAAAATTCTGCAAAGATAACAACCTTAATATTGTTAATCTTAGTACTCCTTATTTTTATTGTGGGACCACAATATATTGACCCACCAGAAGAGTATGGTGTTGATGTTAATTTTGGTACTAATAACACAGGTAAAGGAAATAGACCTTTAAGCAAACCAATACAAGCTGATATACCAATACAAGCTGAACCGCAAATGGTTGAAAAAAACCCGGCGGAAAATAATAAAACACTAGAAAAATCTGAAAAGGTTTTAACTCAAGATTCTGAAGAAGCTATAGCTATTAAAAAGAAGAAAACTGCAGAGGCTAAAGCAAAAGCTGAAGCCGAAAGAGCTGAACGTATAAAACGAGAAGCAGAAGAAATAAAGAAAAGAGAAGATGCAGAAAAGAAAAAGAAACTAGATAATCTTATTGGTGGTGTAAAAAACTCAAAAGGTAATGATTATGGTGGAAAAGGAGACGATAATAAGCCAGGAAATAAAGGGCAACTAAATGGTGACCCTTATGCGACAAGTATTTTTGGGGATTCTGGCCCCGGTAAAGATGGTGTAGATTTCGGTTTAGGAGGAAGAGATAAGGTATATAGTAACAAGTTTGAGCAAGATTGTAACGAAGAAGGTTTGGTTGTTGTAGAAATAAGGGTTAATAGAAATGGTAAAGTTGTAAAAGCTACGCCTGGAATTCAAGGGACTAATGGAACTAGCTGTTTGTTTGAAGCAGCTAAGAAAACAGCATTGTCGTTTAAATTTACTCCTAATCAAAATGCCCCAGATATACAGATTGGTTACGTTAGTGTTAATTTTGCTTTAGGTCAATAATTAATGAATTATCTTAAGACAGTTAATTGGTTATTTAACCAATTGCCAATATATCAATCTCAGGGCAAATCTGCATATAAAAAAGACCTTTCTAACACATTACTTTTAGCAGATTATCTCAAGAATCCTGAGAACAATTTCAAATCTATACATGTTGGTGGTACAAACGGAAAAGGCTCTTGTAGTCATATGTTAGCTTCTGTTTTACAAGAAGCTGGTTATAAAGTTGGTTTGTATACTTCTCCTCATTTAAAAGATTATCGTGAGCGCATAAAAATTGATGGTAAGGATATATCAAAACAGTTTATAATGGAATTTGTAAAAAAGCACAAAGCTTTCTTTGAAGAGAATTCTTTGTCTTTTTTCGAAATGACTGTTGGTTTAGCGTTTGAATATTTCGCAAAAGAAAAAGTTGATATTGCTATTATAGAAGTTGGACTCGGTGGTCGATTAGATTCTACTAATATTATAATCCCTGAGTTATCTGTTATCACAAATATTGGATTAGACCATGTTCAATTTTTAGGGAATACACTACCAAAAATAGCTTTTGAAAAAGCAGGTATTATTAAGCAGAATATACCCGTAGTCATTGGCGAGACACATGATGAAACAGAAGCAATATTTCATAAAAAAGCAAAGGAACAAAAATCAAAAATTTATTTTGCTGACCAAATCGTTAATAAAGTTTTAGATAGCGATTTAAAAGGGTCTTATCAGGACAACAATATAAAAACAGTAATGAAATCTATTGAGGTTCTTAAAGCATCTGGATTTAACATCTCTAATAAGGTATTGAAATCTGGTCTTCTTAATGTGGTAAAGAATACTAATTTAATAGGAAGATGGCAGCTACTAGGTGAAAATCCTAAAATTGTATGCGATACAGCTCATAACAAAGAAGGGTTAACCTATACTATGCGGCAGCTAAAGGATGAGTGTTTAGCAGATATTCATATTGTGTTTGGTGTTGTCAGTGACAAGGATTTAGAGAAAATTATTGATATATTACCTAAATCAGCTAACTATTACCTATGTAAACCCAATGTGTTACGCGGTCTCGATACAGAGAAATTAGCTAGAGTTTTTGAAGACAATAAGTATAAATACAAAGTTTATAATTCAGTAGAAAAAGCTTATTTAGCAGCAAAATCTAATGCTAATCAGAAGGATTGTATTTATATTGGAGGAAGTACTTTTGTGGTAGCTGAAATATTATAATTTTTTTGTTGAAATTCTTTTGAGATTTTAAAAACTAGTCTATATTTGCAAACCAATTATAGGGCGCGTAGCTCAGTTGGTTCAGAGCACTTGGTTTACACCCAAGGGGTCAGGGGTTCGAATCCCTTCGCGCCCACAGAAGTCTACAGAAATGTAGACTTTTTTGGTTTTAAATTTGGGTCATTAACTCAGTTGGTTCAGAGTGTTACCTTGACAGGGTAGAAGTCACTGGTTCGAATCCAGTATGACCCACAAAAAATCCATTTCATATGAAATGGATTTTTTAAATTATTATTAATAAAAAGGCTCAAAGAATATCTAGTATTCTTTCCAATGCCATGCCTCTTGAACCTTTAATTAGTATCATAGCATCTTTGATAGATTTATTTTCGAGTACTTCGTTTAAATCTTGAAATGATGAAAATTTGAGGGTATTCTTTTTGGTTCTAGTTGCGTAAAAGTTTTCCCCAATCAGATAAATATTTTCATCAAAATGACTTTCAGTAAAGTCAACAATAGCCTGATGCTCCTTAGATGATGACTTTCCAAGTTCAAACATGTCTCCAAGAAATAGAAATTTATTTTTAACCTCTAATTGTTTAAAATTATTAAGAGCAGCTAACATACTTGTTGGGTTAGCATTGTATGCATCCATTATAATTTCATTAGACTTTAGCTGCTTTATTTCGGACCGATTATTGTCAGGTTTGTAAGTTTCAATAGACTGTTTTATATCATTTTTTGATACATTAAAATACTTTCCGATAGCTGCTGCAACAGCAATATTACTGTAGTTGTAACTACCTATTAATTGACTTTTAATTACAACATCTTCATATGAAAGATAAACAAATGGATTCGCGCTTATAAATGTTAGAGTACAATTATTATCTCTACCAGAACCAAATGTTGATAGTTTTTTATAGTTACCTATTTGTTTGACTTGCGTTTTGTCATCTTTATTTATAAAAATAGTTTTTTTATGCGCTTTTAAATAATCATATAGTTCTGATTTTCCTTTAATCACACCAACAATCCCTTCAAAACCCTCAAGATGTGCTTTTCCGAAATTAGTAATAAGCCCAAAATCAGGTTCTGCTATTGCAGACAAAAATTCAATTTCTTTTTGGTGATTTGCACCTATTTCGACAATCCCAAAATCCAAATCTTCTGTAAAGCTTAATAATGTCAATGGTACGCCTATATGGTTATTAAGGTTACCTTTTGTAGCTTTTACTTTATAGTTTGAAGAAAGTACATTATAAATTAATTCTTTAGTAGTTGTCTTACCATTACTTCCTGTTAATCCAATAATTGGATAAGTCAATTGTTTACGATGGTGATTTGCTAATTTTTGAAGTGCTTCAAGAGTATTTTTAACTAAAATAAATTTATCAGATAAACTTTTAATAGATGTGTCATCAATAATACAATAACTTGCACCATTGTCTAATGCAGTTTTGGCAAATTTATTACCATCAAAGTTTTCACCTTTAAGGGCAAAGTAAATATCGTTTTTTTTAAGTTTACGTGTATCTGTACAGATAGACTGGTTCCCCAAAAATATATTGTATAAAGTTTTCAAATTCATATTATAAAAATAAAAAAGTCCTAACAATTGTTAGGACTTTAATTTATAATTTAAGTAACTAAATTAGTTACGCTTCTTTTTGTTAGACTTAGATTTTGATCCAACTCTAGAAACAGCACATCTAAAACCGATATAATCTGTAGCCATATCCTGAGGAAAGAATCTGCGTTGTGCAGGATCAATCCAGTAAGTTCTATCCTTCCATGAACCTCCTTTGAATACACGAGCTTCATCATTAATTAGTGATGTTCTTCTTGAAGATTTATCATATTCTTTAAGCATATTTCCACTAGCAGAATCTTTATCTATAGAATGCTTTGGTGAGTTATATACTTTTCGAGTATCAAACTCTCCTTCAATACCATCTTCAAAATTATCACGATAAAATCTTGATGATTTTTGATCACCATCTCTAAAGTTTCTGTTATCGCTTTTATCAAAATTAGTTCTTAAATATGTTTCTTGATCATCAACTGGTTTTTGAGATATTTCTCCAGGTAGAGCTCTAGCAACAATTTTACCATTACTTAGGGTGTCATATACTGTTTCTTGAACAATCTTCACACTTCCGTCGTCATTAATTTCATTTTTATAATAAGTGTTTCCTCTGTAGTAGTTAAAGTCATTAAATTCATCATCAACTATAGGTCTGTAAACATCAGCAACCCATTCTGCAACATTC
>CAJQQC010000012.1 GCA_905480385.1 uncultured Winogradskyella sp.
TAAAGATTAGAAAACGATTAAGCTGGTTCTTCTTCATCTTCTTTTACTTTCTTCTTTAAAGATTCTGCAGCATCACCTTTTTTGGCAGTATCGTACATAATTGGTGTTGCAATAAACACCGAAGAGTATGTACCTACAATAACACCAACAATTAATGCAAATAAGAATCCTTTTAATGAATCTGCTCCTAAAAAGAACATTGCTAATAATACCACTAACGTTGTTAATGACGTATTTAAAGTTCTACTTAATGTACTGTTAACCGAAGCATTAATAGTTTTACCTAGATTCCATGTAGAATGTTCATTTAGATATTCTCTAATTCTATCAAACACAACCACGGTATCATTTAGAGAGTAACCAATCACTGTTAATATTGCTGCGATAAAAGCTTGGTCAATTTCCATGCTAAATGGCATCCATTTCCATGCGATTGAGAAAATACCTAATACAATTAATACATCATGAAAAACTGCTGCTACTGCACCTAATGAGAATTGCCATTTCTTAAAACGTATTAAGATGTATAAGAACACTACTACTAGAGACCCTAATATTGCCCAGAATGAAGATTTCTTAATATCATCGGCTATTGTCGGACTTACTTTACTAGATAAGCGCTTTCCAACATTAGCATCACCAGAACCATCTAAAAACTCTTGGTAAGTCATACCATCTGGTAAATATGGTTTTAACGCTTCAAATAAAGTAGATTGTACTTTTTCATCAGCCTCTGTAGAATTATCTTCTACTAAATATTTTGTTGAAATTTTTAACTCGTTATCATTACCAATCGTCTTTACTTCAGCACTACCAAAAACATCTGCGGCGTTTAAAGTCTTAGACACTTCTTCAGTGCTTACAGATTGTGCAAAGCGCACCTGGTATGTACGACCACCAACAAAATCAATACCTTGGTCTAAGCTATTTGTGAATAGAGATGCAATACCAGCTGTGATTAAGATTCCAGAAATAACATAAGCAATCTTACGTTTTCCTAAGAAATTGATATTTACATTTTGTAAGAATCCTTTAGTTAATGCTGTAGAGAAATCTAACTTTCCACCACGACCAACATACCAATCGATTAATAATCTTGTAATAAATATGGCTGTAAATAATGAAGTTAAAATACCAATGATTAAAGTAGTTGCGAAACCTTTAATTGGTCCAGTACCAAATACAAATAAGATTAGTGCCGTCAATCCAGTAGTAATATTGGCATCTAAAATTGAAGATAATGCATTTGCAAAACCATCTTTAATAGCCAATTTGTGTTCTTTGCCTTTGGCTAGCTCTTCTCGGATACGCTCAAAAATAAGTACGTTAGCATCAACAGATATACCGATTGTTAATACAATACCTGCAATACCAGGTAATGTCAATACTGCTCCTAATCCAGATAAGACACCAAAGATTAAAATGATGTTAAACAATAAAGCGATATCTGCAAATCCACCTGCTTTACCGTAATAAAAAATCATCCATAGTAAAACAAAAGCTAATGCTAATCCAAATGATATCATACCAGAATCAATTGCTTCTTGACCTAAAGATGGTCCAACCTCATCGGCTTGAACTATCTCTGCAGATGCAGGTAACTTACCTGCACGTAATACATTTGCTAAATCAGTTGCCTCCTCTAAGGTAAAAGAACCAGAAATCTGTGAGTTACCTCCAGCAATTGGACCAGTACTAACACCTGGTGCAGAATATACAATGTTATCTAGAACAATAGCAATATTACCTCTAGTCTCATAAGCTACCTTAGTCATAGCTTCCCATGTTTTAGCACCTTTTGCGTTCATTTGCATACTTACAGCTGGACGATTAAGTTGATCGTAATCTTGCCTAGCATCAGTAATAACAGCACCACTTAATTCTGGTTCGTTGTCTCTGTTACTTTTAAGTCCATATAATTCTACAAACTCAGAATCTTTATCTGCAGGTTTGCCCCAAGCAAAACGAGTATAACGCTGTTCTGCAGGTAATAAATCACGATTAGCTTCTAATATTTTAAGAACCTCAGCTTTATCTTTTGCTAAGAACGAACCAATTACTGGTCCACCTTGACCTAAACCTTGGATACCTAGTGGATTTGTATTTTCCTGTACTGCTGTAGAGTCATTTTCAATTTGACCAGTCAAGTTTTCAATAACACTTGATGTAGAATCTGATTCTCCTGCTGCATCAGCTTCTTCAGTTGTATCTTCAGAAGTTGCATCATTTGTTTTTTGAGCTTCAATTAATCGCTGATTAACTTGTAATAAATAACCTGCTAAATCTTGGGTTGTATAGGTTTCCCAAAACTGTAACTGTGCTGTTTTTGTAATAATATCTACAACACGTTTTTTATCTTTTGCTCCAGGTAGTTCGATTAAAATACGACCACCATTTCCTAAACGCTGAATATTTGGAGATGTTACTCCAAAACCATCTATACGATTACGTAATACCTCGAAAGCTGAAACAATAGACTCGTCTACTTTTCTAGTAATTACACTTTTTACTTCGTCATCAGACATATTAAATGTGATGTCATCACTTAAAGTACGATTGGCAAAAATATCTGGTGACGCTAATTTTGTTTCGCCTTTAATTTCATCAAAAGCAGCGTAAAAAGATTCTAGGTATGAATCTTGAGAATCCTTTTGTAATTCGTCTGCATTCTCTAATGCTTGATTAAAAATTGGGTCTTTACTATTGTTTGCAAGTCCTTTCAAAATATCTTTTACAGAAATTTCGATAATAGCATTAATACCACCTTTAAGGTCAAGACCTAAGTTCATGGCATTATCTTTAACCTCAGTGTAAGTAAATTGACTTACACCTAAAATATTGTAAACTTCTTGGTTGTTTAATGAGTCTAAATAACGTAATTCGCCAGCATTGACTTCTGCGTTACTGTCATACTTTGCCTGGGCAAATTGCTTAGCTTCTTTCTCTAGTTGGCTGTTCTTAAATGTAAATGATAATTGGTATATACTTACCAATCCAAATAGTACAGCAAACAGCTTTACTAATCCTTTATTTTGCATTGTTTTTGGTTTTAAGTCGATGACATTTTTCGACAATTAATTTGTAATAAAAATTTGAATTTAATTGAGAAATGAAAATTCTCGGCTAGAATTCAGCAATAAATTAAACTGAATGTATTTTTCTCAAGCTAGTGGTCCTGCTCTAACTTCAGGTATATTATGAGACGTATTATCTGATACAAATACTATTAATTGACTAGCATTGTATGCTACTTTTAAATAAGTATGGATTTCCGAACTTTTAACTAGAATAGGATACTTAAATCCGTCAGGATTAAACGAACGGTCACTCTTTAAGTTGAGCGTATTGATCTGCTGACCTTCAAAATCCCATGAAGTAGAACTTCCACTTTTAATCTGAAAAATATCTAGATTATAATTTTTTCCGTTTTTCTCAGATGATTCTGACGAGTTATCAAAGTCAATCTCAACTTTATCCGAAAGAATTTGTTTTACATTACTTACAGTTTTTTTACTATGATAAGCAATGTGAAAAAATCCATTTTCTTTTGAAGTAATCGAAATACTTTTTGCTCCAATTTCTTCAAGAAAGCTTGATATAGAGGCTAAAGAATCCTCAGTATCAACTTCATAAAAATTTGAGTCAGTAAACTGAATTACAACCTCCTGATTGGGCGAAGGTTTTTGGTACTGCTGTACAACACCTAACAAAGTCAGGCTTAAAACAAAGCTAAACAAGTGCCATTTTTTTAGCATGCGCCAAATATAAGCAAAAAGACCACTAAAAAGTGGCCTTACATATATAAAATAAAGATTTATATATTACATTTTCTCGTAAGCTTCTGGTGGTGTTAAACTAAACATATTGTCGTCAATAGTTTTTGCTTCCATCTTTGTTACCTCTGATTTAACAACAATTTCTGCACCCATCTGATTCATTGTAATAACCATATATAAAGGATAGCCATTTACCTTGTCACCCAACATAGCCGTTTGCTGTGTTTTAACTCCTTGAATTTTATCGGTAATAAACATTTCCATAGTCATTTCTGTACCATCTTGAATAATTTTTATTTTATATTGTTTCAAATCATAGCCAAGGACATTTTTAGTTTCAGTTCCTTCAGTTATTGTAATAGTTTTTAACATTTCCTCGGTAACTTCAACCTTTTGTGAGGTATATTTTTTTCCTAATCCCGGCATATCCATAAGCTGTAATAACTCATTAGATTCTCCGTCAATAATAACAATTACATCTCCTGTCATTGGGTTTGAAGATTCAGTTCTTGACTTAGTACCGTCTACATAAGTTGTTGTTATCATTTCTCCGATTTCTGATAACATTACATTGACATCTTGGTTAGATGAAGACATTGTTTGCTTCATAGTTATCTCACCTTCGGTAAACTTCTCTTGTGCAATAGTTGTTAAAGAAAATAACACGGCTACAATAAATAATAAAATATTTTTCATAATGTATGTAAAATAGAACTCTATTAGTAATCTAATAGCTTAATAAATAGTTATTTTTATAATTCTAAAAGACCATTAGTCTTTTTCACACCTTCTGCACTTGTTTTCATGTGTTCTTTTTCAGCATCACTTAAGGATACATCAACAATTTTTTCAATACCGTTTTTACCTAATACAACCGGCACCCCAATACATAAATCACTTAAACCATATTCTCCATCTAATAATGTAGAACATGGGTAGATTTTCTTTTGGTCACATGCTATGGCTTGAACTAATCCAGATACTGCTGCGCCTGGTGCATACCAAGCAGAAGTTCCTAATAGACCTGTTAATGTTGCACCACCAACTTTAGTATCTGCTGCAACTTGATTTAATCTTTCTTCTGATAAAAATTCAGATACTTTAATGGAATTTCGAGTTGCATGAGATGTAAGTGGTACCATACCTTTATCACTATGACCGCCTATTACCATTCCGTCTACATCACTAATTGGCGCTTCTAAAGCTTCGGCTAATCTATACTTGAATCTTGCAGAATCTAGTGCACCACCCATACCAATAATTTTATGCTTTGGTAAGTCTGTAGTTTTGTGCACCAGATATGTCATAGTATCCATGGGATTACTTACAACGATAAGAGTTGTGTTAGGTGAATGCTCAACTAAACTTGCAGATACTGTTTTTACAATACCAGCATTAATACCGATTAACTCTTCACGTGTCATTCCGGGTTTACGAGGAATACCAGAGGTAATTACACAAATGTCACTATTAGCAGTTTTTGAATAATCACTTGTACTTCCTGTTATTTTTGTATCAAAACCGTTAAGTGACGCAGTTTGCATGAGGTCCATTGCTTTTCCTTCTGCATAACCTTCTTTGATATCTAATAAAACAACTTCTGAAGCAAAGTTTTTAATGGCGATATATTCTGCACAACTTGCACCTACTGCTCCTGCTCCAACTACTGTTACTTTCATATTTATAGTATTTTTATTTTGTTAAAAATTTGAATGCAAAATTAAGGGTTTGCACATTAAATCCAATGATTTATATCATAGTATTAATAAAAAAAAGAGCTACATCTCTGTAGCTCTTTGTAATATAAAACTTAGGCATCGATATTGGCATAAATAGCATTTTTTTCAATAAATGCTCTGCGTGGTGGCACTTCGTCACCCATCAACATTGAAAAAACACGATCTGCTTCTACTCCATTTTCAATCTGTACTAAGCGCATAGTTCTAAATTCTGGGTTCATAGTTGTATCCCAAAGTTGTTCAGCATTCATCTCACCAAGACCCTTGTAACGTTGAATTTTTGCACCATCACCATAAGTAGAAACAATATCATCACGTTCTTGATCAGACCATGCATATTGCTTTTTAGCACCTTTTTTTACTAAATATAATGGTGGTGTTGCAATATAAATATGTCCATTTTCTACCAACTCTTTCATATATCTAAAAAAGAAGGTCAAAATTAATGTTGCAATGTGACTACCATCGATATCCGCATCACACATGATTACAACTTTATGGTATCGTAATTTTGATAAGTTCAAAGCTCTCGGGTCTTCTTCTGTTCCAATAGTTACACCAAGTGCTGTGAAAATATTTTTGATCTCTTCATTTTCAAAAACCTTATGTTGCATGGCTTTTTCTACATTAAGTATTTTACCTCTTAATGGCAAAATCGCTTGAAACGCTCTATCACGGCCTTGCTTTGCAGTACCACCTGCAGAATCTCCCTCAACTAGGAATACCTCACACTTCGCTGGGTCTTGCTCAGAACAATCTGATAATTTACCAGGTAAACCTCCAATACTCATAACCGTTTTACGCTGAACCATTTCACGTGCTTTTTGAGCCGCATGACGCGCTTGCGCTGCCAAAATCACTTTCTGCACTATAATCTTAGCATCATCTGGATTTTCTTCTAAGTAATCTGTTAGCATTTCTGAAACCGACTGACTTACAGCGGCAGATACTTCTCGATTACCTAATTTAGTTTTTGTTTGACCTTCAAATTGAGGTTCCTGTACTTTTACAGACACAATAGCAGTTAAACCTTCACGGAAATCATCACCAGCGATATCAAACTTTAACTTATCTAACATACCTGAACCATCGGCATACTTTTTTAAAGTATGCGTCAATCCACGTCGGAAACCAGAAAGGTGTGTACCGCCTTCGTGTGTATTTATATTATTTACATATGAATGAAGATTTTCTGCATATGATGTGTTATAAATCATTGCAACCTCAACAGGTACACCATTTTTTTCACCTTCAAAAGCAATAACATCTTTCATTAAAGGTTCACGGCTACCATCTAAAAATCTCACAAATTCTGATAGTCCTTCTTCAGAATGAAAAGTTTCACCTTCAAAAGAACCATCTTCTTTTTTATGGCGCTTGTCCACTAGATGAACAACAATACCCTTGTTAAGGTATGCCAATTCACGCATACGACTAGCTAGTGTATCATAATTGTACTCTAAAGTCTGTGTAAATATTGTAGAATCTGGTTTAAATGTAACTGTTGTACCTCTTTTATCGGTATCTCCGGTATTTTTCACAGGATACATAGCTTTACCGCGCTCATACTCTTGTTCGTAAACTTTTCCATCTCTAAATACTGTTGCTTTTAAATGCTCAGATAAAGCATTAACACAACTTACACCTACACCGTGTAAACCACCAGAAACTTTATAGGAATCTTTATCGAACTTACCACCAGCACCAATTTTAGTCATAACAACTTCTAGTGCAGAGACACCTTCTTTTTTGTGAAGTCCCACAGGAATACCACGACCATCATCTTCTGTTGTAATAGAGTTATCTTCATTTATAGTCACTGTAATATTATCACAGTGACCGGCTAAAGCCTCATCAATAGAATTATCTACAACTTCATAAACCAAATGGTGTAACCCACGTGTACCTACATCTCCAATATACATGGAAGGACGCATACGTACGTGCTCCATACCCTCTAAAGCTTGTATACTGTCCGCAGAATAACCGTGTTCGTTAAAGCTTTCTTTTTTTTCTTCGCTCATAATTATATTAATTAAATTTTAGTCTGATTTAGCGTCACAAAAAAAGACGCTTTTGCGTCTCTTTTGAGTACTATCAAAGATAAGAATAAATAAAGCCTTTTAAAAGCTTTTTATCGATACAACCTCATAATTATCAACATTTGTTAATTACTAAAAAGTCTCTTAAATCGTCTTAAAAGTGCGTTAAATTAAATTTCAGGTTTATTTTTTATTCTCAAAATTTATTAAAAAAGAAAAAACTCTCAGAAACGATATTTTGTAATAGTAGATTTCTAATTTTATGGATTAATACGCCTCATCATGAACATTTGCGATAGCTCGTCCTGAAGGTTCATTCATATTCTTAAAAGCTTCATCCCATTCTAATGCAGTTGATGTGCTACATGCTACACTTGCCTCTTGTGGTACACTTAAAGCTGCTGTATCACTTGGGAAATGTTGTTCAAAAATAGAACGGTAATAAAATTCCTCTTTGTTAGTTGGTGTTTGTATTGGGAATCTAAACTTTGCATTTGCTAATTGCTTGTCAGTAACTTCCTGCTCTACAATATCTTTTAAAGTATCTATCCAGCTATAGCCTACACCATCACTAAATTGTTCCTTTTGCCTCCAAGCAACACTTTCTGGTAACATATCTTCAAAGGCTTTACGAATTACCCATTTTTCCATACGCTCCCCATTAATCATTTTATCCTTTGGATTAATACGCATCGCAACATCTATAAATTCTTTATCTAGAAAAGGTACTCGTCCTTCAATACCCCAAGCCATTAAACTTTTGTTAGCACGCAAGCAATCGTACATGTGTAATTTATCTAATTTACGAACCGTTTCTTCATGAAACTCTCGGGCATTCGGTGCTTTGTGAAAATATAAATATCCACCAAAAATTTCATCTGCACCTTCTCCTGAAAGTACCATTTTAATACCCATAGACTTAATAACTCTTGCCATTAAATACATTGGTGTAGATGAGCGAATAGTTGTTATGTCGTAGGTCTCAATATTATAAATCACATCTTTAATTGCATCCAAACCTTCTTGAATGGTAAATTTAATTTCGTGATGTATTGTACCGATATAGTCTGCAACCTTCTTTGCGGCTACCAAATCTGGAGAACCATCTAATCCAACTGAAAAACTATGTAACTGTGGCCACCATGCTTTTTCTTTGTCATCAGTCTCAATACGACGTTCTGAATATTTTTTTGCAATAGCTGATGTTACCGAAGAATCTAATCCTCCTGACAACAAAACACCATAAGGCACATCACTCATTAATTGTCTATGCACTGCATCCTCTAGAGCTTGTCGTACCACTGTAATACTAGTTTCATTTTCTTTTACGGCCTCATATTCATTCCAATCTCGCTTGTACCATTTGACTAATTTACCATCACTACTACTCATGTAATGTCCTGGAGGAAATAATTCAATTTTTGTACAAACACCTTCTAAAGCTTTTAATTCTGAAGCAACATAGAATGTTCCATCTTTATCCCATCCCATATATAAAGGAATAATTCCCACGTGGTCGCGAGCAATGAAATATTCATCTTTTTCTACATCATAAATCGCAAAACCAAAAATACCATTCATATCATCTACAAAATCATTACCCTTTTCTTGATACAATGCCAAGATTACTTCACAATCACTTTCAGTTTGAAACAGATAATCAGGAAATTTTGAACGTAACTCTCTATGGTTATATATTTCACCATTAGCTGCTAATACTAATTTACCATCTTCACTAAATAACGGCTGCTTCCCAGAAGCTGGGTCTACGATAGCTAGACGCTCATGGGCAATTATAACTTTTTCATCACTATAAATTCCGCTCCAGTCTGGACCGCGATGTCTTATTTTTTTTGCCATTTCTAAAACTTGGGGTCTTAGAACTTCAGATTTTTGTTTTATATCAAAGGCACATACAATACCGCACATAATGTTTTATTTTAAATATTATTATGAAGCAAATATGATATTAAACTTTCATTTATTAAACATAAAATATATTATAGCTTACAAAATGAAATAGTTATTAAGTAATATTAATTTTTTTAAAACAAAAGCGGTGTTAATAATCATATTTGACTATCAATTTGTAAATTTTAATAATTCTTTACTACAGAGGCCTTTATATACAAACTACCTTTAACCCATAAAACTTTACAAACATTTATGAAAAATTCAAAATTATTTACACCAATAGCTTTCACTTTAATGCTACTAGCATCATTAACTAACGAAGCTCAAGAGTTTCAGCCACTAGACAAAAGCCCCATGGACGCGACTTCTTTTCCACAGTCATGGAAAGAATCTAACAAACTCATAAGAATAAATTACGGACGACCACAATTAAAAGATCGAAGTATTGAAAAATTAGCTCCTGCAGGAAAAGTTTGGAGAACAGGTGCAAATGAAGCAGCAGAGCTCACACTTTATGTAGATATGAAATTAGGAGGCACTAAAGTACCTGCTGGTATATATACGTTTTATTTAATACCAGGTGAAAAAGAATGGACAGCAATTATTAATACAGATTTAAATGTATGGGGAAGTTATTTTTACAAAGAAGAAAATGATGTTGCTAGATTATCAGTCCCTGTTAGCAATAATAATAAATCTTTAGAAGCATTTTCTATGGCCTTTAAAAAATCTGATGATGGTGTACATTTACATGCTGGATGGGGTAATATCAGAATTGCTATACCTTTTACTGAGTAAATAATTTAACAGCCCAAAAATTTATTTTAAGAAACATAGATTCTAATATTATAAAATCAATTAATTATGAAAACAACAAGATTATTTACAACTATCGCATTTGCATTTATGATGCTCGTTTCTTTTAATGTTGACGCTCAAAAATTTAGAGGCCTAGATACAAGCCCTATGGACGCTGCTTCTATTGGAAGAGGGAATAAACAACTTGCTAAAGTTTATTACAGTAGACCACAACTAAAAGGAAGAACTATTGGTGAAGATTTAGCTCCTTATGGTAAGGTTTGGAGAACTGGAGCGAATGAAGCTACACAGTTAATCTTGAATATGGATATGAATCTGAATGGTACTAAAATAAAAGCAGGCTCTTACTCTTTATTTACAATTCCTGGAGAAAAAGAATGGGAAGTAATTGTTAGCTCTGACATAAACAATTGGGGTTCTTCTGGCTATAAAAAAGAAAACACTGTCGCTAGCATAAAAGCACCTGTTACAATGAGTGATAAGTCTTTAGAAGCTTTTTCTATGGCTTTCGAACCTTCTGATGATGGTGTACATTTACACATAGGATGGGACAAAGTTAGAGTTGCTGTACCTTTTACAAAATAATTTATGGAACAAAAAAGCTTTGATAAATCAAGGCTTTTTTGTTAAGGTATATTTAAATATTTATGAGTCTGTAGTGACACTTTCCATTTAGGGTTTGCCATAACATAATCTACAATCTGTGGCATCATCTTGTCACGCTTACTCCATTCTGGTTGTAAATATAAAATGCAATGGTCGTTAACTTGTTCAGCCTGCTCTTCAGCAAACTTAAAATCGTCTTTGTTATAGATTATACATTTCAACTCATGTGCCTTAGCAAAAACTTCCTTAGTAGGTAATTTATTTTTCTTGGGTGATAGACAAATCCAATCCCAATTACCACTTAAATCATATGCGCCAGATGTTTCAATATGTGTTTGAACACCTTTAGCTTTTAGTTGTTCAGTCAATGGATTCATATCCCACATTAAAGGTTCTCCTCCAGTAACTACAATTGTACTGCTATATTTTACCGCATTATCAACAATCTTTTGTGTTTCTGTAGGCGGGTGTAATTCTGCTAACCAACTTTCCTTGACATCACACCAATGGCATCCAACATCACAGCCACCAATACGAACAAAATATGCTGCCGTACCTTTATGAAAGCCTTCTCCTTGGATTGTATAAAACTCTTCCATCAATGGTAATAACAATCCTCTGTCTATTAACTTTTGTTGTTCTCTTCTTGTCATAGCGGTCAAAGATAAGTTATAATCTTAGAAGATTAAAGTTAGATTTAGAAGTTATTTTGCAGCTATAACATCAATTTCGATACTTGCACCGCCTGCTAATTCTGAAGCTGCAAAAGTTGTTCGCGCAGGATTTTTAGTGAAATACTTAATATAAACTGAATTAAAAGTCTTAAAATCATTTATATCATTTAAAATAACAGTACACTTAACCACATTATCTAATGACAAATCGTGATGATTTAATACATCTTCGATATTTTTTATAACTTGTTTTGTTTCAGCTTCAATGCCACCTTCAACCAATTTACCAAGTGAATGATTTTTTCCTATTTGCCCGGTTAAGAATAATAAATCGTCTGTTTCTACGGCATCACTAAAAGGTACATTAACCCTGGTTGGTTCATGAGAATTATGAAAAATTATTTCTTGATTTAAATTATTACAAGAAACCAATGTTATAAATAATATTATGCTTGAAAATATTTGATTTTTAGACATAAGATTGATTTTTAAACTTGACTAAAATTACACTATTTTTATACAAATTTTGAGCTCATGGAGAATAAAGACACTTTCTATAAATATATAACAGACGGAAATACATTTAAAGGTGATTCAATTACACTAGGCGCTGCAATGTTGGAAGGCGAAACTATAACAAATGCTTTTGTTAAAGTGCCTCTTAAGACCATGAATAGACATGGTTTGATTGCTGGAGCTACTGGTACAGGAAAAACAAAGACGCTTCAGGTTTTAGCAGAAAATTTATCTGAAAAAGGTGTTCCTGTTTTACTTATGGATATTAAAGGTGACTTAAGCGGATTGGCACAAGCAAGTCCTGGTCATCCAAAGATTGATGAGCGTTATGCAAAAATAGGGTTACCTTTTGACGCTAAGAAATTTCCAGTAGAAGTGATGACATTGTCTGAACAAGATGGTGTTCGTTTACGTGCCACAATTAGTGAATTTGGACCAGTACTAATATCAAGAATTTTAAATGTTACTGAAACACAAGCTGGTATTATTTCAGTGATTTTTAAATATTGTGATGATAACAAATTGCCGCTTTTAGATATTAAAGATTTCAAGAAAATTCTTCAGTACGCTACCGGTGATGGTAAAAAAGAATTTGAAGAAGCTTACGGTCGGATTTCAACAGCTTCTACTGGTGCTATTCTAAGAAAACTAATAGAAATAGAACAACAAGGTGGAGACCTTTTCTTTGGTGAGACCTCATTTGATACTCAAGATTTATTAAGAATCGACGAAAATGGTCGTGGCTATATTAATATCATCAGACTTACAGATATTCAAGACAAGCCTAAATTATTTTCTACATTTATGTTAAGCCTATTGGCTGAGATTTATTCTACTTTTCCTGAACAAGGCGATAGCGGTCGACCAGAATTAATAATGTTTATCGATGAAGCACATTTAATTTTTAATGAAGCTTCTGATGCACTTTTAAATCAGATTGAAAGTATTGTAAAACTCATCCGTAGTAAAGGTGTTGGCCTTTATTTTGTAACACAAAACCCTACCGATGTTCCTGAAGAAGTTTTAGGACAATTAGGATTAAAAGTGCAACATGCTTTAAGAGCATTCACAGCTAAAGATAGAAAAGCAATTAAACTGACGGCACAAAATTATCCAGATACTGATTACTATGACACTGCAGAAATTTTAACTTCTTTGGGAATAGGCGAAGCTTTAGTGTCTGCATTGGACGAAAAAGGTAAACCAACACCTTTGGCAGCAACCATGATGCGTGCCCCAATGAGTCGTATGGATATTTTGACAAAATCTGAATTAGGAAAACTATTATCTGATTCTGAATTAGCGAAGAAATATAATACAGAGATAGATCGTGAAAGCGCTTATGAAATGCTAACAGAAAAAATAAAAATTGCTGAAGCTGAAGAAGCTAAAGCTAAAGCTGTTGCAGAAAAAGAAGCGTTAAAAAAGGCAGAGTCTAAACGTAAAACAACTTCAACAAGACGAAAATCTACTAGGCAAAACCCTTTACTCAAAGTATTGACTAGCCCAACTGTCATTAGAAGTGTTTTAGGGATTTTAACTAAGATGATTCGCTAAATAAATTTTATGCGATTAATTATTCTTTTTGTTTTTATTGTTTTCATTTTTGGTTGTAAAAGTGAAGAACAACTTGAAAAACATAACTCATATTTAGTTACTAAGCATCAAATTGGGCTTATTAATGATTCTACTCAAGTCAAAGACTTAAAAGCCATTTTCTCAAACGACTCCTTAATTAGCATCAAAGAAGATGATAGTTTTATTGGTGGTATAAATCCAATCAGACTATATACTAAAACTGGTACTCCCTTACTTCAGGTATTTCCTAATGATGCGCATGATTCCACTGCAACTATTAATTATGTTCACATTCAGAATCCAGCTTATCAAACAGACCGAAATATTTCAATTAAAAGTTATTTTATTGATATAAAATCAACATATAACATTTCAGAAATAAAAAATGGAATGGATTATATTGAAGTTTACATTGACAGCTTAAAATCTATCTTTGCATTTCGTAAATTAGAATTACTTAGAGATTTTGATTTTGGTACTAAAGTTAATCGAGACCAAATTCCTGATTCAATTTCAATAGATTTTTTTATAAAATATTTTTAAAATAAATAAATGTCAAATTCAAAAAAATATAAAATTCAAGACTCACCATTCGTTGTGCCAACAACTGATGGTAAAGTTATTAAAGAACATTTTGGAAATGCTACAGATGGAAATTCTAAAGTTAGTATTGCCCACATGATAGCACCTGCAGGTTGGTCAGAACCTTTTCAGATACCTGAATTTGATGAATACACTTTTATCATTAAAGGCAAAAAACAATTTATTATAGAAGGTGAAATAATTATTTTAGAAGCTGGACAGTCTATAAAAGTTGAGAAAAATACACGCTTACAATATTCCAATCCATTTGCAGAGCCTTGTGAGTATTTAGCAATATGCTTACCCGCTTTTTCAATAAATGCTGTCAATAGAGAAGATCAATAAATATGAGTAGTTTTATTATAAAATCAATTGGAAATGCACTCAATGCCACGAGTTTTATTTCTTCAAAGTATGCTTCAAATAAAGCTTTGAAGTTATTTGCAACACCAAGAAAAGGTAGCTATATCAGCCAACAAGAAGCCGTCATAGATTCGGCAGTTGTAGAGACTTTGACTTATGAAAATTTAAACATAAAAACCTACAGATGGGCTGGCCGTAATAAAACTATTCTTTTGGCACATGGTTGGGAGAGTAATGCATCGCGTTGGGATTATTTATTAGAAGATTTTAAATCACAAGACTATAATATTATAGCTCTAGATGCACCTGCTCACGGATATTCTGACGGAAATAGATTTAATGCTATTTTATATTCTGAATTTATAAATGTGGTTATACAAAAATTTAAACCTGAGGTTCTTATAGGACATTCTGTTGGTGGTATGGCCAGTGTTTTTTGTTTACACAATCATGATTTACCAAGTATAAAAAAATTATTGATACTAGGAGCTCCTGCACATTTTACAGGTGTGTTTTCGAGATATAAACTAATGATGGGTTACAACAAACGTATCTCGAATGGTCTAGATACAATAGTTAATGAGCGTTTTGGTCAGACAGTAGATTATTTCTCAGCCGCAAATTTTACAAAAGACTTTAAAGTAAAAGGTTTAATAATTCACGATAAAAAGGATAAAATCATACCTTATGAAGATGCTTTGTTATTTGCTAACCGCTATAAAAACTCAAAATTAATAACCACTAAAGGTTTTGGTCATGGACTAAAAGATAAGTCAATAACTCCTAAGATAATTGAGTTTATAAATCAATAATACAAATTACAAATATGGAGAAATTTATAATAATAGGAATTGTAATCTTGGTGACATACCAAATATATTCAACCGACAAAAACGTAGCTAAACTGCTAAATGAAATTGATGGTTTAAAATTAAAAATAGACGAGTTAAAAAATTCTAAGGAATAATTACCTCATTCTTTATCGTACTTTTGCTACATGTCAGAAAACCTAACAAGACTCAATAAATACCTCAGCGAAGCTGGCTACTGCTCGCGTCGTGAAGGTGACCGTTTAATCGATGCTGGTCGTGTGACTATTAACGATATTGTACCTGAAATGGGAACAAAGGTTACTGAGGGTGATGTTGTAAAAGTTGATGGTGAAATAGTTGGCGGTCGTAATGAAGCTTTTACTTATTTAGCTTTTAATAAACCTGTTGGTATTGTTTGTACTACTGACACACGTGTTGAAAAAGATAATATTATTGACTACATCAATTATCCGAAACGAATATTCCCAATTGGACGTTTGGACAAGCCAAGTGAAGGTTTAATCCTGTTGACTGATGACGGTGATATTGTTAACAAAATTCTTCGTGCCAGTAATAATCATGAAAAAGAATATATAGTTACTGTTGATAAGCCTATCTCTCAAACCTTTATTGAACGTATGGCCGGAGGTATCTATATTGAAGAACTTGAAAAGCGCACCAAAAAATGCAAAGTCAAAAAGATAGGTAAATTCACATTCAGCATTATTTTAACTCAGGGATTGAATAGGCAAATACGCCGTATGTGTGATTATCTCAATTACGATGTACTAACACTAAAACGTGTCCGCATTATGAATATAGAACTCGATATGACTATTGGACAATATCGTGAACTTACTAAAGAAGAGTTTAAAACACTTAGTGGACTTATAAGCGAATCTAAAAAGAATTATGATGAAAAGGCTGGTGTTCAAAAAAGAAACAGAAGAAAATAATGAGTACTTTAACACCTTTCCATCTAGCAATTCCTGTACACGATTTGGCATTATGTAGAAATTTTTACACCAATGTTTTAAATTTTGAAGAAGGACGAAGTAGCAACCATTGGGTAGATTATAACTTTTTTGGTCATCAATTGGTAATACACCTTAAGGAAGAAGAATTAACCAAAGCACCAACAAAATCCGTTGATGGAAAAAATGTACCAATTCCGCATTTTGGTGTTGTTTTACCATGGGCAAGCTTTCATAATTTCGCTGAGCTAATAAAATCAAAACAAATTGAATTTATCATTGAACCATACATTAGGTTTGAAGGTCTTGTGGGTGAACAAGCCACTATGTTTTTTAAAGATCCATCGGGCAATGCTTTAGAATTTAAAGCATTTAAAGATATGAGTCAGCTATTTGCAAAGTAAAGCTCTCCTTTTAGAGATATAAAAAGGTAAATATATAACTAAAAATAATGGAATTACTATAAGTTGACATACTACAATATAATATGGCCATTCTCCAAAATAATCCAATAGCGATACTGATTTTGGCTTACCATTAAGGTATGAATAATTTGCATTAAGTAAATAATTTATAACTATGACAAATAACACATATACCTGAAGTGCAAAAAAAGATTTGAAAACACTTTTTAGTTTTGGTCTCATTTTAAAAACAAAAATAAAATAAAAGATAATAATTAGTAATCCTAGATGTGCAATCCAATATCTAAAATAATCAAAGCTTGGAAACCCAGTCGTAATATCTGGAGTAATGACAGCTTGTAATGTGCCTCCAATAACCAAAAAAACTAAGACTTCGAACATCCAATATTTACGATAATACGTTAATATAGGAATTAGCAAAGTCATTAAACTACATAAATAAAGAGGTAAATCTGTCTTAAAGTTATAGCCATCAAAACAAATTCTGTATAAGTGAAAACAAATAACACATAAAGAAATAAAACAAGCGAAAAAATGTATGAATTTTTGCTGCTGCGCTTTATTTAATTTATTGCTTGAATAATTAATACTCCAAATAGTTATTATTATCGCTATAACTATAGGTATTATATGCTGAAGACTTCCTAT
>CAJQQC010000013.1 GCA_905480385.1 uncultured Winogradskyella sp.
TCTGTACCTGCAACTTTCGCAGTATATCCTGAAATGAAGTGATATGCAGCTTGACTTGGTGTCAACTTAGAAATTGGAGGCAATACACCAAAAGCATCCGCAGTTAAGAAGAATATGTTTTTTGGATTATTACCAACCGACGGTTTTTTTATATTTTCAATATGATAGATGGGGTAGCTAACTCTTGTATTCTGTGTTATCGATGTATCTGCAAAATCGACATTTCTATTATCGTCAAGAATGACGTTTTCGAGTATAGCCCCTTTTTTAATAGCACCATAAATTTCTGGTTCTTGCGTTGCAGAAAGATTAATCACTTTTGCGTAACAACCACCTTCAAAATTAAACACTGAATTTTCGCTTGTCCAACCGTGCTCATCATCACCAATTAAACTTCTATTTTGATCTGTAGATAATGTTGTCTTTCCTGTACCGGATAGCCCAAAGAAAATTGCAGTATCACCATCTTTACCTACATTTGCGCTGCAGTGCATTGGTAGTGTGTTTTTAAATACTGGAAGAATAAAATTAAGTGCTGAGAAAATTCCTTTTTTAATTTCTCCTGTATAACCTGTCCCACCTATTAGGGCAATTTTTCTTGTAAAATCTAGAATAGCAAAATTATGTTGGCGCGTACCATCAATTTTTGCATCTGCCATAAAGCCAGGAGCGTTGACTACGGTCCATTCTGGTTCAAAATTTTCTAGTTCGTTTTCCGTTGGGCGTAAAAACATGTTATAAGCAAACATGTTACTCCAAGGATACTCATTGATAACTCTAATGTTTAACCTGTAATCATTATCAGCACAAGCATAACTGTCTCTGACATATACTTCTTTTTCAGACAAATAATCGACCACTTTGTCATAAAGCTTTTGAAATTTATCACTCTCAAAAGGAATATTAATATCACCCCACCAAATACGGTCTTTAGTAATATCATCTTTTACAATAAAACGATCCTGAGGAGAACGACCAGTAAACTCACCTGTATTGACAGCTAATGTATCATTAGAGGTTTCTACACCTTGCCCGTTTTCAATGGCTTTAGACTGTAATTCATTAGGAGATAATTGGTAGTTAATTTTTGCGTTTTTAATCCCATACTTTTCTAACGAAATCGTTTTCGTAGATTGGTCTGAATTCACCATATTTTTTGTGTTGTGTTATCTCGCAAAAATAAAAACTTTATTTTAGAATAGATGGTTTTAATAACATTAATGAACTTTAGTTTTCAAGATATTAATTAACAATATCGCCCAAGCCAGAATAAGCAATAATCCGCCAATTGGTGTAATAAAAGCAATCGTTTTAAAATCAAACGAAGTCAGAGCATTGGTGGCCAATCCATAGATTGAAAAAGAAAAGAATATCACACCAGTAATCACTAAAATAAGAACATATGATTTTGTTTTTTGACTTATGAAGGATGTACCACCTAAAATCAATAAGAAAAAGGCATGATACATCTGGTATCGGACACCAGTTTCAAAAGATTTAATAGCTTTTACATCTAAAAACATCTCTAAACTATGCGCTGCAAAAGCACCTAAAACAATACCTAAAATTCCTAAAATTGCAGCTGTAATCAATAACTTTTTGTTCATAAATAATTAGCTTTATAAATCTTAAATCGAATTTCAATTTACTACATTCGTATTATACAAAATTAGTCATATAAAGCCATTATGCGAAAGATTTTAATCATCGGCGCAGGAAAATCGTCCTCATATCTTATTAAATATTTATTAGATAAATCTAATAGTGAAAATCTAAAAGTTACAATTGGAGATCTTAATATTGAAAACGCAAAGAAACTAGCTGGAAATCATGATAATGTATCTGTCATTCATTTAGATGTCTTTAACACCGAATCACGAACCAAAGCTATAAAGAATGCTAATATTGTGGTGTCTATGCTACCAGCACGCTTTCATATTGAAGTTGCTAAAGATTGTATTTCCTATAAAAAGCATATGGTAACCGCATCTTATGTCAGTAAAGAAATGCAAGCGCTAAATCAAGATGCTAAGACTAATAATTTGGTGTTTATGAATGAAATTGGTGTTGACCCAGGTATCGATCATATGAGCGCCATGCAGGTCATAGACAGCATTAGAGAAAATGGTGGTAAAATGATTTTATTTGAATCCTTTACAGGTGGTCTTGTTGCACCTGAGAGTGATGATAATCTATGGAACTACAAGTTTACGTGGAACCCCAGAAATGTTGTTGTTGCTGGACAAGGTGGTGCTGCCAAATTTTTACAAGAAAATCAGTTTAAGTACATTCCGTATAATCGTTTATTTAGACGTACCGAGTTTTTAGAGATTGATGATTATGGACGTTTTGAAGCTTATGCCAATAGAGATTCTTTGAAATACCAGCATGTTTATGGACTAGATCATGCAAAAACCCTTTATCGTGGTACAATGCGTCGTGTTGGATTTAGTCGTGCATGGAATGTATTTGTCCAGTTAGGAATGACAGATGATAGCTATACTATTGATGATAGTGAAAATATGAGTTATCGCGATTTTATAAATGCATTTTTACCGTATAGCCCAACAGATTCAGTTGAACTAAAATTCAGACACGCACTTAAGATTGACCAAGATGATATCGTTTGGGATAAATTCATTGAACTAGATATTTTCAATCCAAATAAAATGGTGACACTAAAAAAGGCCTCCCCGGCACAAATACTTCAGAAAATATTAATGGATAGTTGGACTTTATCTGACAGTGATAAAGATATGATAGTAATGTACCATAAATTTGGTTATGAGCTCAATGGCAAACAACATCAAATTGATGCTACAATGGTTACCATAGGTGAAGACCAAACGTATACAGCTATGGCAAAAACTGTTGGTCTTCCTGTTGCTATAGCTACATTAGCAATACTTAATGAGAAAATAAAAACACCAGGAGTACAAATACCTATAAGTAAAGAAGTGTATCTGCCTATCCTAAATGAGCTTAAGAACTTTGGAATTGCATTTTCCGAGAAGGAGGTTGAATACTTAGGTTATAATCCATTAAATATTTAATCAAAGATTACATATTCTAATTCTTTTAGTATTTTTAACTTTCAATTTTAAACTAAATTTAAAATGAAAGTTAACGATAAAGGTGTTTTTATAGATGGTATTGACAAAAAGATACTTAGAGCACTTATGCAAGATGCCAGAACACCTATTTTAGAAATTGCTAGAGGTGTTGGTATATCTGGTGCTGCAATACACCAACGCCTTCGAAAACTAGAAAAATCAGGACTTTTGGCCGGTTCTAAATTCATAGTTAACCCTAAGATATTAGGCTATACGACCATGGCATTTGTTGGTGTGTATTTAGATAAAGCCGTTAGTAATCCAGAAGCTGTAAAACAACTAAAACGTATTCCAGAAGTTATTGAGTGTCACTATACCACAGGAAACTGGAGTATTTTCATTAAGATTCTATCAAAAGATAACGAGCATTTAATGCATGTTTTAAACACACAAATACAAAGT
>CAJQQC010000014.1 GCA_905480385.1 uncultured Winogradskyella sp.
ATACAAAGTATCACTGGTGTTTCTAGGACTGAAACTTTCATTTCTTTACAACAACAGATTGATAGACAAATTAAGATATAACCAACAGAAAAGACTCTGGAATCAGAGTCTTTAATTATATAAAAAACTTAGGCTAATCTCTTCCTCCAAAAACTTGAAGTGCCCAATATAATAATGATGCTAATGCACCTATTGCAGCAACCAAATAAGTTCTAGCAGCCCACTTAAGTGCATCTTCTGCACCCTCATATTCTTGTTGGTTTACCATGTTTTTATTCTTTAACCATCCCAAAGCACGATTACTTGCATCGTATTCTACTGGCAAAGTAATGAAACTAAATAAGGTAGCAAATCCCATCATTATTAAACCAGCAACGGCAATATAAAAACCACTACCACCTAAAGCGCCTGAAAACATTAATACCAAACCTCCAATAACTACCCATTGACTCATACTTGAAGTTATACTAACAATTGGTACTAATTGTGAACGCATTTGTAAAGCGCCATAAGCAGTCGCATGTTGCACCGCATGTCCAACTTCATGTGCAGCAACTGCAGCGGCAGCAGCATTACGCTGATTATATACAGCTTCACTTAAATTTACAGTTTTATTTTTAGGGTTATAATGATCTGTCAATTGTCCTTTGACAGAAATGACCTCAACATCATAAATACCATTATCTGCTAGCATTTTCTCTGCAATTTCTCTACCTGACATTCCGTTTTGCAATTGACGTTTTGAGTAAAATGCAAACTTCTGCTTTAGTTTATTACTCACTAACCAACTCACAAGCGCTATAGCTCCGATTAAAATATAATATCCAAACATAATTTTTATTTTTTGAATTATAAAGTTACACTATACAAAGCAAAAAGTACGCCAAATGCATCATAAGAAATTTTGTCAGTATTTACTATTGTTACATCGCCTCTACAGACCAATTAAAAGCCTCTGCAATTTCTTCATAAACTATTTTACCATCAATGATATTAAGTCCTTTTGCTAACGCCTTATCTTTTGATAGCGCATTCCGCCAACCTAAATTTGCAAGCTTTAATACATATGGTAAAGTCACATTGGTTAATGCTAAAGTTGATGTGTAAGGTACCGCGCCGGGCATATTTGCCACACAGTAATGTACAACATCGTCAATCACATAAGTTGGATCTTCGTGTGTGGTAGCTTTTGTAGTTTCTATACAACCACCCTGATCTACAGCGACATCTACCAAAACAGTTCCTGGTCGCATTTCTATAAGCATATCTCGGGTCACCAATTTTGGAGCTTTTGCACCCTTTACCAAAACACCACCGATAATTAAATCATGGTCTTTTATGCGTTTTCTGATATTATATTCACTTGAGAATTCTGTCACTACATGACTTGGCATCACGTCATTAACATAACGCAATTGCTTCATATTAATATCCATAATTGTGACATGAGCACCTAGGCCTGCCGCCATTTTTGCTGCTTGTATCCCAACAGTTCCTGCTCCTAGGACCAATACTTTTCCCGGAGGAACACCAGGAACACCACCTAATAAGACGCCACGACCTTTAATTGGTTTTTCTAAATATTTAGCTCCTTGTTGTATTGCCATACGACCAGCAACTTCTGACATTGGTGTTAATAATGGTAGTGACCCATCAGAATCCTCAACAGTTTCATATGCAATACAAACTGCTTTGCTCTTCAGCATGGCTTTCGTTAAAGGTTCACTAGAAGCAAAATGGAAATAGGTAAACACCACATGATGCGATTTTATGAATGGATACTCTTCTGCAATGGGCTCTTTGACTTTTACAATCATCTCGCTAGATGTGTAAACTTCTTCGATAGTATCTAGAACAATTGCACCGACATCTTTATAGTCTTGGTCAAAAAAACCACTGCCAAATCCAGCGTCTTTTTGGACAAATACAATATGGTCTTTTTTTGTTAATTCGAAAACACCTGCTGGTGTCATTCCGACACGGCTTTCGTTGTTTTTAATTTCTTTTGGAACTCCAATTTTCATTCTCTTTGTAGTGTTGAGATTAGTAATTGGGCTTGAATTTAAATTTAAATTCTGAAACGAATATGCTTAAAATGAGATATTTAAAATTTTTATGAATATGATAATATAAAGTCTGAATACTGAAAAATTAGCAAAAAGTCAATCAAATTAATCTATGGCTTTACTTAACTTTGTAACGATTTTATTTTCGAAAGTAACTAACAAATATTGAGGCTCAGAATCGAAAAAACTTGGTGGATTACCCAAATCATATATCAAAAAGTCACCTTCAGAGATAAGATTTTTATCAGGTTCTCCCAAAATTGAAATAACCTCTTGGTGGGTTTTACCCATGAGGAATTTATTCTCAAGAATATCATCTAGCATTTGGTTACGTTTTCCTGGAGCATTATTCCAAATTTCTTGATCAAAACGCTCTTCAAAAAACCAAATCAAAGATGTACTAGCTACAAAAGCTAAAAAAATAATCCAATCTGATCTTTTCTTTTTAGCTTAAATTTCAGGTTTCAATAAATTATTCTGTTTTAGAATTGTTTAATCAAATTCGCCATACGGGTCATAAGGTATACCAGTAATTATAACCTCATCATCTAGACCGTCGTTATCAAAGTCAAAAATACGTTTGTACTCTATTATGTTTTCGTCGACATCCAAAATCTCTAATTGAGTTATCAACTGCTCCCCAAAATATAAATCAATACTATTACCTTTTAAATCCCATCTCAAATTAGTTGACGTTATTGCACACTCTGCGCAATTAGAACAGTTAGAAACATAGTCTTCTTCAAAATCAAACTCTTTTCCATCTTCATTATAAAATTGAAATAAATCTTTAACACATCCGTCAGTATGTTGATATAGAAAAGTCTCGCTATTTATAGTAACTGTGTCATAAGCCCATGAACCTATTATGGTGTCCAAAATATATGGGTCAGGTTCAACATCTGAGTCGTCGGTAGAACAACTGACTAAAATCAGTGAAAACAACACTAAATACAATAACTTTTTCATACTATTATCCGACTATATTTACAATTTTACCAGGAACAACTATAACTTTTTTAGGTGTACGTCCTTGTAATTGGTCTTGTGTTTTTTCGTGAGCTAAAACCGTTTTCTCAATTTCATCTTTACTCATATGTAATGGCAACTCTAATGTAAAACGCATTTTACCATTAAACGAGATTGGGTAGTTTTTTCTACTCTCCACCAAATGACTGGCTTCAAATTTAGGGAATGGTTCTGTTGAAATAGATTCACTATTTCCTAATTGTGACCATAACTCTTCTGCGATGTGTGGCGCATAAGGTGAAATTAAAACTAACAACGGTTCTAAAACAGATTTACTCGTGCACTTTTGAGCAGTTAACTCATTAACCGCAATCATAAAAGTAGACACTGATGTGTTGAATGAGAAATTCTCAATATCTTCTTCTACTTTTTTAATGGTCTTGTGTAATGTCTTTAAGTTGTTTTTTGTTGGTTCTACATCATTGACATTTAAGTTTTCTTGCCCAACATACAACTTCCACATTTTTTTTAGGAAATTATGGACACCAGTAATACCAGCTGTATTCCAAGGTTTGTATTGCTCTAATGGTCCAAGGAACATTTCATACAATCTTAAACTATCCGCACCATAATCTGCTACAATATCATCTGGATTGACAACATTGTATTTTGATTTTGACATTTTTTCGACATCTCTACCTACTTTGTAAACACCATCTTCTAAAATGAATTCTGCATCCGAATAATCTTCTCCAAATTCACTATCATTTTTTAACCCTTCAATATATAATTCATCCGAAGCATTTACATACTTAACTTTTACATGAATTGGCTGTATATCTTTACCTTCAGTTAATCCTTTTGAGTAATATTTATTAGTTCCTTCTTCTCTATAAATAAAAGCACTCGTTCCCAAAATCATGCCTTGGTTAATCAGCTTTTTAAAAGGTTCATCCACACCTATAAAACCTCTATCTTTTAATAGCTTCACCCAGAATCTTGAGTATAATAAATGTCCAGTCGCGTGTTCGCTACCGCCAATATACAAATCTACATTTTCCCAATAGTTTAATGCGGCTTCACTTGCAAAAACGGCATCACGATTGGCTTCTTCCATATAACGGAAAAAGTACCACGAACTTCCTGCCCAACCTGGCATGGTATTCAATTCTAAAGGGTGAATGGTTGTATTATTTATTTTATCATTGCTAACAACAGTATTGCTTTCTGTATCCCAAGCCCAAACATCGGCACGACCTAACGGCGGCTCACCTTCTTCGGTTGGTAAATACTTTTCTACTTCTGGCAAAACGATTGGCAAATGGGCTTTGTCAATCATTTGTGGCATATCGTTGACATAATATACTGGGAAAGGTTCACCCCAATAACGTTGCCTTGAAAATACAGCATCACGCAAACGGTAATTGGTTTTACCTTGACCTTGACCGATTTGCTCTAACTCATAAATAGCACGTTTTGACGCTTTTTTATAGTTCATGCCGTTTAGGAAATCACTATTAGCAATCTTTACATTCTCTTTAGAACCATAAGCTTCTTCAGAAATATCTACACCTTCAAAAATATTAGGAATCGAAATATCAAAATGCTTTGCAAAATCATAATCGCGTTGATCACCACAAGGTACTGCCATAACTGCACCTGTTCCGTAACTTACTAAAACGTAATCACCAATCCAAATTGGAATTGGCTCTTTGGTAAACGGATGCTCGGCATAAGCACCAGTAAATACACCAGAAATAGTTTTTACGTCTGCCATACGCTCGCGTTCGCTTCGTTTCGCAGTCGCTTCGACATAAGCATCAACAGCTTCTTTTTGTTCTGGTGTCGTTATTTGAGACACATAATCGTGCTCTGGTGCTAAAGTCATAAAACTGACACCATAAATGGTATCTGGACGTGTTGTAAAAACATCTATCTTTTTATCGTGTCCATTGACATTGAAAGTAACACTAGCTCCTACAGATTTTCCTATCCAATTGCGTTGACTTTCTTTTAAAGAATCTGTCCAATCAATCGTTTCCAAACCTTGAAGTAATCTTTCAGCATAAGCTGAGATTCGCATACTCCATTGTGTCATTTTTTTTCGCACAACAGGATGACCACCACGTTCG
>CAJQQC010000015.1 GCA_905480385.1 uncultured Winogradskyella sp.
CAGTTGAAGAAGCTGAAGACGGTTTAGCTGGAATAGAAAAAATAAAAAAGAAGGATTATGATTTGGTATTGTGTGACATTAAAATGCCAAAGATGGATGGTGTCGAAGTATTGGAAGCTGTCAAAAAAATAAAACCCGAAACACCAATGGTTATGATTTCTGGTCATGGCGATTTGGATACTGCTGTTAATACAATGCGATTAGGTGCTTTTGATTATATATCTAAGCCACCAGACTTAAATAGATTATTAAACACAGTTCGTATTGCATTAGATAGAAAAGAACTAGTAGTAGAAAACAAGCGTCTTAAAAAGAAGGTCTCTAAAAAGTATGAAATGATTGGTGATAGTCCAGCTATAGCTCGTATCAAAGGTATGATAGACAAAGTGGCTCCGACTGATGCACGGGTTTTAATTACTGGTCCTAACGGAACAGGAAAAGAACTTGTTGCGCATTGGTTGCACCAAAAAAGCGATCGTAATAGAGGGCCAATGATCGAGGTTAACTGTGCTGCAATACCAAGCGAATTAATTGAGAGCGAACTTTTTGGTCATGTAAAAGGTGCATTTACTTCAGCAGCAAAAGACCGAGCAGGTAAGTTTGAAGCTGCCAATGGCGGTACTATTTTTTTAGATGAAATTGGTGATATGAGTCTTACGGCACAAGCAAAAGTATTGCGTGCACTTCAAGAAAGTCGAATTCAACGTGTAGGTAGTGATAAGGATATAAAAGTTAATGTTCGTGTTGTAGCTGCAACTAATAAAAACTTAAAAAAGGAAATTGAAGATGGAAAGTTTAGAGAAGATTTGTATCATAGATTGGCAGTAATTCTAATTGAAGTTCCTTCGTTAAACGATAGGCGAGACGATATTCCGTTACTAATATCACATTTTGCTAAAAAGATTTCAGAAGAGCAGGGTACAGCTGGTAAAACATTTTCAGATAAGGCCATAAAGCTACTTCAAAATTACGATTGGACAGGTAATATTCGTGAACTTCGTAATGTTGTTGAACGTCTTATTATTCTCGGAGAAAAAGAAGTTAGCGAAGCAGATGTAAAATCTTTTGCTACAAAATAAAATTAAATCATGAAAGACATATCCATAGACGAATTCAAAATATCATCTCAGGTAAAGATTCAAAATCTTCAAACTAAATATAATTTAGAGTCTGAAGAAAAAGAGATTGAAAAAAAGATGAACAAGCTAAGTAAAAAGTTAGCCGATATTCAAAATACGATGTATGCACATGGTAAATACTCTGTTTTAATGTGTATTCAGGGTATGGACACTGCCGGAAAAGATAGTTTAATTCGTGAGGTTTTTAAAGAGTTTAATGTACGTGGTATAGAATCGCATAGTTTTAAAAAGCCTACTGATATAGAGCTTAGACATGATTATTTATGGCGACACTATATTGCTTTACCAGCACGTGGTAAGTTTGGTATTTTTAATAGAACACATTATGAAAACGTATTGGTAACAAGAGTTCATCCAAATTATTTGATGTATGAAAATATGCCTGATATAAAATCAGAAGCTGATGTCACAGATGCATTTTGGGAAAGACGATTTCAAGAAATCAATAACTTCGAGCAGCATATAGCAGATAACGGAACTATTATATTTAAATTCTTTTTAAACCTCTCTAAAGATGAACAAAAGAATAGATTATTACGTCGTCTAAACAAACCAGATAAAAACTGGAAATTTGAAGCAGGTGATTTAAAAGAGCGAAAGCTTTGGGACAAGTACCAAGAATGTTACGAAGATTTACTAAATAAGAGCTCAAATAGGCATGCGCCATGGTTTAATATTCCAGCGGATGATAAGCCAACAGCTAGGTATATAGTCGCCAAAATATTATACGATACACTTAAGGAATATGATGATATTATAGAACCTGTAATGCCATCTGACGAAAAAGAAAATATTGACTTATATAAATCTCAACTAGAAAATGAATAGAATTTTAGTAGTAATAATAACTTTTTTGAGTATTTCAATTTATGCTCAAAATGACGAGCAAACACTCAAAAATATATACAAACAGTCATTAACAAACGGGCAAAGCTATGCTTGGTTAGATTATTTATCTAACACCATTGGTGGACGTTTATCAGGTTCTCAAAATGCTGCGTTAGCGGTTAAGTATACTAAAAACGAACTTGAAAAATTAGGTTTAGATAAAGTCTGGCTACAACCTGTTATGGTTCCAAAATGGGTTAGAGGTACTAAAGAGATGGCTTATTTTGAAACTGAACTAGGTATCAAGAAAGTAAATATTTGTGCTCTTGGAGGCTCTGTAGCAACACCAAACGGAGGTACAAAAGCAAAAGTTCTTGAAGTAGCTACTTTTGAGGATTTAGCTGGTTTAGGAGAAGCAAAGGTAAAAGGCAAAATTGTATTTATTAACAGAGCGCTTCAGGCAGACCTTATTAATACATTTGAAGCTTATGGTGGATGTTCTTCAGAACGCTATAGCGGTGCTTCTGTGGCAGCAAAATATGGAGCCGTAGGTACAATAGTACGTTCACTAAGTTCAAAACAAGACGATTATCCACATACGGGTAGTATGGGTTATGGAGATTTACCAGTTTCTCAACGTATTCCATCTGCAGCAATTAGTACTAATGATGCTGTAGCTTTAAGCGAAGCTTTAAAAGATAACCCTAACTTAGAATTTTACTTTGAACAAAGTTGTCAGCAGTTTGATGACGTTCTATCTCATAACGTTATAGGAGAGATTACTGGAAGTGAGTTTCCAAACGAATATATGATTGTTGGTGGTCATTTGGATTCTTGGGATTTAGGTGATGGTTCACATGACGATGGTGCAGGTGTTGTACAATCTATAGAAGTATTACGTTTATTAAAAGAAAGCGGAATAAAGCCAAAGCGTAGTATACGAGTAGTGTTGTTTATGAATGAAGAAAACGGTCTTCGTGGTGGTAGAAAATATGCTGAGGTAGCTGCAGAAAAAGGAGAGAATCACATATTCGCTCTAGAAAGCGATTCGGGAGGATTTACCCCAAGAGGTTTTAGTTTTGATTGTAGTGAAGTTAATTTAGCACAAATAGAGCAGTGGCGTAGTTTGTTTAAGCCATACCTGATTCACTTTTTCGAAAAAGGATATAGCGGTGCAGATATTGGACCATTGAAGAATGATAATATTGTTCTTGCAGGTTTGCGTCCGGACAGTCAACGTTATTTTGACCATCATCATGCTGCAAACGATACTTTTGATGCTGTTAATAAACGAGAGCTCGAACTGGGTGCAGCAACCATGACTTCACTGGTATATTTATTTGATAAATATGGTGTTAATCAAGTTAAGAATATACCGCAGATAAAGGACTGATATGAAAAAAAGTTTTAATTTGATATTATTAGTTGTCTGTTCTTTTGTGTATTCTCAAGAAGAGTTAAAAGATAAATTACCCTATTACGAAGTACCTGAATATGCTGAAGAATTTACCGTTGGAACAATGGCCGCTCGTATGGTTGATGCTTTAGGATTTCGTTATTATTGGGCATCAAAGGATTTAAATGAAAAGGATTTAGCTTACAGGTTAAATGAAAAAGGAAGA
>CAJQQC010000016.1 GCA_905480385.1 uncultured Winogradskyella sp.
AAGAAAATATGCCTTTTGCGCTCATGCAATAAATGACCCAGATAATATTCTTATTGTTAAAGATGCGAGAAAAGATGAACGTTTTCATGACAATCCATTGGTGATTGGTGAACCTAAAGTTATATTCTATGCTGGTGTTCCTCTGATTAGTGATAATGGCAACCCTCTCGGAACCTTATGTGTTATTGATTACAAAAGTAAGGAACTGACAGAACGTCAAAAAAAATCATTAAATGCATTGGCAAAGCAAGTAGTTAATATCTTAAACCTTAGAAAAACTAAACTAGCTTTGGAAAGAGCTATACATTTAGAAGAAAAAAATCAAGCATTGGAGCAGTTTGCATATGTCGCTGCTCATGACCTTAAATCTCCATTAATTAATATCTCATCATTACTTGATTTATTTTTGGAAGATCATAGTTCACAGGTTGACGAAAGTGGTCTAGAAATACTAAATCTTATAGATGTCTCCTCTAACACACTAAGGAACCTAATTGACGGATTGCTAGAATACAGTAAAAGTGAGCGTATTTTAAACGAAAATAAGACAACAATAAACTTGAGGGATTTAAAAGCTGAAATTCATGGACTTTTCATTAATGAGCATGAATTAACTCTCAACTTAAAATCATCAATTAATGAAATAACAATAAACAAAACTGCTCTTTTTCAAATATTGATAAACCTTGTTACTAATGCAATTAAATATAATGATAAAGAACATATTAAAATTGAAATAGGAATATCATCCTCAAATTCCCACTACAATTTTTATGTTCAAGATAATGGTCCTGGAATTCCTTTGGAACATCAAGAGAATATTTTCAAAATCTTTAATGTATTAGCTAATGAAGATAGATTTGGAAGATCTGGAAATGGAATTGGATTAGCAACAGTAAAGAAAATAGTTGAAATAAGCGGTGGAATAGTAAAAGTGGAATCAGAAATAAAAAAAGGTGCAAAATTTATATTTACACTTGAAAAATAACTATTGCCAACAACTGGTATATAAAATTGCTAAATTCAATAAAATAGAATGTTTCTAAAACTTAAATTTAAACATCGGAAAATTACGTTTTCAAAAACGCAACTTTCCATACACAATTCCGTTGGCAATAATTAAATAATATGAAACAATTAAAAACAATCACAATTGCTCTAATTAGCGCACTGACTATTATTGCTTGCAAGAACGAACAGGGGAAAACCAATAAAGAACAAATTGAAAATAATGAGATCTTAAGTATTGAGAAACCTATTCAAGAAGAACAAAAAATTATATTTCAAAAAACTTTGACCTTACAAAATATAACCTTTGATTTAAGTAATACCGGAGAAGGCTCTATTAGTCAATTAACGATTAAACCTAAAGGATTGGAAATAGATAATGAAAAAATTACTCTTGAATTGGAAGGACAAGTTACCAATGCAGAAATTGAAGATTTAAATTCAGATGGATTTCCTGAAATATTAATTTATACAATATCTGCAGGAAGTGGCAGCTATGGTAATGTTATTGGTTATTCAGTAAATAATGGAAAGTCAATAAGTCAAATTTACTTCCCAGAAATATCTGAAAATAATGAAGCAGGTAGTGGATATATGGGACACGATGAATTTGCAATTATAGAAACTACTTTGGCAAGAAGGTTTCCTATTTACAAAGATGGAGATACTAACAATAACCCAACCGGAGGTACTCGCCAAATAGAATACAAACTAAAAGATGGTGAAGCATCTAGATTATTTGTAATAGATAAAATTAGTAAATATTAATAATAGATATTGTAAAAAACTATTGCCAAAACCCTGTATAATTAATAGCAATTTGAGTTCTAAAAAGTAAAATGTAATTTTATATAAAACAAGGCAATAACCGAAAAGCCATGTATAGAGGAAAAATTAAATATAAAAATAATGGAAAATTTAATAAATTTAGCACAACTTATCGTTGCAATATCTGTCGTATTTGTTTGGACTTTTAGGTTTGATAATGTTTTAAAAGAATTCAAACAATTTGGATTGAGTGATTTAACCCGAAATTTTGTTGGAGCAACAAAAATAGCTTTAGCGACATTGCTTGTTGCAGGCATTTGGTATTCATCTCTAGTTCTTATTCCATCTATACTTATGGGATTATTAATGATAGGCGCTCAATATTTTCATTTCAAAATAAGGAATTCATTTATTAAACATTTACCTTCTCTAATTCTTTTAGCCCTAAGTGCTTTTATAGCATATTCATCAATCTAAGAAACAAGCATGAATGTAGTTACAATATGTGCTTTAATATCAAGTTTGTCCTTTTTCGCTTATGCTTTTTCCTATTTTAATGCACCGCATATGAAAAACGAGTTTAAACGATTTGGTCTAGAAAAAATGGGCTTAACGACCGTTGTTTTAGAAATTATAGGCGCTTTGGGCTTATTAGTTGGACTTAAATTTAATTTTATCTTGGTGATTTCATCCCTTGGTCTTGCGTTACTGATGCTCGCGGGTCTTATAGTAAGATTAAAACTAAAAGATAGTATTTGGATTTGTTTACCAGCTTTTTTTTATATGGTTTTAAACACATATATTTTTTGTTCATCAATAAATTTAATGAATAGTTAAAATATCAATTATGTTATCTTTTGTAAGGTTTGTTGCGTAATAATACCTAAGAATTTTCCGCTATATTGATTTTTATGTAAAGGCTGCAATTTCTCAGTATTAAACAACTTAGCGATGGACAATTCAAGTTGTTAGCTTCTGTTTATTTAAATTATTATTCAAATATTTTAATTTTGCAACTCACATATTTACAGACCGTTGTAAAACATTTTGAGTTAAAGGGAATAAGGCTGCAAAATTTTTAAACATTATGTGTAAAAAAAATAATATTTTAAGAATTGAAATAAAATATAAAACAAAAAAGCCGATGCAAATACATCGGCTTTTTTTATATCTAAACTTTAAAGTCTTAAAACATATCTCTACCTGAGAAATGGAAAGCTCCTTCAACAGCAGCATTATCATCACTATCACTACCGTGAACTGCATTTTCACTAATTGAAACTGCAAACATTTTACGGATAGTACCTTCTGCAGCATCAGCAGGATTAGTAGCACCTATTAAAGCTCTAAAATCTTCAACAGCATTATCCTTTTCTAAGATTGCTGCAACGATAGGGCCACGAGTCATATACTCTACCAACTCTCCAAAAAATGGACGCTCGTTGTGTATTGCATAAAAAGCTTCTGCATCTTGCTTAGTCATATGCGTTAATTTCATTGCTACGATTCTAAAACCTGAAGCATTGATTTTTTCTAATATTGCGCCAATGTGTCCTTTTTCAACAGCATCTGGCTTTAACATTGTAAATGTTCTGTTAGTTGCCATGTTTTTCTTTTTTATTACCACCAAAAAATCCTCGGTGAATTCGCGTGCAAAAATAAGCTATTTTATAAAATAACCAAGCATCAATAACGCTGTATAAGCTGGTTTAATTTTTTGTTATTATCTGCATACATTTCCATAGTAATTTTTGAATCTTTAAAATTAAATTTCAAAAGTCCATAACTTTTTTCAGAAACCACTTTACCTACTCTATGTTTATTATTCTCTCCTGAAAAATTAGTGTAACTATGAGTAAGACCGCTTGATGTAAAATCTACTAATGGATAACTTAAACCCTCTATACTCTTTCTAGAGAATTCTGAAATGTGTCTATCACCCGAGAGTAATAATACACCTTTGGCTTTAGAATTAGCAATTACATTTTCTAACCTATTTACCTCATGAGGAAAATTACCCCAAGTCTCAAAACCGTGTTCCCAGGATAAAAACTGTATACTTCCGACTATAATATTAAAATCCGCATTTGATATTTGTAGCTCGTTTTTAAGCCATTGCCATTGGATTTCACCTAAAATAGTTAAAGCTTTATCGGTCGTTGGCTTGTATCTTTTTTTACTTTCTGTATCTTTCACTAATCGCGACCTAAAGTAACGGGTGTCTAAAACTATAATTTTAATTATTCCATTTTTAGTTTTTATTTCTTCGGCATGATATATACCCTCTTTTTGTCTTCGTTCATCATTTTTAGTGACTCCCATAAAATTTAAAAACATTTGCTGGCTTTCTTTCTTCATCTTAAACTCTTCTCCACCATCATTTAATCCATAATCATGATCATCCCATGTGCCTAATATTTTGGTAGTTGCTATTAATCTCTTGTAATCTTCATGATTAAGTTGTTTGTTATATTCAGTTCTGAGAGTTTCCATGTTATCAGTATCGGCATAAATATTATCACCACCCCAAATCCATAAATTTGGTTTTTGTTGCATTATATCATCCCACAATACATTTTCAACATTTTGCTTATTACAAGAACCAAAAGCAATTGTAAAGTCAGAAGCCACTTTAGGCGTATTCTCAATATCTTTATTTACATCACTTTTGCTTGATTTACAAGCAAAAAGCAAAAAAGGAAAAATACAGATAACTTTTAAAATTGAATTCATAATAAAATATTTTATCCCCAAATATAATCTAAAATATTGCTAAGGTATTTCAAGGATTTGTTATTAAATTGTATATTCGTTTGCTATGAAAACACAAGATATTACGGAAGTAAAAGCATTATTAAGTGCACCAAAAAAAATAGTTATTGTTCCTCACAGAAATCCAGATGGAGACGCTATTGGTTCGACTTTAGGATTAATGCACTACTTAAAGCATTACAATCATGATGTTACCGTTGTAGCGCCGAATGATTATCCGCATTTTCTGAAATGGATTCCTGGAGAATCTACCATAGTCAAATTTGATACACAACGTAAAACTTCTGAAGAACTGATTAAAAACGCAGATATCTTATTTACTTTAGATTTTAATGCTTTACACAGAACTGGTCATGACATGGGTGATTTTTTAAAACATTCTGATGCTTTAAAAATCATGATAGATCATCACCAAGCGCCTGATGATTATGCTAAATATATGTACTCTGATGTAACAATGTCTTCAACTTGTGAGATGGTTTATAATTTTATCGAAATGCTTGGAGATGCTAATAAAATCTCAGCAGATATTGCAACTTGTATTTATGTAGGCATCATGACAGATACGGGTTCTTTTCGATTTAGCTCTACTACAAACCGAACACATCAAGTTATAGCTAGTCTGATTGAAAAAGGTGCTAATAATACTGAAATCTATAATCAAGTCTATGACACTAATAGTATAAACAGACTTCAACTTTTAGGAAGAGCGCTTCAAAACTTAAAAGTAGTTCCTGAGTACAATACAGCTTATATAACACTTTCTCAAGCGGAGTTGGATGAATTCAACTTTAAAAAAGGAGATACAGAAGCTGTCGTAGATTATGCGCTTTCTGTAAAGAATACTATTCTGGCAGCTATTTTTATTGAAAATACACAAGAAGGTATTATTAAAATTTCATTACGAAGTAAAGGTGATTTTTCTGTTAATGAATTATCTAGAAATTACTTTAATGGTGGTGGGCATACAAATGCTGCTGGTGGTCGAAGTGAAAGTTCACTTGATGATACTGTTGAAAAATTTATTACTATATTGCCTCAATACAAAAGCCTACTTACTTAATGAAAAACCTACTTTTTTTTCTTATTATGGCTAGTACGCTTCTGGGCTGTAAATCCCCTGAAGCAAGACTTCCTGTGATTGTAAATTCAGGTTCTTTTATCAAAGAATCTGTAGAACGCAACAAAGCTCTAAACAAAACTGAACGTAAAAAAATCCAAAAGCTTATTGCTAGTTTTTCTGATAAAAAGTTTATGACTTCAGAAAATGGGTTTTGGTACCATTATAACACTAAAGTAAAAAACAATACCATCACTCCTCAGTTTGGTGATCATATCACATACACTTTTGATGTCTCTGACCTTGACGGTAAAGAAATATATTCAAAAAGCGATATTGGTGAACAAAAGTATGTTATGGACAAAGAAGAGTTATTTTCTGGACTCCGAGAAGGTTTAAAACTAATGAAACCATCAGAAAGTGTTACATTTATTTTCCCATCTCAAAAAGCATATGGCTATTATGGTGATGAAAACAGAATTGGTACAAACGTACCATTAATTTGTAATGTAAATTTAAAAACTATAACCCAAAACAATGATTAAGAAACTATTTATTCCATTTGCAGCGCTTTTATTAGTTGCGTCAACAAGCTGTAAAGAACCTCGTTACGATTTAGAAGATGGATTGTATGCGGAATTTGTAACTTCAAAAGATACCATGGTCGCTAAGCTTTATTACCAAAAAGTACCCGTAACTGTTGCTAATTTTGTGGCTCTAGCTGAAGGAAAACATCCGATGGTAAAAGATGAGTATAAAGATAAAAAATACTATAACGGGACAACATTTCATCGTGTCATGGATAACTTTATGATTCAGGGTGGTGACCCTACAGCTACAGGCTCTGGTGACCCAGGATTTAAATTTGAAGATGAATTTAGTAACGAATTAAAACACACAAAACCAGGAATTCTATCTATGGCAAACTCAGGACCTAATACCAATGGGTCACAGTTTTTTATCACTGAAAAAGCTACGCAATTTTTAGATGCTTACCAAGCAGATGGTACTTTAAAGAAATGTGGACCTTTCCCTGGTGGTGGATGTCATGCTGTGTTTGGTGAGTTAGTTTTGGGATTAGATGTGCAAGATTCTATTTCTAATGTAGAAGTCGGCGATAGAAACAAACCGGTTGAAGATGTGGTTATTAAGGAGCTAAATATTATTCGCATTGGCAGTGAAGCCAAAAAATTTGATGCACCAAGTGTATTTTCAGAAGAGCTTCCTAAAATTAAAGAACGTGTTGCAGCTGCAGAAAAAGAAGCTCGTGAAAAAGCTGAAGAGGAAGAACGTCTCAAGAATGAGAAAATCGAAAAAGCTGCTTCTGAATTTAAAGTAACATTAGACGATTACTCTAGTAAAGCAGAAACATTAGCATCAGGCTTAAAAGTGCATTACATAACAAAAGGCAGTGGTATAAAACCAAAGACCGGTCAAACTGCAATGATTAATTATCAAGGTTATTTTACTGATGGAAAATTATTAGATAGTAACCTTAAAGAAGTTGAAGAAAAGTACGGCATGTTAAACCCGCAGAAGGAACAACGAGGTATGTATGCACCTTCTCCTATGAAAGTGAGTCCAGATGCTAATTTATTCCCAGGATTCAAAGAAGCATTAGCGAAACTGCGTGTTGGGGATAAAGCGTTTTTCCATTTCCCAAGTCACTTAGCTTACGCAGAAGCTGGAAGACCTCCAGTTGTAAAACCAAATACAGATCTAGCATTTATTATAGAAATGGTTGACATTAGGAAATAATATCCTGGGTTTTTTAAGTAATAAAAAAGAGCAACATTTAGTTGCTCTTTTTTATTATGTTATTATTACATATTAAGTCTTTGGTATATTTTCTAAAATCTCCAAAACAAATTTCCAATATTTTTGTGCTGAAGAAATTTGAGCACGTTCATCTGGCGAATGTGCACCTTTGATATTAGGGCCGAAACTTATCATATCCATTTCAGGATAATTCTGTCCTAAGATTCCACATTCTAAACCAGCATGACATGCTGCAACGTGTGGTTTTCCACCATTATTTAAACGTTCATAAATTGGTACCATGATCTTTAAAATATTGGAATCCATATTTGGAGCCCAACCTGGATAATCTCCAGTAAACTCAACCTCGCAACCTGTTAACTCAAAAGTAGCGCGTAATGTATTTGCTAAATCTAATTTTGAGGATTCAACAGAGCTACGTGTCAAACACCCTATTTTAATATGACCATCTTTTACAATGACTCTTGCAATATTATTTGAGGTCTCTACCAATTCAGGGATATCTGCACTCATTCTATAAACACCATTTAAAGCAGCATAAATAGCACGTGTTAAGCCTTCTTGAACACCTAAGTCCATAATCTTTTCGGGGGTTACAATTTTAGAAACAATAATCTCTAAATATGGCTCCATAATTTTAAATTCTTTCTTTATAGTTTCAGATAGTTGAGTCATTTCAAAATTAAACGCCGCCTCATGAACTGTATCTATAGCAACAGTTGCATTACTTTCTCTGGGAATGGCGTTTCTTAGACTTCCTCCATCAATCTCTGATATACGTAAACCAAAGTTTTCAAATCCGTCAAATAAAACGCGATTCATTATTTTGTTAGCATTACCTAGACCTTCATGTATTTGCATACCAGAATGTCCACCTTGTAATCCTTTTACAGAAATTGAATAACCGACTTTAAATTCAGGAGTTTCCTCTTCTTTATATTCGCGCGTAGCAGTAACATCAATACCACCAGCACAACCAACACCGATTTCATCATCTTCTTCTGTATCTAAATTCAAAAGTATTTCACCTTTAAGCAAACCACCTTTTAAGCCTTTTGCACCTGTCATTCCAGTTTCTTCATCTATTGTAAACAAAGCTTCTAAAGCTGGATGAGCAATTGTATCACTCTCTAAAATTGCCATGATTGTTGCAACCCCGAGGCCATTATCTGCACCTAGAGTAGTTCCTTTTGCTTTTACCCAATCGCCTTCAATAATCATTTCAATACCTTGGACATCAAAATCAAAAATGGTATCATTATTTTTTTGATGTACCATATCTAAATGACTTTGCATAACAATTGGTTTTCTATCCTCCATACCCTTTGTTGCAGGTTTACTGATAATGACGTTACCAACCTCATCTTCAACAGTCTCTAAATCAAGGTTATTACCAAAATCTTTCATAAATTGTATAATACGTTCTTCTTTCTTTGAAGGTCTAGGAACGGCATTTAAATCTGCAAATTTATTCCATAAAGCTTTTGGCTCTAGAGCTCTTATTTCTGCACTCATATTTATAGTTTTTTTAGAACTGCAAAGGTAACTAAACTAAAACTATTTTCTATTTTTGAGGTATGCGCATTACAAAAAAAGGAGCACTACTTATTTTTTTAGGTTTTCAGATTATTAGTATAAATATTCTGAAATATTACCCTGAGTTTATCGAACAATACTATAGCAATGGTCTATATATTTTCTTGTCTAAATTGATGCGCTATACATTTGGGTGGCTTCCATTTTCAGTTGGTGATATCTTGTACACTTTTGCTGGGATTTATTTGATAAGATGGTTTATTCTTAATTTAAAAAACATCTATAAAAACACGGTTAATTGGTTTTTAGACATTACAGCTTTACTCTCAATAGCATACTTTGCGTTTCATTTACTTTGGGGTTTTAATTATTATAGGTTGCCTCTTTATGAGTCAATGGGTTTAAAAGCAGATTACACCAATGAAGAACTTCTATCCTTTACAAAAAAATTAATTGAAAAATCAAATACAATTCATGAAAAGTTAGTAATCAATGATACTATTAAAGTTGTACTTCCTTACAGTAAAAAAGATGTCTTTAATAAAGTAAAATACGGTTATACTGAGCTTTCAAAACAATATCCTCATCTAGATTATAATCCGCAAAGCCTAAAAAAATCTATTTATAGTGTACCGTTAACTTACATGGGGTTTTCAGGATACCTCAATCCTTTTACAAACGAGGCGCAGGTTGATGGATTGATTCCTGTTTTTAAATTTCCAACAACCTCTTGTCACGAAATAGCTCATCAATTGGGTTATGCCGCTGAAAACGAAGCGAATTTCATTGGAATGCTTGCCACAGTAAACAACGATGATTTATATTTCAAGTACTCTGGATATACATTTGCACTGCGTTATTGTTTAATAGAAATCTATAAACTTGACCCTGAAAAATATAATACAATTTTAGAATCCATAAACTTGGGTATACGCAAAAATTATCAGGAAATTCAAGACTTTTGGCAATCCTACCAAAACGCTTTCGAACCTGTCTTTGAAAAAACTTTTGATTCTTTTTTAAAAGCTAACAACCAATCTAAAGGTATAAAAAGCTATAGCTATATTGTAGCATTGCTAGTAAATTACTACAATAATAATCCACTATAAAACGTTAAAAACTCTTAATTAAAAAGAAGATTTATCTTTAAACATTATCTTTAAAATTATAACTTAAACCAACTCACTCTATGATTAAAGCTTATTTACGACTGCTCGTATTCCTATGCAGTTTCTCGTTATTTGCACAAGACTATTTTCCTAGTAATTCAGGAGTTAAAGCAAACAACTCCAATTACATGGCATTTACAAATGCAAAAATTCACGTCTCACCAACAGAGGTTATCACTAGCGGAACCCTTCTTATTAAAGATGGTAAAGTAGTCAGCGTTGGAAAATCTATTAATATCCCAAAAAACACGACTAAGATTGATTTGTCTGGCAAATCTATCTACCCATCTTTTATAGACTTACATACCACTTTTGGGGTTGCTGAGCCAAAACGTGGCGGTAATGGCCCACAGTATGCAGCAAGTCGAAGTGGTTTTTACTGGAATGACCATATTATGCCTGAACAGGACGTTATGGCAAGTTTTAAATATGATGCAAAATCTGCATCAGAGATGCACAAACTTGGTTTCGGGGTAGTAAACACACATAATCCTGATGGAATAGCTCGCGGAACTGGTGCATTAATTGCACTTAATAATGATGCAGATAATTCCCTTCGTGTTGTAGATGGCGAAACAACTCAGAATTTTTCTTTTAAAAAAAGTGTAAAATCAAGGCAATCATACCCATCATCAATTATGGGAAGTATGGCACTTTTACGCCAGATGTATGATGACGCTAAATGGTATGCCGCAGGAAACGTAAATACCAAAGATTTATCTCTAGAAGCATTAAATGGAAATAAAAACTTACTTCAAATATTTGAAGTAGGAAGTCGTTTAGATTTAATGCGTGCTGATAAAGTTGGTGATGCTCAAAATATTCAATATACCATCGTTGGTGGTGGAGATGAATATGAACGTATTGACGAAGTAAAATCGTCAAATGCTGCCATTATTCTACCAATAGATTTTCAGATGGCATATGATGTAGAAAACCCTTTCTTAGCTTCTACCCTATCTCTAAGTGATATGCGTTCTTGGAATCAAGAACCACACAATCCTAGATTATTAGCTGAAAATGGCGTAAAATTCGCATTAACAACCCACGGACTAAAATCTAAGAAGTCTTTTAAAACCAATCTGATGAAAGCCATCGAAAGCGGTCTTTCAAAAGAAAAAGCTTTAGAGGCTCTAACCACTATCCCAGCTAATTTATTAGGAAAGTCTGATGTTTTAGGAACTTTAAAAACTGGAAGCTATGCCAACTTCTTAATCACATCAGGAGATGTTTTTGATAAAAAAACAAAGCTTTATGAAAATTGGGTCCAAGGGATGCAGCACGTGATTAGAAATATGAATGTAAAAGACATTGATGGTGATTACGAGTTTAAACTTGCTGGTAATGACTACAAGCTTAATATTTCAGGAAGCGCAAGCAAGCCAAAAGCAAAACTAGAATCTGGTGACAATAGCCTAGGTACAAAAATGTCTTATTCTGGTGATTGGGTTAACTTAACCTTTACAACTACCGATAGCTACAAAAAAGAATACATAAGAGTTGCAGCAAATGCTGCAAATGGAAATAACCTTAGTGGCAAAGCTACATTGCCTAATGGTTCTGAATATAGCTTTTACGCTAATAGAACTGCTGATAGTAATGCTGACAAAAAAGATAAATCAGATAGTAAAAAATCTGGTGATTCACCTTTTATGAGTCCAGTTACCTATCCAAACATAGCTTATGGTTATACCAATAAACCTAAAGCTGAAACTTTACTATTTAAAAATGCTACTGTTTGGACTAATGAGAGTGAAGGTGTTTTAGAAAACACAGATGTTCTAATTAAAGACGGAAAAATTGCAAAAATAGGTAAAGACCTTACAGACAGAAGTGCCAAAGTAATCGATGCTAAAGGCAAGCATATTACGGCTGGTATTATTGATGAGCATTCTCATATTGGTGCAGCTTCGATTAACGAAGGTGGACATAATTCATCAGCCGAAGTGACGATAGAAGATGTACTTGACGATGAGGACATTGATATATACCGCAACCTAGCTGGTGGCGTAACGTCGATTCAGATATTACACGGTTCTGCAAATCCTATTGGTGGACGCTCTGCGGTAATTAAATTAAAATGGGGAGAATCTGCAGATAACTACATTTACGACAATACACCTAAGTTTATCAAATTTGCACTAGGTGAAAACGTTAAACAATCTCGTAGTAGAACAAACTCACGTTTCCCACAATCACGTATGGGTGTGGAGCAAGTATTCATGGATTATTTCAGCAGAGCTAAGGCTTACGACGATGCCAAGAAAAGTGGTAAACCGTACAGAAAAGATACAGAAATGGAAGTTTTAGCTGAAATATTAAATGGCGAACGCTTTATATCTTGTCACTCTTATGTACAAAGTGAAATTAATATGCTGATGAAAGTAGCAGAAAGATTCAACTTCAAGATTAATACGTTTACACACATCCTTGAGGGTTATAAAGTAGCTGATAAAATGGCTGATCATGGTGTTGGTGGCTCTACTTTTAGTGACTGGTGGGCTTATAAGTATGAAGTAAATGATGCGATACCTTACAATGCTGCAATTATGCATAATGCAGGTGTTGTAACTGCTATTAATAGTGACGATGCTGAAATGTCTCGTCGACTAAATCAAGAAGCAGCAAAATCTGTTAAATATGGTGGTATTAATGAAGAAGATGCATGGAAATTTGTTACGCTTAACCCAGCAAAATTATTACACTTAGATGACCGTGTAGGAAGTCTTAAAGTTGGTAAAGATGCTGACGTTGTTCTTTGGACCGATCATCCACTTTCAATATATTCGAAAGCTGAAAAAACAATTATTGAAGGTGTTACTTATTTTGATCTAGAAAAAGATAAACAAATGCGTGATGCTATTAAAAAAGAAAAAAGTGAATTGATTAATTTGATGCTTCAAGATAAAAACAAAGGTCTAAAAACACAACCTGTTAAAAAGAAGGAAAAGAAATTATTAAACTGTGATTCAATGGACTCAGGCTACTAATCAATTAAATATTCAAACATATTAAGATGAAACGAGCATGTTCAAAATTTTATCATCAAAGGATGTTGATTAATAGCGAACTGCATGTGACCTTAAAAAAACAATAAATATAAACACATGAAAAATTATATATATATCATAGCTTTTTTACTTGTTTCGAGTATTGGTTATGCACAACAAACACCAGCATCAAAGCAGAGTAAAGATATTGCCATCGTTGGTGCTACAGCACATATTGGCAATGGAGAAGTTATAGAGAATAGTCTAATCACATTCTCTAACGGAAAAATCACAAACATTGGTGATGCAACTGTAATGAAGTTAAGTACTGTAAATATGGAAGTTATTGATGCATCAGGAAAACATGTATATCCTGGCTTTATTGTTTCTAATGGTACCTTGGGTCTAGTAGAAGTTGATGCTGTAAAAGCATCCAGTGACCTTTCTGAAATGGGAACTTTTAACCCGCATATTAGAAGTTTAATTGCCTACAATGCAGAATCAAAAATTGTAGAATCTATGCGTCCTAATGGCGTACTTTTGGGTCAAGTTGTTCCTCGTGGCGGACGTATTACTGGTACATCATCTATTGTACAATACGACGCCTGGAACTGGGAAGATGCAGTAATTAAAGTAGATGATGGGATACACATCAATTGGCCAAATAGTTTTAGTCGAGGTCGTTGGTGGCTAGGTGAAGACGCTGCTTTAAAACCTAATAAAGATTATAATAAACAAGTCAAAGAATTAGAAATGTACTTTAACGAATCTAAAAGTTATAATGCTGGACCAAAAGATGAGCGTCACTTACCTTTTGAATCAATGGCTGGCTTGTTCAACGGCTCTAAGCATTTGTATGTTAATGTAAATGACCAAAAGGGTATCACTGATGCAGTCAATTTTACTAAATCTCAAGGTGTATCAAATATTACTATTGTTGGAGGTTATGAAGCTGGTGAGATTGCAGATTTTCTCAAACAGAATAATGTATCTGTATTTTTAAGACGTGTACACACAAGACCAAATAATGAAGATGATGATTACGATTTACCTTATAAATTAGCAAAAAAATTGGTAGATGCAGGTGTATTAGTATCTCTTGAACCTAGCGGGCAAATGGAACGTATGAATTCTCGTAACCTTCCTTTTTACGCTGGTACAGCAGTTGCTCATGGATTAACTAAAGAACAAGCTTTACAACTGATTACCCAAAATCCTGCTAAAATTATGGGTATTGATAATATGTATGGCACTCTAGAGCATGGTAAAAGTGCTACGCTATTTATTAGTAAAGGTGATGCTTTAGATATGCGTACTAATATTGTCACACATGCTTTTATAGACGGACGACAATTAAGTTTAGAAACACATCAAACTAAATTATGGAAACGTTATTCAGAAAAATATAATCAACAAGATTAAAACAAAAAAGGGAACCAAATTGGTTCCCTTTTTTATATATTAATTTCTCAAATTATTCAATAATCTTAGCGCCTTCTGGCATACCAAATATACTATTTTCTGGAGCATCTTCAGAGATGATAACATCATCAAACTCTATTACTCTTGCTACTTCAGTTGGTTTTCCTTCTTCAACTTTATACCAAGTCATACTATTAGGTAATATCAAACTATAAATACTTTTCCAGTCGTTATATCTTATATAACTAAATTTATCACTTTTTCCTTCTTTACCATAAGTCACTGTATAAGCCAACCATTGCATTTGACCAGAATCAGCGTCATAGTAAATGATGTATTGATCATTGGGTGACACACCAATATCAGCATCATAAGAAATTAATACGCCTGGGTACGTTTTCCAATCAAATGTTAATGGCTCTGCATCTTCATATATAATTCCATCATCACCAACTATAAAAGGCATAGCGTAAAAATACAGCATTAAGCCTTTATAGAACTTAGCATTTCCCTTGTATTCATTATCATCTTTTTCATTAACCCAAAGTGTTCTACCATCAAAACCTAAAGTATAAGTTGGTGTATCGATTAGCTCGGCTCTTGTTTTTAGGTTTGTAGTTGTAATCTCGGCGCCATTAGTCTTATTTACAGAAAATGATAAGGTTTTCATTCTATTCCAGTTATCTATTCCGCCATGAGCGTCAAAAACTTTTGTTATATTTTCTGGGTATATACTTGTAGTGATATCCTCTTTAGTTAATTTTTCAATAACTGTAGATTGTTTTTCATTCTCTTTACAAGTAACAAATAGTAATGCAACAGTAAATACAAATAGTAATTTTTTCATATGATAATTAAATTGGTTTTAGATGAATCTTTGACGTTACATTTCCTGTAAAATTACATTACTTTTGCTACTATATGAACAAATCAATAACAAGTCCGCAGAATCCATTGATAAAACAGCTTATTCAGCTGAAAGATAAATCTCGTGAACGCAGAAGAACGGGACAGTTTCTACTCGAAGGAAAACGCGAATTATCCCTTGCTATTAAAGGCGGATATACTATTGAAACACTACTTTATTTTCCAGATTTATTTTCTGAAAGCGAAGCCAAATCTATGGAGCATTACAATGTTGAAATTATTGAAATTTCGAAAGAAGTATTTCAAAAATTAGCGTATCGTAGTACAACTGAAGGTGTGATCGCAGTAGGTAAAACTAAACCACACTCACTTGAGGAGTTAAAACTAACTTCTAAAAATCCTTTAATCTTAGTAGCTGAAGCTCCAGAAAAACCTGGAAATATTGGTGCCTTACTCAGGACTGCTGATGCTGCAAACATTGATGCTGTGATTATTGCTAATCCTAAATCAGATATTTACAATCCAAATATCATTCGCTCTAGTATTGGTTGTGTGTTTACAACTGAAATCGCCGTTGGTAGCAGTGAAGATGTGATTACCTATTTACAGAAATACAATTTTAATATTTTTAGTGCTATCCTTCAGAAATCTGAGCCGTATCATTCACAAGACTATACATTACCATCAGCAATAGTTGTTGGAACAGAAGCGACAGGATTAACACAAGAGTGGCGTGATGCTGCTACTCAAAATGTAAGTATACCTATGCAAGGTGTTATTGATTCTATGAATGTTTCTGTAGCAGCCGGAATTTTAATTTATGAAGCTAAAAGACAACGCGATTTTAAATAATTTTAATAAATGAATTCAGAAATTCTCTTCTATATCATCATAGCTATTATTAGCATCAATTTCTTAAAAGACAAAATACTTGATGCTTTAAACGCAAAACACTTTAATGACGATATTCCCAGTAAATTATCAGATGTTTTTGATGAAGACGCCTACAAAAAGTCACAGGACTATAAAGCTGCAAATTATAAGTTTGGCATATGGTCATCGTTATTTTCTTTGTTGCTAACGCTTGGTTTTTTATTTTTTGATGGTTTTGAATATGTAGATACTATCGCAAGAATCTACTCAGAAAATCCAATTATAATCGCGTTGCTATTCTTCGGAATTATTATGATGGCAAGCGATATTATCTCTACACCTTTTAGTTATTATAAAACTTTTGTAATTGAAGAACGTTTTGGTTTTAATAAGAGCACTAAAAAACTATTTATAATCGATAAAATTAAAGGTCTTGTGATGATGGCTATTATCGGTGGTGGTTTATTGGCATTGATCGTTTGGTTCTACCAAGCTACTGGAACATGCTTTTGGTTATATGCTTGGGGGTTAATTACAGTATTTACAGTATTTATGAATATGTTTTATGCCAGACTAATAGTCCCATTATTCAATAAGCAAAAACCATTAGAAGATGGCGAATTACGGAACAAAATATCTGACTATGCCATCTCTGTTGGATTTAGCTTAAAGAAAATTTTTGTTATTGATGGCTCCAAACGTAGCACAAAAGCAAATGCTTATTTTTCTGGATTTGGTAGCGAAAAACGAGTGACGCTTTTTGACACACTAATCAATGATTTAGATGAAGAAGAAATTGTTTCAGTATTAGCTCATGAAGTGGGTCATTACAAGCGTAAGCATATTATTTTTAATTTATTTGCTTCGATTCTATTAACCGGTCTGACGTTATACATCCTGTCTGTCTTTATATCTAATCCACTATTATCTAATGCCATCGGTGTAGAAATTCCTAGTTTTCATGCTGGGCTTATAGCATTTGGATTACTCTACTCTCCTATTTCTGAAGCAACTGGACTTATTATGAATTATTTCTCACGTAAATTTGAATATCAAGCCGATGATTATGCTAAAAACACCTATAAAGCTGAACCACTAATTACTTCACTTAAAAAACTTTCTAAAAATAGTTTAAGTAATTTGACTCCTCACAAAGCTTATGTTTTTATGCATTATTCGCATCCAACACTTTTACAGCGTATTCAAAATCTAAAAAGCTAAACATGAAGGTTACAGCTTTTGTTATCATATTATGTATAGTATTTGCTTGTAAGGATAATAGTAATAGATTTAAAAAAACAGCAGAAGTAAAACAAAGTTTTAATAAAGAATCTATTATAAACCCTGCACTACCAAAAATCAAAAAAACCATTTTATTAGGTAAATTTGATTATGAAACACATCCAGATTTTGTTCAAGTAGATTTAAAATTAAGTTCAAAAAAAATATACCTTCAAAATGAAGCCTATGAGGCATTTCTAAAAATGCAAAGGGCAGCCTTATATGACACAATCCAATTAATTATTGTATCAGGTACTAGGAATTTTGAAGAACAAAAAGCGATTTGGAATCGCAAATGGAATCGCTACAATAATCTTAAACCGATTGATCGTATTAAAAAGATTTTGGAGTATAGTTCTATGCCATCAACTTCCCGTCATCGTTGGGGTACTGATCTAGATTTAAATAATTTGAATAATTCTTATTTTACATCTGGAAAAGGAAAAAAAATATATAATTGGTTAATAAATAATGCTAATAAATATGGTTTTTATCAAGTTTACACAGACAAGATAAATGGAAGAACTGGCTATAATCTAGAACGCTGGTATTGGTCTTATTTACCTTTAGCTTCAACATACCTGGAACAGTATAACACAACTGTTGATTATTCTGATATCGATGGTTTTAAAGGTTCAGATTTGTCAGAGGACATAAAAGTCATTCCAGCGTTTGTTAATGGTTTCTCCAAAAAAGTTAAAACATTTAAAAAACCGATAAGAGGTAACTATTAAGAAATCGTACTTTTACACTAATGCCACAAACAACCGTCATATCATTTTTTAAATACAAAGGCCGAAAAAACAAATGGCAAGCCTTGGGACGTATGGGACGCCCACCATTATTAAATCAAAATATTGAAGGCTTAACCTTCTGGAAAGCCCTTGGTGCTGGTAGTGGTAACGGGTTTTCGATATGGCCAGATTGGTCAACTTTTGGACTACTCACCGTTTTTAATTCTGAAAAAGAAGCTAATAATTTTCTAGATTCAAAAATTATATCAGAATATATCGATACTGCAGAAACATTTAGTCATGTTTTGATGCATAGTATAAAAGCACACGGGCAATGGAGTAAACAAGAACCTTTTAACTCAGAAGTAACGTTTGATGAAGCCAAACCTATAGCTGTTATTACCAGAGCAACTATTAAGCCTAAACTTGCTTATAAATTCTGGCGATATGTTCCTTCAGTATCAAAATCCATGAATGGTCATAAAGGTTTAATTTTCTCGAAAGGTATTGGCGAATGGCCTATTTTTATGCAAGCCACATTTTCATTTTGGGAAAAAGGAAAAGACATGATGGATTATGCCTATAGTAATAAAAAGCATGCGGATATGGTCAAAAAAACCAGAGAACTCGGTTGGTATTCTGAAGAATTATTTTCTAGATTTCATCCTTTTGAAGTTCGAGGAAATTTAATAGGCAGTAATAAGATTTATAATACAACCTCTCCGTAAAGGTCAAAATCTTCGGCCTCAATAACTTTGATAGTAGCAAACTCTCCTGTTTTAAGATAAGTAGATGTCGCATCAATACGAACCTCATTATCAACATCTGGAGAATCAAACTCTGTACGACCAACAAAATAATTACCTTCTTTACGGTCGATAACCACTTTAAATTCCTGCCCTATTTTCTGTTGGTTCAATTCCCACGAAATCTGTGATTGGATTTCCATGATTTCATTAGCGCGTTGCATCTTTACATCTTCAGGTACATCATCCTCAAGATTATAAGCATGTGTATTTTCTTCATGAGAATACGTAAAGCAACCCAAACGCTCAAAACGCATATCTTTTACCCAATCTCTAAGCGTTTCAAAATCTTCTTGAGTTTCACCAGGATAACCAACAATAAGTGTTGTTCTGATTGTCATTTCAGGAACTTTGGCTCTAAATTCTTTGAGAAGCTTGGTGGTCTTTTCCTTAGTTGTACCACGACGCATACTTTTTAAGATGCTATCCGAAATATGTTGCAGTGGAATATCGAGATAATTACAAATCTTAGGTTCACGTTTCATAATATCCAAAACATCCATCGGGAAACCAGTAGGAAATGCATAGTGTAAACGAATCCAATCAATTCCATCAACTTTTACTAAGTTTTCTAGGAGTTCTGCTAGGTTTCGTTTTTTATATATATCTAGACCATAATAGGTTAAATCTTGAGCAATTAAGATTAATTCTTTAACACCATTAGCGGCTAATTTTTCAGCTTCAGTAACTAATTCTTCAATAGGTGTTGACTTATGCTTACCACGCATCAATGGAATTGCACAAAAACTACAAGGTCTATCACAACCTTCAGCAAT
>CAJQQC010000017.1 GCA_905480385.1 uncultured Winogradskyella sp.
TTTTTCTTTATATTTGTTTTAATATGAACGAAAATTTAGATCCAACTAACGAGAATTTTTCACCAGAAGAACTCGATGTCGAAAAGAAATTGAGACCACTCTCATTCGATGACTTTACAGGCCAAGATCAAGTACTAGAAAATCTTCAGATTTTTGTTCAGGCAGCTAACCTAAGAGATGAGGCTTTAGACCACACTTTATTTCATGGACCTCCGGGTCTTGGTAAAACGACTTTAGCACATATTTTGGCTAATGAGTTAAGTGTTGGCATAAAGGTTACCTCTGGACCGGTTTTAGATAAGCCAGGTGATTTAGCTGGTTTACTAACAAACCTTGACGAACGCGATGTTTTGTTTATCGATGAAATTCACCGTCTAAGTCCAATTGTAGAAGAGTATCTCTACTCTGCGATGGAAGATTATAAGATTGATATTATGATTGAGTCTGGACCAAATGCCAGAACCGTTCAAATCAATTTAGCGCCTTTTACATTGGTTGGAGCAACTACACGTTCAGGATTATTAACAGCTCCAATGCGTGCACGTTTTGGGATAAGTAGTAGACTTCAGTATTATAAAACGGAGTTACTAACAACAATTGTTCAGCGAAGTGCTCAGATATTAAATATGCCAATAACAATGGAAGCTGCCATCGAAATTGCTGGTCGTAGTCGCGGGACACCTCGTATCGCAAACGCACTTTTAAGACGAGTTCGAGATTTTGCTCAGATAAAAGGCGATGGTAATATCGATATCAAAATATCAAGATTTGCATTGGAAGCACTAAACGTCGATGCTCACGGTTTGGATGAAATGGATAATAAAATATTAACTACCATTATTGATAAATCTAAAGGTGGACCAGTCGGAATTACAACTTTAGCTACAGCTGTAAGTGAAAGTTCAGAAACTATCGAAGAAGTATACGAACCCTTTTTAATCCAACAAGGATTTATTATGCGAACACCACGAGGACGAGAAGTTACAGAGCAAGCATATAAACACTTAGGAAAAATTAAAGGGCCAACTCAAGGTGGTTTATTTTGATTAATAATAAAACAAAATACACACAACTTATTAAAACCGAAGCCAAACGCCTCGGTTTTTTGTCTTGTGGTATAAGTAAAGCTGAATTCCTAGAACAAGAAGCACCGCGACTAGAAGCGTGGCTTAATAAAAATATGCATGGCGAAATGCGTTACATGGAAAACCATTTCGATAAAAGATTAGACCCAACACTATTGGTAGAAGGTTCAAAAAGTGTAGTATCCTTGTTACTTAATTATTATCCAGAGGAAGTTCAGCTAGAGGATACATATAAACTCTCAAAATATGCTTACGGTACAGATTATCATTTTGTTATAAAAGATAAGCTAAAAGAACTTCTTTATGTAATTCAAGAAGAAATAGGAGAAGTTAATGGACGTGCTTTTGTGGATTCCGCACCTGTTTTAGATAAAGCTTGGGCAGCTAAAAGCGGATTAGGTTGGATTGGAAAACATAGTAATCTATTAAGTCAAAAAACAGGTTCTTTTTATTTTATAGCTGAACTTATTATTGACTTAGAACTAGAATACGATACACCAACAACTGACCATTGTGGCAGTTGTACAGCATGTATTGATGCTTGCCCAACTCAAGCGATTACGGAACCTTATGTTGTCAATGGTAGTAAGTGCATATCTTATTTTACAATAGAATTAAAAGAAAATATACCTACAGAATTCAAAGGTGAATTTGACGATTGGATGTTTGGCTGTGATGTATGCCAAGATGTTTGCCCTTGGAACCGTTTTAGTAAATCTCATAACGAACCCTTATTTAATCCACATCCAGAACTCTTATCTATGACAAAAAAAGATTGGGATGAGATTACCGAAGATACTTTTAGGAAAGTATTTAAAAAATCTGCGGTAAAGCGTACAAAGTTTACTGGATTACAACGCAATATTAAGTTTTTGAAAGATTGAATATTCAATATATCAATTCTTATCTTTGTAGCTTAATTTATTTTTAAATTATGAGTAAAGAGAGTAAAAGGCGAGAAGCATTAGTATATCATGCAAAGCCTACGCCAGGTAAGATAAAAATAGTACCTACAAAAAAGTACGCATCTCAGAGAGATTTAGCGTTGGCTTACTCACCAGGTGTTGCAGAACCTTGTTTAGAAATAGAAAAGGACAAAGAAAACGTCTACAAATACACCACAAAAGGAAACTTAGTAGCTGTAATTTCTAATGGTACAGCTGTTTTGGGTTTAGGTAATATTGGTCCTGAAGCTTCAAAACCTGTTATGGAAGGTAAGGGTTTACTTTTTAAAATATTCGCAGATATAGACGTTTTTGATATCGAAGTTGATACAGAAAATGTAGATGAATTCATAGAAACTGTAAAGAATATCGCACCAACTTTTGGTGGGATTAATCTTGAAGATATAAAGGCTCCTGAAGCATTTGAAATTGAACGTCGCTTAAAGGAAGAACTTGATATTCCTGTTATGCATGACGACCAACATGGTACTGCAATTATTTCCGCTGCTGCATTATTAAATGCCTTAGAGCTTGCAGAAAAAGATATAAAAGAAGTTAAGATTGTTGTTAGTGGTGCTGGTGCAGCAGCAATCTCGTGTACACGATTATACCAAGCTTTTGGAGCAAAACGAGAAAATATCGTTATGCTAGATAGCAAAGGTGTTATCCGTGATGATAGAGATAATTTAACAAGTCAAAAAGCAGAGTTTGCAACAAATCGCAAAATAGATACTTTAGACGCAGCAATGGTAGATGCGGATGTTTTTGTTGGACTTTCTATGGCAGATATCGTTACGCCAGATATGCTAAAAGTTATGGCTACCAATCCTATTGTTTTTGCCATGGCAAATCCAAATCCTGAAATTGGTTATCAATTAGCATTAGATACAAGAGATGATATTATTATGGCTACAGGACGCAGTGATAATCCTAATCAAGTTAATAATGTTCTTGGGTTTCCTTTTATTTTCAGAGGCGCCTTGGATGTAAGAGCAACAAAAATTAACGAGGCCATGAAAATGGCTGCAGTTAAGGCTTTATCTAAATTAGCTAAAGAACCCGTTCCCGAACAAGTTAATATTGCTTATGGCGAAACACGCCTCACATTTGGAAAAGACTACATAATTCCAAAACCATTTGACCCTAGATTAATTGCCGAGGTACCTCCAGCTGTTGCAAAAGCAGCTATGAAAAGTGGTGTTGCTAAAGAACCAATAGAGGATTGGGAAAAATATCAAAATAGCTTATTAGAGCGCTTAGGCTCAGATAATAAACTAGTTCGTTTGCTATTAAACCGAGCCAGGACTAATCCTAAAAAGGTAGTTTTTGCTGAAGCGGATCAGTTAGATGTCTTAAAAGCGGCTCAAATTGTTTATGAAGAAGGTGTCGCCATTCCTGTTTTATTAGGGAGAAGAGATACTATTTTGGAGTTGATGACAGAAATTGAATTTGATGAATCTGACGTTTTAATTATTGACCCTAAATCTGACGAAGAGCTAGATCGGAAAAATAAGTATGCCGATTCTTATTGGAAGCGTCATGAGCGTAATGGTGTAACAAAATATTCTGCACGAAAAATTATGCGAGAGCGTAATTATTTTGCAGCAATGATGGTTAACCAAGGCGATGCAGACGCATTAATATCGGGTTATTCTCGAAGTTATCCTAGTGTGGTAAAACCTATGTTAGAGCTTATTGGTATGTCAAAAGGAGTTTCTCGTATAGCGACTACAAATGTTATGATGACGCAAAGAGGGCCATTGTTTTTGAGTGATACGGCTATTAACATAAATCCTTCTTCGAAGGATTTGGCTAAAATTACACAGATGACTTCTAATGCTGCAAAGATGTTTGGTATAGAACCTGTAATGGCAATGGTATCTTATTCTAACTTTGGGTCTTCAGAAAATGAGACTGCAGAAAAAGTAAGAAATGCGGTTGAGTATCTTCATAGAACATATCCAGATATGATTGTAGATGGCGAACTTCAAGCAGATTTTGCCTTAAATTCTGAAATGTTACAAGACATTTTTCCTTTTTCAAGATTAGCAGGGCGCAAGGTAAATACACTTATTTTTCCAAATTTGGAGTCTGCAAATATTACTTACAAACTATTAAAGGAATTGAATAAAGCAGAATCTATAGGGCCAATTATGATGGGCTTAAGAAAACCTGCACATATCCTTCAACTTGGAGCAAGTGTTGACGAAATAGTAAATATGACAGCAATTGCAGTAATAGATGCTCAAGAACGTGAAAAACGTAAGCAAAAAAAGTAAATGTTTTCCTCTTTTATGAGGCTATTTAGTCTCAATAATTTTATTACATTTGAGGCATTAACTTTTTTTTAACTACATGATTACACACATAGAGGGAAGGCTTGTTGAGAAGAATCCAACAGATGTAGTTATTGATTGTAATGGAATGGGGTATATGATTAATATTTCATTGCACACATTTGGTCAAATTCCCGACAAAGAACATCTAAAATTATACATACATCTTCAAGTGAAAGAAGATAGTCATACATTGTTTGGTTTTTCCTCAAAAACTGAACGAGAAATTTTTAGATTATTACTTTCTGTTAGTGGTATTGGTGCAAGTACAGCCCGCACTATGTTGTCATCTCTTAGCCCAGACCAAGTAAAAGAGGCTATTGCTTCTGCAGATGTAGCTACTATTCAATCTGTAAAAGGAATTGGGGCTAAAACAGCACAGCGTGTAATCCTAGATTTAAAGGATAAAGTGTTAAAGGTTTATGGAATTGATGAAGTTTCAATAAACCAAAGCAATACTAATAAAAGTGAAGCGTTATCTGCATTAGAGGTTTTAGGATTTAACAAAAAACAATCAGAAAAAGTTATTGAAAAGCTTTTATCACAACAACCAGATGCCAATGTTGAAAAATTAATCAAAGACGCTTTAAAAAACTTATAACTCTTTTGAATACAACCCACAATAATAACTCCTTCAATTTAGTCAAATTAAAATATGGACTACTACTTATAGGTTTTTTATGTTTTGGAATTACTGCGGCACAAACTAATCCTGCTGCACAAGATTCTACAAAAACAACATTTACATTTGGAGAAATTAAGCTACCAAAAATAGGGAGTATACAGTCTAAATACACCTATGACCCACTTTTAAATAGATACATATACAATGAGAAGATTGGAGAGTTCAATGTCAATTATCCATTGATTTTAACTCCTGAACAGTTTCAGAAATTACTACAGCGTGAAAAACTTAATGCATATTACAAAGAAAAAATAGATGCAGCTTCTGGGCAAAAAGAAGGCAGTGAAGATGCTCAGAAAAATTTGTTACCTGATTTTTATGTTAACTCTGATTTTTTTGAAACTATTTTTGGAGGTAATACTATTTCTGTGATTCCTCAAGGTTCTGTAGATGTCGATTTAGGGGTTTTATTTTCACAACAAGATAATCCAACTTTTACACCTCGTAATCGAAGTAATTTCACATTCGATTTTGATCAGCGTATTAGCATGAGTTTAACAGGTACAGTCGGAACAAGATTACAGGTTAATGCACAATATGATACAGAACGAACTTTTGATTTTCAAAACCTAGTAAAATTAGAATATACCCCTACTGAAGACGATATCATACAAAAGATAGAAGTGGGTAATGTCAATATGCCATTAAACAGCACTTTAATAACAGGTGCACAAAGTTTGTTTGGTGTAAAAACAGAATTACAATTTGGAAAAACTAAAGTAACTGCTGTATTTTCTGAACAACAATCAGAATCTCGTTCTGTGACTGCACAAGGTGGAGGAACTCTAGAAGAATTTGAATTTTTTGCAAGAGATTATGATGAAAATCGTCACTTTTTCTTAGCACAATATTTTGAGCAGAACTATGATAAGGCTATGCTAACTTATCCCTATTTGAGTACACAAGTTCAGGTGACCAGAATAGAAGTTTGGGTAACTAACAGAAATAATCAGACGCAAAATGTACGTAACGTTGTGGCTTTACAGGATTTAGGTGAGGTGAGAATAGAAGATATAGGTTTAGATATTACACCACCAAACTTTATAAATTTTAACCCAAACGGTAACAATCCTCAAGGTTTTCCTGATAATCCAAACAATAACTTTGACCCTACAAATATTGGTGGTCCAAACTCTGAACTTAATGATAATGTAAGAGATATTACTAATGTACAAAGTGGTATAAATATTCCGGTTAATGAAGGTTTTGATTATGGTATTTTAGAGAGTGCACGTAAACTAAACCAAGGGCAAGACTATCAATTAAATACACAATTAGGCTATATTTCGTTAAATCAACGTCTATTAAATGATGAGGTTTTAGCGGTAGCGTTTCAGTATACTGTTGGTGGAGAAGTATATCAAGTTGGTGAGTTTGCCAATGACGGTGTAGATGCAACAGACGTTACAGTTAATCCTGGTAACGGAAATCAGGTAGTAAATAACCAAAGTTTAGTACTTAAAATGTTGAAGAGTGCTGTAACAGCTGTTGAAGAGCCTATCTGGAATTTAATGATGAAAAATATTTATGACACAGGAGCTTTTCAATTATCTCAAGAGGATTTTAGATTAAATATATTTTATACAGAAGCTTCTCCTTTGAATTACATTACGCCTGCTGTAGTCAACGGAGTTACTGTGCCTTTTCCAGAATTGTATGACAATAATACTAACACAACAGTAGATGATACTGAGATTGAAGAAACACCATTAATTCGATTATTTCATTTAGATAGATTAAATTTTAACGGTGACCCACAAGAAGGAGGTGATGGATTCTTTGATTTTGTTCCAAATAGAACCGTTATTGTTCAGAATGGAAAAATTATTTTCACAAAAGTGCAACCTTTTGGTGAGTACTTATTTGATGTTTTATCTGACCCAAATAATCTGACTGAAGATTATGATAACGACGCATCATATAATCCAAATCAGGAAAAGTACGTATACGATTTACTATATAAATCAACAAAAACTCAAGCATTAGAAGATTCTGAAAAAAATAAATTTCAGATAAAAGGACGTTTTAAAAGTAGCGGTGGTAGTGGAGGTATACCAATTCCATTTAATGCTGCACGTGGTTCTGTAAGGGTTACGGCAAACGGGCAGTTATTAGTCGAAGGTGTAGATTATACAGTAAATTATGCATCGGGTCGAGTAGAGATTTTAGATGAAGCTCTTAAAGCTTCAAATACCCCAATCAGTGTAGATGTAGAAAATAATGCGTTATTTGGTCAGCAAACACGTCGTTTTACAGGTATTAATGTAGAACATCAGTTTAATGAGAATTTCTTATTAGGAGGAACACTTTTAAACTTAAACGAGCGTCCAATCACTCAAAAAGCAAACTTTGATTCTGAACCAATTAATAACACCATTTTTGGTATCAACGGAAACTTCGCTACTGAAGTACCATTCTTTACACGTTTGGTAAATAAATTACCTAACACAGATACAGATGTAGCTTCTAATTTTTCGGTTAGAGGCGAGTTTGCATATTTAGCTCCCGGTGCTCCCAAAGGAACAAATTTTGATGGTGAAGCTACAGCATATATTGATGATTTTGAAGGTACACAAGGTAATATAGATTTACTATCACCATTTGCGTGGAACCTATCAAGTAGACCTTTAGATTTAGGTCGTATATATTCTCAAGGTAATGAAGATGCTTTAGGAATTCAAAATGGTTTTGATAGAGCACTTTTAAACTGGTACACCATTGACCCTATCTTTTATGGAACCCAACGTCCAAGTGGAATTACAGACGATGATGTTTCTAACTTATATACAAGACGTGTTTTTATTAGGGAGATTTTTCCCGAAATAGATTTAGTACAAGGGCAACAGGCAGTTATAAATACATTAGATTTAACATATTACCCATCAGAGCGTGGACCTTATAACTTTGACCCAACAGCAGCAAATGGTCAAGCACTTAACCCTAATGATAGTTGGGCTGGTATTACAAGACAAATAACGTCTACAGATTTTGAACAAGCCAATGTAGAATACATTGAGTTTTGGGTGCAAGATCCTTTTTTAGATAACCCAACTGGTCAAGGAGGAAAACTAACAATTAACTTAGGTAATATTTCTGAAGATGTTCTTAAAGATGGTAAAAAGCAATTTGAAAATGGATTACCTGAAGACGGTAATATTGACTTTTTGCAAAATATAAATTTACAAACACCTTACGCAGTTCCCCAAAATCAATCGCTAATATATACGTTTGGTACATTAGGACAGGAACGTATCAATCAAGATGTTGGTTACGATGGTTATGACGATCTAGAAGAGCAAGATATTGTTGCTTTTATGTCCCAACAGACAGGTACGGCATTAGATTTTGGAGCAGATCCATCTTTGGATAATTATGCATATTTTTTAAATACTGAAGGAGATATTTTTCAACGTTATAGAAGTTATAATGGTTTTGAGGGCAATACACCAGATGAATTTTCTCAAACTAATCGAGGTAATACAACACAGCCTGATGTCGAAGATATCAACAGAGATAATACAATGAATACTATTAACAGCTATTTCGAGTACGAAGTAGATGTTACACCAACAACATTAAATGCCAACAATCCTCAAATTAATGATGTTAAAGTAGCTCCAGTAACATTACCTAACGGAAATACAAGAGATGTAACTTGGTATCAATTTAGATTGCCAATATCTGAACCAACAAGAGCTGTTGGAGGTATTACTGATATAAGATCAGTACGTTTTGCACGTCTATATTTAACTGATTTTACAGAACAAACAGTAATGCGATTTGCAACTCTAGATTTGGTACGCAGTGATTGGAGACGTTTTACACAGGATTTAGATAACAATACTACAAATAATAGTGCTAATGCAGAGTTCAATGTAGCTATTATTGGTATTCAAGAAAATGATGGTAACTATGTTATTCCACCAGGCGTAAGACGTGAAGAATTAAACAATAATAACAATGTTATTCGTCAAAATGAACAATCTTTAGTTTTAGAAGCCTGCGACCTAGAGGAAACAGATTCTCGAGGTGTTTTTAAGAATATTAGCTTAGATATGCGTCAATACAAAAAATTGCGTATGTTCCTGCACGCTCAAGGACAAGAAAATCAAGTATTGGATGATGGAGAGTTAGTAGCCTTTATAAGATTAGGTAATGATTTTACGGATAACTTTTATCAAGTCGAAATTCCATTACTCAATAGTGATTTAATACCAAATGGCGCCACATCTTTAGAGCGTCGTATTTGGCCAGAAGAGAATGAGATTAATATTCCATTAGAATTACTTCAAGAGATAAAATCTAGAGGTATTTCCACCCAGACATTAGCTAATCAAGATCCAACATATTATGATGTTATAAATGACGAGCTAAGTGCATCACCTGTTGCTGAATTTCCTTCTGGAGGTATCGCAAATAAACGTGTTGCCATAAAAGGTAATCCTAACTTTGGTAATGTCAGAGTACTTATGGTTGGTCTTAAGCACTCAGGTAAAAATAGAACACCAGTTTGTGGTGAGGTATGGTTTAACGAGCTCCGAATGTCGGATTTAGAAAACGAAGGTGGTTGGGCAGCTATAATGTCAATGGATACCAATTTTGCAGATTTTGCAACTGTTAGTGCTTCAGGAAAGAGGAGTACCATTGGTTTTGGTGGATTAGAGCAAAGCCCTAATGAAAGAAGTCGTGAGGATGTTATAGGATTTGATGTCGTAACTAACGTGAAATTAGGTCAGTTATTACCAAAAAAATGGGGTATTAATTTACCATTGAGTTATACACATAGTGAAGAGTTAATCACACCTCAGTTTGATGCATTTTATAATGATTTGACTTTAGAGTCACGTGTTGATGCTGCCCAGTCTGCTGAAGAAGCAGAGCAAATAGAACGTCAGTCTGAAACGTATACTAAACGTCGTAGTATAAATTTTATTGGTGTTAAAAAGCAACGTACTAATTCGGAAAAACTAAAACGTTTTTATGATGTCGAAAACTTAACCTTTAACTATTCTAATAATAAAATTGAAAGTCGAGATTTTGAGATAGAACGTTCACTACAACAAAATATTAGAGCTGGTGTCAACTACACTTATGGTTTTGAACCAAAAAAGATTGAACCATTCAAGAAAAATGATTCCCTTTTTACAGGGAAATATTGGAAGATTTTAAAAGATTTTAATTTTAATCTTTTACCTACAAACTTCTCAATTAATACAGACATTAATCGAAACTTTAATAGCCAAAAATTTAGAGAGGTTGCACTTGCAGGAAATAATATAGGAATCGAAGAAGTGTTTAGACGAAACTATACATTCGATTTTCAGTATGCTGTAAATTATAATCTTACAGATAACTTAAGTGTTAACTTCACGGCAAGTAACAATAATATTGTACGTAATTATTTTATTGATGATCGACTTAATGGACGTCAAGACCCTGAGTTAGATATTTGGGACGGTTTCTTTGATGTTGGCGACCCAAATATTCAAAACCAGCAGATTTTACTTAATTACGAATTACCACTTAATAAGATTCCTATTTTAAGTTTCTTACAGTCGACTTATACGTATAATAGTGACTTTAGATGGCAAAAAGGCTCTGATTTAAATTTGGATTTCCCATTTGAAAACCCAGATGGAAGTTTCTCAAATTTTAACCTAGGTAATTCAATTCAGAATTCTAACACTCATACACTTAATACAACATTAAATATGGAGTCGTTGTATAAAGAATTGGGTATTAAAAAAGCAAACAATACGAGACGTAATAGAACATCTCAAAGAAATGCTGATGGCAGTCGAAGAAATAATACACAAAATACTCCAAAAAAGAATAACACGGGTAAAAAGATAGGCAATGCTTTCTTAGATATCGTAACGATGGTAAAACGTGTTGGTATTAATTACACGGAAAATAATGGAACCTATTTACCAGGTTATATCAATACTCCTGGGTTTTTAGGTACAATAAAACCAACATTAGGATTTACATTTGGAAGTCAAAGAGATATTAGGCAAACTGTAGCTCGAAATGGATGGTTAACATTATTTCCGGAATTTAACCAACAGTATACTACCAATACGGATAAACGATTAGATTATACTGCCAATTTAGAGCCTATGAAGGACTTAAAAATTGACTTAATTGGTTCTAGAAACTATCAAGAAAACTTTGCTGAGAACTTTATTGTTGAAGATAGAGATGGGGATGGCGAGCTAGACTATAATCCATTAACTCCAAACTCGTTTGGTAACTTTAATATTTCTACATCATTAATAAGTACAGCATTTGGTAAAAGTGATGCAAACCAATCTGCAGCTTTCGATGATTTTAGAGAAAATAGATTAATTGTTGCAAATAGACTAGCAACAGATTTCTATGGTAATTCTACATTTCCAACAGATGCAGAAGGCTTTCCTGTAGGTTTCGGTAAGAATAACCAAAAGGTATTGCTGCCAGCATTCTTATCTGCTTATCAAGGTTCCAATCCCGACAAAGTAAGTCTAAGTGCTTTCAGAGATGTGCCGATTCCTAACTGGCAATTAAAGTATACAGGATTGATGAAGTTACCTTGGTTTAGAAAAAACTTTAAGCGTTTCTCTTTACAACATGGGTATCGTTCGACTTACAGTATTAATCAATTTAGAACAAATTTAGATTACGACCCACAAAATCCTAACGAAGTTGATCAAGGTGGAAATTTTAAAAACGAAACGTTATATAGTAGTATTAACCTTGAAGAATCATTTAGCCCATTAGTTCGTATCGAGGCAACAATGAAAAATTCATTACAAGTTACTGCCGAGGTTAGAACAAGTCGTTTACTATTATTGAGTTTTGATAATAATTTAATGACTGAAGAGCAAAGTAAAGAATATACCCTAGGATTAGGCTACAGAATTAAAAACGTAAGACTTTTCAAAAAGTTAGGAGGAAATCGAGGAGGTAATGTTAATAGTGATCTCAATTTATCGTTAGATGCTAACGTTAGAGATAATTTGACAATTATTAGATATTTAGATTTAGAAAACAACCAAATAACTGCAGGACAAACCATTTGGGGAGCTAAGTTAAATGCAGAGTATGCAGTAAATAGAAATCTAACAGGTATTTTCTTCTTTGATTATTCTTTCTCAGATTTTGCAATTTCGACATCATTTCCACAAACATCAATAAGGTCTGGTTTTACATTAAGATATAATTTCGGAAATTAATTTTGAAAATAGTATTTTAAAAAATTACTTTTGTTGATATAAAAAAATTAATAATAGTGCCATGAATATTCCAGCAGATTTAAAATACACTAAAGACCACGAGTGGGTTAAAGTTGAAGGTGATACCGTAACAGTTGGTATTACTGATTTTGCACAAGGCGAACTCGGAGATATTGTTTATGTAGAGGTTGAGACTCTTGATGAAACTTTAGATATCGAAGAAGTTTTTGGTACTGTTGAGGCTGTAAAAACGGTGTCAGATTTATTCTTACCATTAAGTGGTGAGGTAACAGAGTTTAACGGGACACTTGAGGATGAACCAGAATTAGTAAATACTGACCCTTATGGAGCAGGTTGGATGATTAAACTTAAATTTTCTGACGCAAGTCAATTAGAAGGTTTAATGTCTGCTGACGACTACAAAGCCCTTATTGGTGCTTAAGAATAGAAAATTCTACTTCTTCATTGCACTTACATATACAATAGTCCTATTGTATTTTAGTTTGGGAGATATCTCTGGTGTTTTACCAGATACAAACATTAAATTCCAAGATAAAATTTTACATTTTCTAGCCTATTTAATCCTTTCTATTTTATGGGGTTATTATGCTATTCTGTTAAAAACTAAAAATGCAATTATTTATAGTTTTCTGGCAACACTCATTTTTGGTGTTATTCTAGAATTAGTCCAAGAAGTTGTTAATCCATTACGTGATTACGACATCTTAGATTTGTTAGCTAACTGTATTGGTATTATGTTTGGTACAGTTGTTGTGATTTGGTACAATAGAAAACTTAAGTTAAAATCTTAATATCCCTTGTTTTTTTAAGTAATATTTAATTAAATTAGCATCTTACAATTTAAAAATTATGGAACCTAAAAAGAATCCAAAATCAGACGTCAGTCGTAACAGCTCACTTTTTTTCGCTGTTGGTTTAGTATTAATGTTATTAGTTACAAATTTAGCTATTAACTATAAGAGTTATGACAAAAGTGACATCGCTTTAGATGGTCTTAACCTAGATGATGAGCTCGACGAAGAAGTGCCAATCACTGAGCAAATTGTTACACCGCCACCGCCACCGCCACCGCCACCAGTTGCTCCAGTAGAAATTGAGGTTGTTGAAGATGAAGAAGAGGTAGAAGAAACTGTAATAGAATCTACAGAAACAGAACAAGACGCTGAAATCGTTGAGGTAGATGAAGTAGTAGTAGATGAGGTAGAAGAAGATTTGGAAGTACCGTTTGCAGTAATTGAAAATGTACCTGTTTTTCCTGGTTGTGAAAAGAAAAAAGGCAATGCTGCTAAGAAAAAATGTATGTCTGAAAAAGTGGCAAAGTTTGTAAACAAAAAATTTAATACAGATTTAGCAGGTGATTTAGGGTTGTCTGGAAGACAACGCATAAGTGTATTCTTTAAAATAGATAAAACCGGTAGAATTGTAAATGTGGGAGCAAGAGCGCCGCACCCTGGATTAGAAAAAGAAGCAAAACGCGTTATTAATTTATTACCAAAAATGTTGCCAGGTAAGCAAAGAGGTAAAGCTGTAACTGTACCTTATTCTTTACCAATACTTTTCCAAGTACAAGATTAGATTAATAAATTTCTAAATATTAAAAATCCCGTTCAAAATTAATTGGACGGGATTTTTGTTTTCAAACTAATTACACTTTTAATAAAAATTAAGATACTGTAAATAAGTTCTTGGTATTCTATTTGTGATATTAACATTTTAATTTTCAAATATTATGAAAAAACAAAATCAAAACATCAATAGCGCTGGTCAGAGCAGTATTGAAGTGAGAAAATCTCAAAAACATGAGGTTAATTTACAAAAAAACTCCACACTTTATTTTCAAATTGGGTTAATCCTATGCTTATTAGGAACATTCGCCCTTTTTGAAATGGAGTTTGAGAGTAAGGTTTACAGACCTGAAACAGCTAAAGTAGTGCCACCAGAGATTGATTATCCAATAGACAAATTTAAAGTTTATGAACCTAAAGCTAAAGTAGAACCTAAACAGAAAGCACCTAGTGAAAAGATTATCGACAAAATAAAAGAAGTTGATAATACTGTTACTACTGAAGAAAAAAAGTTGTTTACTTCAGAGGATAAGCCAACGACAAATAAGCCCGTGAACCCTGATGATTTTCCACCTGTAGAGCCACCTACAGATGGTAGTGATTTCAACATAATAAACGTAGAATTTGTTCCAATATTCCCAGGATGCGAAAAGTATGAGCTTAACTCAGAACGTAAGAAATGTCTAAACGAAAAGATGAATCGACTCGTAAAACGTAAATTTAATTCTGGTATTGCTAATGGTTATGGGTTATCAGGAGCGCAACGCATCTACGTAAATTTTAAGGTAGATAAAACAGGAAATATCACAGATATTCATACAAGAGCAGCACATCCAAAACTAGAAAAAGAAGCATTAAAGGTTGCTAATAAAATTCCTAAAATGGTACCCGGTAAAATGGGAACTAAACCAGTAAATGTTTTATATACATTACCAATTACATTTAAAGTAGAAAATTAATTGCATCCATCATAAATCGAGCAGTGAACCGTTATTGAAAAATAGCGGTTTTTGTTTTTTATGTCCCATTAAAAAAATAGTATCTTTCGATTGTAAATTACGGTATCACACCTATGAAATATATATTCGTTTTAGTTGTTTTTTTATTCAGTATTAAAGGATTTTCTCAAACCGAAATCAATTACCAAAAATCACCAGTTTTTCCTGGATGTGAAACCAAGCCGTTTGATGGTTTAAAAGAGTGTTTCCGGTTTCAGCTGCATAATTTCATTTTTGAAAATTTCAAGATTCCTGATAATATAATGAATGAAGGTTATAAAGGCGAAGTCAAACTTCTTTTCGAGGTCGATAAAGAAGGCAAGTTCCAAATCATATTTGTCGACGCCGCTTACGATGAATTAAAAATAGAAACCCAGCGTGTTTTTGATGTGTTACCAATAATCACCCCTGCGATGTATGAAGGTAAGCCAACATATGTGCAATATTCTACCAAAATCAATATTCCTCTATCAAGTCATTCTGATATTGATTTAAAAGATGATGCAACAAAAGAAGATAAAAATAAGGTTAAAGACCAAGATTTGAATGCAGTTGTGTCTAACGAAATAGACAGTATTAATAATTCTTTGCAACCATATAATAAGGCAGAATATAGTAGTCAGCTAAACATTCCGTTTACACATACATACTATGCGCGTTTCGATAGAAATATGAATGCAATAGGGACCAATACGCATACAGCAGCAAAACCATTTTTATATAATGACGTAGCAGGGTATTACGATTTTAAAGTAGAAAAAGAAGAGTTATCTAAAAATGCTGAATCGTGGTTAGGACGAAAATTATGGGACGAGCATTTAGTGCAATTACAAAGCAAAGATTACTGGTTTACGATTGACCCAATTTTTGATTTACAAGTAGGAAATGATTCTGAAGGTGGCTCCACATATAACAATACTCGAGGTGTTTTTATTCAGGCTGGACTTGGTAAGAAATTTAATTTCACAACATCATTTTACGAGAGTCAAGGACGATTTGCACAATATTTTAATGAATATGCCGAGAGCTTAAAAGCCTTTGGTCCTGATCCAGCAATTATTCCAGGTCGTGGTATTGGTAAACGTTTTAAAGACGATAGTTACGACTACCCAGTTGCAGAAGCTTATTTGTCATATTCACCAACCAACTTTTTAAACATTCAGTTTGGATATGGTAAGAATTTTATTGGTGAAGGTTACCGTTCTTTATTTCAAAGTGATGTGGCAAGCCCATCGACATTTTTAAAAACCAATTTAAAATTCTGGAAAATAAAATATACAAGTACATGGATGTGGAATAAAGATGTCCGTGACCAAGTGGTGCTTCCAGATGGGTCTTTTTTAACTAAATATGTGGCAAATCATTACCTGAGTTGGAATGTTTCCAAACGTTTAAACTTAGGATTTTTTGAGTCAGTAGTTTGGTCTAATCAAAACGACAGAGGTTTTGATGCAAGCTATCTCAATCCTATTATATTTTTGAGAGCAGCAGAATTTAATTCAGGTCAAGATGCAGGTAATGCTATTTTAGGTTTGTCGGCAAAGTATAAATGGAATAATAAAGTAAATCTTTACGGTCAATTTTTAATAGACGAATTTTCAATTTCGGATGTCACAGGAGGAGATAAAAGTTGGAAAAACAAGTTTGGTTTTCAGTTAGGTGCTAAATATTATAATGCGTTTAATGTGGATGGATTATTACTCCAAGCTGAGTATAACCAAGTACGTCCATATACTTACTCTCACAATACAGTAGTTTTAAATTATGCACACAACAACCAGCCGCTAGCACATTTATGGGGCGCTAATTTTAGAGAATTGGTAATAATTGGGCGTTACAATTATAAGCGTTGGTTTGCAGACGCGAAGCTTATTTTTGGTGAACGTGGCTTTAGTTTTAATGATGGTGTAGACAATGCGTATTATGGCGGTAATATTTTCGGAAACGAAAACGACAGACCGTCTGACACAGGTATAGAGATTGGTCAAGGTAATAAAACTAATGTTTTTCATGGTGAGTTAATGGCCGGTTACATAATTAACCCAGTGAGTAATCTCAGACTATTTGCAAATATTAATTACCGTAACTTTGATCCAACAGTAATAACCAATACGACCAATCGTACCAATACAACCTGGTTTAATTTAGGTATTCGTACCGATTTGTTTAATTGGTATAATGATTTTTAAAAATGTATAAAAAAATCATTGGATATACTCTGATAATATTGGGATTGTTGTGCTTTTTAGTAGTGGGCGGAGGTTCTATGAGATTCAGGAATAGAACAGTAAATTTGCATAATTCATTAACTGAGGATATTTTGACTATTATTCTTATTTTATTAATTCCAGTAGTAGGTTATTTTTTAATGAAATTTGGTTTCAAAATGTTAGAAAACAGTAAAGGATAATTTTTTTGTCCTAGATTAAGAGCAATTTTATTTTACCATTAAATTCTGATAAAAAGTAACTCGTATTAGCTCATAAACAACCATTCTTGCATAAAACGATTTCAAATAAAGAATAACTGTTCTTTTACGTTGTTCGTAATCAATTTTCAAGTTATCTTTGCAGTCGCAAATAATATAGTATTGAGCACTATAAAATCTACAGTTTCAGTTATGTCTATTTGGACAGATTTTAAAGAAATCACCAAAATGGGATTATCCATAAGTGTGGTTTTTTCTTCAGTTGCTGGATACTTCTTGGGTGCCGAAACTATAGATATTACTACTTTGTTATTGCTTTGTTTTGGTGGTTACTTTATGGTAGGTGCGTCTAATGCTTACAACCAAATCATTGAAAAGGATTTAGATGCCCTAATGGAACGAACTAAAAACAGACCTATACCTGCGGGACGTATGTCTGTAAATTCGGCTTTTACTATTGCGGTATTATTCACATTGGCAGGTATAGTAACATTATATGTTATCAATCCAAAAACGGCCATGTATGGTGCAATTTCGATATTTATCTATACTTGTGTCTATACACCGTTAAAAACTAAAACACCGATTGCTGTTTTCGTAGGTGCAATTCCGGGAGCCATTCCGTTTATGTTAGGTTGGGTTGCCGCCCGAAATGCATTTGGTATAGAACCAGGTACTTTATTTGCAATCCAGTTTTTTTGGCAATTCCCGCACTTTTGGGCCATAGGTTGGTTCTTACATGAGGATTATAAAAAAGGTGGTTTTTTTATGTTACCAACAGGTAATCCAGACAAAGGTACTGCAGTACAAATCATCATGTATACAATATGGACAGTTATCGCCTCAATAATCCCAGTTTTTGGATTTACAGGAGAACTAAAACTATCTATAGTTGGGGCTATTATTGTATTCTTACTAGGAGTGATTATGGCATATTATGCGTTTCAACTTTTTAAAATAAGAACACCAAAGGCTGCAAAACAACTGATGTTGTCTAGCGTTTTTTATATAACACTATTACAAATTGTATTTGTAGCTGATAAATTTTTAAGTTAATATGGATTTAACAGAAGGAACATTAAAAGAGAAAGAGGCACGTTCAAAAAAGATGATGCTTTGGTTTGGTATTGGCTCGTTAATTATGACTTTTGCTGGTCTTACTAGTGCTTTTATCGTCAGCCGTAAACGCGAAGATTGGCTAAATGATTTTGAGTTACCTCAAGCTTTCTTAATATCTTTAATTGTTATAGTTGTAAGTAGTATTACAATGATTTTAGCAAAACGCTCTATAACACAAAATAATGCCAGTCAAACCACAGTATGGTTGCTAGTTACATTCATTCTAGGTGTATTTTTTATCTATAATCAATTTTCGGGTTTTTCTGAATTTGTAGATAGAGGATTATACTTTACTGGGGCTACAAGTAACGTTACTGTTTCGTTTATTTATGTCATAGCAGTTGTGCACATTATGCATGTTGTAGCAGGGCTCATTAGCATAGTCGTTGTAATTATAAATAATCTAAATAAGAAATATAGTTCAGAGCACATGTTAGGCATAGAGTTGGCGGCACATTTCTGGCATTTTGTAGACATTCTTTGGGTGTGTCTCTTTTTGTTTTTATATTTTTTTAGATACATAATTTGATTATTTTTGTCAAATCTTAAAATATTAAATACGTTATATGGATACTACAGTAGCAAATACTGGTACAGAAGGAAAAACTTGGGGAGGTGGGAACAGACCACTAGGCGCGAGTTACGGAAAATTGATGATGTGGTTTTTCATCGTCTCTGATGCCCTGACATTTTCGGGTTTTTTAGCAGCTTACGGATTTTCAAGATTTAAGTTTATAGAAGAGTGGCCAATTGCCGATGAGGTATTTACTCACGTGCCATTTTTACACGGTCAAGAGTTGCCAATGATTTACGTGGCATTTATGACTTTTATTTTAATTATGTCTTCTGTTACGATGGTGTTGGCTGTAGATGCTGGGCACCACATGAATAAAGCTAAGGTCACTATTTACATGTTTCTTACTATTATTGGTGGTGCTATCTTTGTTGGTTCTCAAGCATGGGAATGGGCAACATTTATTCAAGGAGATTATGGAGCCGTTCAAACAAAAGGTGGTAATATTCTTCAGTTTGGAGAAAAAGTAACCGTTGATGGTGAAGAGAAGTTTAAACGTATTTCAATTGATGAATTTGCAGTAAACATTGCAGGAGAAAGAGCCACACATGAACGTAAAAACGGATTGTGGTTTGTTACTGATGATACGCCACTTCCTGATTATTCAGTTGAAGAAATTTATAATGGTTTAGAAGCTAATCCAAACATCCTAGTTCGTAACCAGATCATTAACGAAGAAGGTGAAAAAACGATATTGACTAGAGATGAATCACTAAGACAAATCAAAGATAACGGAAAGCTTGTTGTTAAAGGTGCTAATCTGGTTGTTAACGAATATGGGACATCTTTGTTTGCAGATTTCTTTTTCTTTATTACTGGATTTCACGGATTTCACGTATTCTCAGGTGTTGTCATAAACATTATTATTTTCTTCAATGTTATTTTAGGAACATATGAGAGAAGAGGTAGTTACGAAATGGTAGAGAAAGTCGGTTTATATTGGCACTTTGTAGATTTAGTTTGGGTATTTGTATTTACATTCTTCTACCTAGTTTAATTTTAGACAAAACATAAAATGGCACACGAACATAAATTAGAAATATTCAGAGGACTTTGGAAATTTAAGTCTAACACTCAAAAAATTTGGGGTGTATTACTATTCTTAACTATAGTAACCGCAGTTGAAGTTGTACTAGGTATCTATAAACCGGATGCTTTTATGCATACTTGGTTAAATCCAATGGAAGGTGGTTTTTTTGCAACTTTATATAATATAATTTTATCACCTTTTATATACATGAAGCCATTGAATTTAATCTTCATTGTATTGACAATTGTAAAAGCTTACTATATCACATGGGATTTTATGCACATGCGAGATGAGAAATCCAGCTTACGTCGTATGGTAGTATGGACAGGTGTTTTCTTAATCTGTTACTTGATATTTATACTTTTACAAGAAGGAGGTTATGTATTTGAAGTTTATAATACTGACGATGCATTAATTAAACGTGATTTTTAAACTCATGATAGAGTTAATATGATATTAAAAGGTGGTTTTTCTAAACCACCTTTTTTATTTTTGTATTATGAAAAAAAACAATATTAAAAGGAACATCGTTCTAAGTGTTTTATTCTTTTTGCCAGTTGCATTTTTACTAATGCTCTATCCTGCAAAACACAACTATATACCACTAGATATAGTTAATGAAAATGTCAATGAGATAACTGATTTTTCATCAGATTATGAATCGAAAATAGTTTTAACTAATCATATTACAGTTTTAGGGTTTTTGGGTAAAAATCCTTTGTCGAATATTACAATGTTATCCAACTTAAAAGAGTTGGTCTATGATAAGTTTAAAGGATTTAAAAAATTTCAATTAGTTTTAGTTCTTCCTCAAGGTGTTGAAGCAGAAATAAAAACGCTTCATAAAGAAATAGCAAAGTATGAAGACTTACGTTTTTGGCACTACATCTATGGCTCAGAAGCAGATATTAAAACACTTTATAATAGTTTAAAGATTGAAAGCCCATTAAAAGACAATCTATCTATTGATGATGTGTTTATAATTGACAAAGATTTAAACCAACGTGGACGATTAGATGCAAGAAGCGAAAAACAGATTGAAGAAAAAAAACCAATAACAATACTTAGTGCATATAATTGCATTGACGTTTCGGAACTCAAAAATATGATGAGTCAGGATGTTAGGATTCTATTTACAGAATATCGTCAAAAACGAAAAGGAAAATTTAACTCCACGACACGACGTGCAGACGATTTAAAAAAATAACTCATGACAAATAAGACCAATTATTCATATATAGGTATTGCATTTATCATCTTGGTTTTCGGAATCATTTTCATTCCCAGAATTATTGATAGAGTATCATCGAATGATATTACAAGAGATGATAATAGAAGTGGAGATGTAACAATACAACTGATTAAAGCACCAAATAAGAAAAACCAATCTGACCTGGTTTACATTCCCAGTTTAGATGGTGGCAATAGAAAAGTACCAGCGTTTAGTTTTACAGATCAAAACGGAAATACGATAACTAATGAGGATTATTTAGGTAAAGTGTATTTAGTAGAATTCTTCTTTACAACATGCCCAACTATTTGTCCAAGGATGAATAGTAACTTGGTGCAAATTCAAAATGACTTTAAAGATTATCAGAATAATTTTGGAGTGGCGTCTTTTACGATAATGCCTGAGATAGATACACCTAAAGTTTTAAAAGCTTATGCCGATAAATATGGGATTACAAATCCTAACTGGCATTTAATGACAGGAGATGAAGACACCATTTATAAATTAGCTAACGAAGGTTTTTATTTATACACGGCTAGAGGAGAAGATGCCGAAGGGTTTGAGCATTCAGGAAATTTTGCTTTGATAGACAAAGAGGGTTATATCCGCTCAAGAATGAAATCTCCAAACAATCCCTTAATTTACTACAATGGTATTGTCTCTGAAGAAGAAGGAACAGACGATGAAGGAATTCCACAAGAGATAAGTATTATAAAGGAGGACATTACTAAACTTTTAAAAGAATAAAAAACATTAAAAATGATAGAAAAAAACAAACAAGCTGAAAAAAAATACAATAAATGGATTGTCATTTTAGCAATCGTTATCCCGCTTGTAGTCGCGGTATTATCAAGAGTTAAATTACAAGATTTTGGTATAGATGTAGCACCATTAACATTTTTACCCACAATTTATGCTGCTATAAATGGGCTCACCGCTTTAGTATTAATATTTGCTGTAATTTCAATAAAAAAAGGCCATCGCAAACGTCACGAAAATTTAATGAAATTCGCCATCATATTATCAGTATCTTTTTTGGTAATGTATGTTGCTTACCATATGACTAGTGATAGCACTAAGTTTGGCGGAGATGGAATGGTTATGTACATCTATTACTTCATTTTATTAACACATATACTATTATCTATTGTTATTATTCCGTTTGTATTGATTACTTATGTTAGAGCTATTACTAATAACATTGAACGTCATAAAAAAATTGCAAAGATTACATTCCCATTATGGCTTTATGTTGCTGTGACTGGTGTTATAGTGTATTTAATGATTTCACCTTATTATGCCTAGTATTGAGTAAAAGAGCAGTCATATTATCAATTATATTTATCTCGCTTTTTAGTTTAGATATAGAGGCTCAATGCGCCATGTGTCGAGCTGTTTTAGAAAGTGAAGAAGGCCAATCTACGGCACAAGGTATTAACGACGGTATCGTTTACTTAATGGCAATTCCTTACATTTTAGTTGGTGGTATTGGTTACATTATCTATTACAAGTTTTTCAGAGCCAAATCAAAAGCCTAATTTTTTTTCTCTGAAACAATATTGGTGTTTAGACGTCTTATAAATATCAATCAAAATGTTAATTCTTAACAAATACTTAGGACAAAGCACTTCAGGTTTTGTGTAATATTGCATGAATTAACCAACTTTACTATGATTCAAATCAAGGATTTGCACAAATCTTACCACATGGGTAACAACTCTCTTCATGTTTTGAAGGGTATAAACTTTGATGTAAAAGAAGGTGAGTTAGTTTCAATTATGGGCTCTTCAGGCTCAGGAAAATCTACATTACTTAATATTTTGGGTATGCTCGATGAGGCAGATACAGGTAGTTACATTCTAGATGGTGTACCGATAAAAAACTTAAACGAGAAAGTAGCTGCTAAATACAGAAACGAATTTTTAGGTTTCATCTTTCAATCTTTTAACCTAATAAACTATAAATCAGCAGTTGATAACGTTGCATTACCCATGTTTTATAGTGGTATGGCTCGAAAGGAACGTCTAGAAAAAGCACATCATTATTTAGAAAAAGTTGGTCTTGCTGATTGGTCACATCATTTACCAAGTGAGTTATCCGGTGGTCAAAAACAACGAGTAGCAATTGCAAGGGCATTGGCTAGTGAACCAAAAGTATTATTAGCTGATGAACCAACAGGGGCACTAGATAGTAAAACATCTTACGAGGTTATGGATTTAATACAAGGTATTAATGACGAAGGAAAAACAATCCTTGTTGTAACTCATGAGGATGATATTGCGCAAATGACAAAGCGTATTGTAAACCTAAAAGATGGCTTAATTATAGACGATAGTAAAGTAGAACAAGTTAGAGCACAACAATATGTTTAACGTAGAGCGCTGGCAAGAAATATTCGAAACTCTACGGAAAAATAAACTTCGTACTTTTTTAACGGGTTTGTCTGTAGCTTCTGGTATTTTTATTTTGGTAATTTTATTAGGTTTCAGTTCAGGTATTGAAAACGGTGTAACTTCAGAGTTTCAACAAGATGCTACTAATCAAATTAGTATTCGTACAAGGCGAACAACTAAAGGATACAAAGGATTAAACCCAGGTCGTCGTATCCAAATGAAAGACGATGATTTTGCCCTTATTAATAATAATTACGACGAGTTCCTAGAATATCGAAGTGCTAATTATAGCATTTGGGGAGGTCAAGTCGCTTATAAAAATGAAACTGGAAACTATCGAGTTCAAGGCGTTTTACCAGATAATCAGTTTATAGAAAACGCTGATATTTCAAAAGGAAGGTTTATAAATCAATCTGACATAAATGAAGGTAAAAAAGTAGCCGTTATAGGGAATAAGGTTAGTATGGATTTATTCAAAACTAAAAACCCAATCAATCAATACATTTCAATTTTCGGAATTTCATTTAAAGTAGTAGGTGTATATCGTGATCCTGGTGGAGAGCGTGAAGAAAGTCAGGTATTTCTTCCATTAACCTCATCACGTAGAGCATTTAACGGAAGTGATAATATTAGAAATATGTCATTTACTGTAAAGATGTCAGATAATTTAGATGAAGCTGTTTCACTTTCACAAAATATTACTGAAGCTATTGAGAGAGATTTAAAAGAAAAACATTTTATTGCTCCTGACGATTTAGCGGCAATAAGAGTTCAAAATACACTTGAAAATGCTCAAAAAATATATTCACTTGTAGATACCATAAAAGCTGTATTCTGGTTTATTGGTATTGGAACTATAATTGCGGGTGTCGTAGGAGTTGGTAATATTATGATAATAATTGTAAAGGAGCGAACGAAAGAAATAGGTATCAGAAAAGCACTTGGAGCAGTACCATCTTCTATAGTTGGAATGATTTTACAAGAAGCTATTTTTGTAACCATGTTTTCGGGTCTATTTGGCTTAGTTGCTGGTTTAGCAGTTTTAGAATTGGTAGGCCCACAAGTAGACAGTCCATTTATAAAATTCCCTCAAGTAGATTTTGGTACCGCGATTACAACAGTATTTATACTTGTAGTCGCAGGAGCATTAGCAGGATTTTTACCAGCATATCGCGCAGCGAAAATTAAACCTATTGTAGCACTTAGAGACGAGTAATATGTTTAACAAAGACCGTTGGGACGAAATATTAGAAGCGCTAAATGCCAATAAAGTCAGAACTTTTTTGACAGCATTTGGAGTGTTTTGGGGTATTACCATATTAGTATTACTCTTGGCTTTGACTAATGGTCTAAGAAATGGTGTAACAGCCGATTTCGGAAATTTTGCAACCAATTCTATGTTTATGTGGGGACAGCGTACATCTATTTCTTATAAAGGTGTTCCAAAAGGAAAACGCTTACAGTATAAGTTATCTGATGTAGAAGCGATACGTGCTGATATTCCGGAATTAAAATACATTTCGCCACGTAATTCACTAGGAGGCTACAATGGAGCTAATAACGTGACAAGAGGTACAAGAACTGGAGCTTTTCAAATTTATGGTGATTACCCTGAGTTCATTAAGCAAAAACCCATGGACATTATAAATGGTCGTTTCATTAGTTATTCTGATATCAATTCAAAACGAAAAGTCTGCGTCATAGGTACTGATGTAGTTAAAGGACTCTATGACAAAGGGGAAGAACCAATGGAAAGCTATATTAAAATTAACGGTGTTAATTTCAAAGTTGTCGGAACTTTTAAAATCACAAATTCACAAGGTGATTCTGAAGAAGAAGCCAACACCATTTTTATTCCATTTACAACTTTTAATCAAGCCTTTAATTATGGTGACCGTGTAAGTTGGATGGCAATTACGGCTTTTGATGATACAAGTATTACTCAGGTTAAAGAACGGGTTTTTGATATTATCAAGGGTAGAAAAAACATACATCCAAGCGATGATCGTGCAATTGGTCATAGAGATTTAGCTGAACAGTTTGGACGGGTTAATGGACTATTCAATATTTTGGCTATTGTTGGATATTTTGTTGGTGCATTAGTTTTATTATCAGGGATAATAGGCATTAATAATATAATGCTTATTGTGGTAAAAGAACGAACAAAAGAAATTGGTGTAAGACGCGCTTTAGGTGCAACACCATGGACTATAAAAGGGCAGATATTACAAGAAAGCTTAATCCTTACTATTTTATCTGGTATGGTAGGTGTAGCATTTGCTGCTTTTGTCATTTGGGGAATGAACTCTGTCTTAGACAATGTTGGTCCTGTGGAAAATTTCTCAAACCCAAGTGTGAGTATGACTGTTGTTATTGTTGCATTAACTATATTAATATTAGCCGGATTATTGGCAGGCTTGATACCAGCAAATCGAGCCACAAAAATGAAACCTGTAGACGCATTAAGAATCGAATAAATATATTTAAATACCATCATGAAAAGAACCACCACAGTAATTGTATTAGTTGTTATCGTATTAGCATTTGCGGCATCACTTTATTATTTATGGGACAAGAACCAGGAAAACCCTGTAACTTACTCAACACAAACAGCTTCTGTAGAAACTATTATAGTTAATACGGTAGCTACTGGTAGTATCGTTCCAGAAGAAGAAATTTTAATTAAACCGAATATTTCTGGAGTTATAGAAGAGGTGTATGTAGAGGCTGGCGAATTTGTAAAGCAAGGAGACTTGATAGCAAAAATTAGAGTAATACCTAATGTATCTTCATTAACTAGTTCAAAAAACAATATCGCTTCAAATCGTAATTCGTTACAAACAGCAGAAATCAATTTCAAAACACAAAAGTCACTTTATGACAGACAGAAGCAATTATTTGATAAAGGAGTTATTTCGGCCAACGATTTTGACCAGATTAATAATACATACCTTCAAGCAAAGCAACGTGTAGACCAAGCAAAAATAGACTTGCAACAATCACGTCAAAATTATGATATTATTAAAACAGGAACTACTTCGGGCCTTGGAAACATCGCCCAAACACAAGTTAGAGCAACAGTTTCTGGTATGGTTTTAGATGTGCCGGTAAAAGAAGGAAACCAAGTTATTGAAGCTAACAATTTTAATGAAGGAACATCAATTGCATCTTTAGCAGATATTTCAAAAATGATTTTTGAAGGAAAAGTAGACGAGAGTGAAGTCGGTAAAATAACCGAAGGTTTACCACTAGAAATTACTGTTGGCGCTATTGAAAACCAAAAGTTTGATGCTGTATTGGACTATATAGCTCCAAAAGGAGTTGCCGAGAATGGTGCCATTCAGTTCGAAATTGAAGGTTCATTAAAAGAGTTAGATTCTTCACAAACATTTATTAGAGCTGGATTAAGTGCTAATGCTTCGATTATTTTGGAAAAGGCTGATAATGTTTTGGCGATTAAAGAGGCTCTAGTTCAATATGATGTAAAAACTAAAAAACCTTTTGTAGAAGTTGAAGTTGGAGATCAAGAATATGAAAGAAAAGATGTAGAGCTAGGTATTAGTAATGGTATCTTTGTTGAAGTAAAAAGCGGGATTAACGAAGCAGATAAAATAAAAGTTTGGAATCAGTTGCAAGGACCACCAAAATACGCAGGCAGAAATTAATTCTGTTTTTTGTAACACTTTAATACTTATATAGACATATAACACATATTATGAAAAAATCAATCATCATCATAGTTTCATTACTCTTAGGAGTTAATACTTATGCTCAAAAAAAATGGACACTCAAAGAATGCGTTGAGTATGCTTTAGAAAATAATATTTCTGTTAAGCAAAGTGAGTTAGATTTAAAATCAGCAGAGATCGATAAATTAACCGCTATAGGTAATTTTTTACCCTCATTTAGTGCAAGTACTGGAGTTAGAGAAAATACCGGATTGAGTTTCAACCCAACTACAAATCAAGCAGAAACAGAAACCTTTTTATCTGCAAGTGGTTCTATTAATTCAGGATATACAATATTTAATGGTTTACGAAATTTTAGACAATTACAACGCGCAAAGATTTCTCAATTATCTAGCCAGTACCGTTTGTCAAAAATGAAAGATGACATATCGCTGACTGTAGCAAATAATTATTTACAAGTAATCCTAAATAAAGCAAACCTTAGGGTATTAGAATCACAGAATGAGGTTACAAAAGCACAGATTAGACAAACTGAAAATTTAGTTAAAGCAGGTGTATTACCTGAAGGAGATTTGTTAGAAATACAAGCAACTAATGCTAGCGAAAACCAATCGATGGTGAATGCTCAAAATCAAGTTCAAATTTCCCTTATCAGTTTATCACAATTATTACTCATTAAAGATTATAAAAACTTTGATATTGAAGATGAGGGCTATGGTATTGTCGATACATTAGGCGATAAATCTGTTGAAGAAATTTTATCTAGTGCGAAAGAAAATAGATCTGAAATTAAAATTGCCGAAAAGAATGTCGAATTATCTGAAAAAGATGTTCAAATTGCAAAAGGAGCAAATTTACCAACTTTATCTGCTTTTTTTGGATATAATACTCGATTTGCAGATGCTGACCCTACTCCTTTTACGGAGCAGTTGTATTTAAATGATGGTGTAGGATATGGATTAAATTTAAATATTCCAATACTTAACGGTTTTAGTACACGTGCTAACGTAAAAAGAAATAAAATAAATTTGGAGCGTTCTAAATTTCAGTTAGAGCAAGCTGAATTGGATTTGGAGTCAACAATATATCAAGCCTATGTAGATGCTAATGGTTCACTAAAAGCATATGAAGCTGCTTTATCTTCCCTTGAATCTCAGTCATTGGCTTACGAGTATGCAAAAGCTAGATATGATGAAGGTTTAACAAATGCTTTTGATTTTAGTCAAGCAAAATTGAGGTATGATAATTCAAATATTAATTTAAACAGAGCCAAATACGATTACATTTTTAAACTTAAAGTTTTAGAATTGTATTTTGGTATTCCAGCCACAGAATTAAAATTTTAGAGATGAGTAAAAAGTTAAAAATAATATTAGCAATTATAGCTGTTGTACTATTATTATTAGTAGTAGGAAAGTCCACAGGAATGTTTGGAAAAAAAGGAAATTTCAAACAGGTCAATACTCAGGTTGTTGAATTGAAAGAAGTCATAGAAACTGTCTCAGCAACAGGTAAAATTCAACCAGAGGTAGAGGTGAAAATTTCTAGTGAAGTTTCTGGAGAGATTTTAGAATTACCTTTTAAAGAAGGACAACAAGTCAAAAAAGGAGATTTACTAGTCAAAGTAAATCCAGATTTAATCCAGTCTGCCTTGAGTAGAACTCAAGCTTCTTACAAAAATGTAAGAGCTAACTTAGAGCAAGCAGAAGCAACTTTAAAACAGGCCAAAGCCGACTATGATAGAAGTAAATCTTTATTTGATAAAGGTGTGATTTCAAGAGCAGATTGGGATAGAGCAATTGCTGCTTTTGAAACGGCTCAAGCCGGTAGAAGTTCTGCCTACTACGGTGTTCAAAGTGCTGGAGCCTCAGTTAATGAAGCGAGAGATAATTTAAGTAGAACTACGATTTATGCACCAATGAGTGGTACAATATCTTTACTTAATGTAGAGTTGGGAGAACGTGTTGTTGGTACACAGCAAATGGCAGGAACAGAGATTTTACGTGTTGCAAACCTTAATAATATGGAGGTAGAAGTTGATGTTAATGAAAATGATATTGTCAAAGTAAATATTGGAGACACAACCATTGTAGAAGTCGATGCTTACCTAAAAAAACAATTCAAAGGTATTGTTACAGAGATTGCTAACTCAGCAGCAGGAACATTAGCGGCAGATCAGGTCACAAACTTTAAAGTTAAAGTAAGAATTATTGAAGAGTCTTATGCTGATTTAACTGAGGGAAAACCAGAAGCATATTCGCCATTCAGGCCTGGTATGACAGCAACAGTAGATATTATTACTGATAAAAGAGAAAGTTCTATTGCTGTTCCAATTAGCGCAATTGTTATAAAAACTGATACGAGTTCAGTAAAGAAAACTTATGGAAATAAAACAGTAACTACAGACACATCTTCATCTGTAGATGAAGAAAAGTTTGAATGTGTTTTTGTTAACGAAAACAGTATTGCCAAGTTACGTGTAGTAAAAACAGGTATCCAAGATGATACTAATATTGAAATTGTTTCAGGCTTAAAAGAAGGTGATAAAATTATTACTGGACCATATAATTTGGTTTCTAAAACATTAAAGCCAGGAGAAAAAGTAGAAGAAAAAAATAAAAAAGTGACTTCTGAAGAGGAAAAAGTTGAAGATTAGTAAAATGGCTTTAATCTTAAACATAGAAACAAGTTCAACCAATTGTTCAGTCTCCTTATCTAAAGATGAGGAGATTTTGGTTTTAAAAGAAGATAATAATGCTGGCTACTCGCATGCAGAGAAGCTTCATTTGTTTATCATGGAAGCTATTGAAATTTCAGGTATTTCTAAAAGCAATTTAGATGCCATAGCAATTAGTAAAGGCCCAGGTTCTTTCACAGGTCTACGTATCGGTGTGTCAACAGCAAAAGGGATTTGCTTCGCGTTAGATAAGCCTTTAATCTCAATTTCAACATTAGAAGCTTTAGCACATCAGATTAAAACGAATAAAGGTTTAATTATCCCAATGTTAGATGCAAGACGTATGGAAGTCTATTCTGCTATTTTTGATTGGGAATATAACCCAAATAGAGAAATCCAAGCTCAGATTTTAGATGAAACAAGTTTTAAATCTGAACTAGAAAATGGAAAAGTCTATTTTATCGGTAACGGTGTAGAGAAAACAAAGACAATTATCAGTCACTATAATGCTGTTTTTACAGAAGGTAAATTACCTTCAGCATCAACAATGGGAAAATTAGCTAACATGAAGTATAAAAAAAGCGACTTTGAAGATGTCGCTTATTTTGAACCTTATTATTTGAAAGACTTTGTGGCTTTAAAAACTAAAAAAAATTAACTTTTTTTCTGAATTTCTACTGCATGAGGATATGGTATTTCTATACCAGCTTCATCTAAGGCTATTTTAGTATTTTCAGTAATGTCAAAATATACTCGCCAATAATCTTCGGCATTACACCAAGGTCTTACTGCGAAGTTGACAGAGCTATCTGCAAGTTCAATAACATCTACAGTTGGCTCTATTGAGTCTAGAACTTTAGGATGAGATTTAAGCACAGACATAAAAACACTCTTTGCTTTTTTAATATCCTCATCGTAACCAATACCAAAGATTAAATCTACACGTCTAGTGCCTTCAGTAGTAAAGTTAATTATGGTACCGTTAGATAAATTTCCATTAGGTAAAATAATTTCTCGATTTGATAAACCTGTTAGTTTTGTTGTAAAAATCTCAATTTCCTTAACAACACCTATTTGACCCTGGACTTCGATTAAATCTCCAATCTTAAAAGGCTTGAAAATCATAATCAAAACGCCACCAGCAAAATTACCAAGTGAACCTTGTAAGGCTAAACCTATTGCTAAACCTACAGATGCTAATATCGCAGCAAATGAAGCTGTCGCTACACCAACTGTAGTGAGAACGATAACAATCAATATAACCTTAAGTGCCCAGCGAATAAGGCTAATTAAGAATTTTTGAAGACTTGCTTCATAATTACTTTTTTTCATTGCACTTTCAAGGCCTTTCAATAAAAATTTGATAATGATGCCTCCAATTAGCCAAATTATAATTGCGCCAATTAGTTTGGGTCCAAAATCTAAAATGATATTATAACCTTTGTTAATCCAATCTTGTGTGTTCATTTTCTTTTTGGTATAAATTAAAAAAGATGGCTATCATAGCCATCTTTTTCAGTATATTTTTTGTTTTATAGCGTAGAGATGAACCCAGCTAGTTTTATCAAATCTTTTTCTTTCTTCAAAGAGATTTTATTTTCTTTCAAATATGACTTTATTTTCTTTGCGTCATTTGCATAAGCTTTTAATAAGTCTTTTTTTCTTGTGGGAAGTTGAGTTATTACTTTTCCTTTGGCAATGTAGTATTCATCACTTTCCTGTACAAATTTTGCTGGCTTGTCAGACTGATAACTTGTAGCAGCAGGAACTTTGTCGTAATATTTTATAATCTCAGATTTTAACAACGCGTTATCACCATTTTGATTTACAACAGTTAAAAAACCTCTTTTACTTATACCATTGGGTGTAGAATAATTGTATGTTCTGTAAATCTTATTGTTTTGGGTATACATTACTTGGTAGTCTTTAGAAGTATCTAAAGCAATAATTTTTGTACCAAGATTAATCTCCATTTCACCATTATAGGCGTTGTATCTTCCTGTAAAAATTTGACCATCATAGCCTTTTACTCTAACTGGTAAAAAATTCTTGTTTACATAAGGACTACCTACCGCATCTACTGGTCTACTTACGTCTGATGACATGTAGAGTTTCTCTGTAGCTATGTCAATACTATTTGCTCCTTGAGCATAAGATATTAAGCTAAATAAAGCTAGACAGCATGACATTAAAATTGTTTTTTTCATAGTTGATAATTTTTATATTTCTGTTTTACGATTAATCAAAAACGTTAGGTATATTTATTTTCGATAAATGAAAGCATAATTAAATCAAAACACAATTCCGCATTCTGATTTAACAATTAAATAACAAAAATAGTGCCAACCTAGAGTTTACTTAGATTCAAAATTTAATAAACTTGATTTAAGCCTATCTAAGTCTTTTAACCATTTATAGCACTTACAGAAATATTTTGATCATTAAGCATTTCTTTGAGCATATTTTCGATGCCATTTTTTAATGTAAACGTTGATGAAGGACAACCACTGCAAGCACCTTGTAGTAATACCTCTACTTTTTTTGATGCATCGTCATAAGAAATAAATTCAATATTACCGCCATCGCTAGCTACTGCTGGTTTTACAAATTCTTGAAGAATGTTAACAATATTTTTTGAAGTATCATCCAGTTTTTCGAATTTGGTCTCTGATGTTTTTTCTTCAACTTCTTTTTGTGTTGCAATAGGTTTGCTTAAAACTGGTTTTCCATCTTCAATATACGATTTAATAAATTCTCTAAGTTGCACTGTAATTTCTTCCCATTCGGTGACATCATATTTAGTAATAGAAATGTAATTTTTGTCCATAAAAACACTTTTCACAAAAGGCAATTGAAATAACTCCGTTGCCATAGGAGAAATTTTAGCATCATCAATAGATGAAAACTCACAAATCTGTCCTACTAAAGCTTTGTTACAAACAAATTTTAAAACACTTGGGTTTGGTGTACTTTCTGCATAAACAGTAATAGCACTTTTTGATTTAGAGACCTCTTCTTTGATAACAATAGCGTCGCTATTTAAGTATGTTTTTATTTGCTCTGCCACTTCATCTTGTACATCGCTCCATTCAACTATATTATAGCGTTCTATAGCTATAAAATTAGAGGCGATATATACCTTTTTAACAAAAGGTAGGTAAAAAAGTTGTTGTGCTAATGGTGAATTAGATGCGTCGTCAATATTATTGAACTCATAGCTATTGTGCTGAGTGATAAAGCGATCTGCCTCAAACTTAATGATAGTATCATTAGACGTAGTTTGTATAGTTATTTCTGTAGGACTCATTCTTTTTTTTGCAAAAATATGAAAACCATAAAAGAAACGTTATCTCTTTAACTAAAGTTTACTCAGTATTTTAACTTTACAAGTCGTATAAAATCCTTAAATTTCGCTCCCGTTTAAAATAGGGACAAGTAAAATGAATAAATTTTACCCAGATTGTATTATTAAGTCTCTAGTCTTTACAATTGTTTTATTGCTCTCATCAGTATCTTTTGCTCAAGATATAACTATGCAAAACGGTACATTTTCTCGCTGTGCACCAGACCTCTTTTTTGACTCTGGTGGAGAGATGGGGAATTATAGTTCTAATGAAAATTTTCAGATTACTTTATGTCCTATCAATGCTGGTGAAATCCTAATCTTAGACTTTACTAGATTTAGTACACAAGCTGGTGATGATATTTTAACTATTTATGATGGTGACAGTACTGCATCTACAGTTATAGGTAATTTTTCTGGGTCAGTTAGTCCTGGTCGAGTTGTATCTACGCATCCATCGGGTTGCTTGACGGTAGCGTTTTCTTCAAATGGTTTTGGAAATACTTTAGGTTGGCAAGCAAATATTTTGTGCGCTACATCATGCCAAACGATTACAACTTCAATCGATAGTACGACACCTGCAGTAAATATGGTATCTAACCAAATCGAGATTTTGCCAGGTGAAACGGTTAATTTTAATGGTAGTGCGGTATTCTCTGATACAAATGCAAATGCTTCTTATCTATGGAATTTTGCGACTGGTGGCACTGCAACAACCTTAAACACATCACATCAATTTAATACATCAGGAACCTTTAATGTAACTTTTACGGCTACTGATGATAATCCTTTAGGTTGTTTTGATACACAAACAATAACTATTGTAGTAGCACCACCTTTTGTGACCATAAATAATGGAGCTTTTTCAGAATCCTTTTTATCTCCGAGCGAATTAATAGAGAATGTATTAGTCACTGGCGGTTGTTCTGCAGTTGATAATTTTGAATCCCAAGTTCATTTTGGAGGGCCACTCGGTCCAGCGGAATTAGCAACAAAGAGTTATGGGTATTTTACAAAAGGTGGAACAAATTTCCCATTTGAAAGTGGCATTGTTATTGGCTCAGGTTTTGTAGCTACTGGAGGAAATGTCATCACTAATACTGCTGGTGAAACGGGTAATACTACAGGGCCTGCAACTAATGACGTTGATTTAGAGACTGCTCTGGGAATAACAAATACGCAAGACGCTACTTTTATAAAATTTAATTTTACACCAACAACTGATAATATAAGCTTTAGATATCTAATGGCATCTGAAGAATACGATGGTGTTACAGAATGTCAATTTGCTGATGGTTTTGCATTTTTATTAAGAGAGGTAGGGACTACTGCATACACTAATTTAGCAGTTTTACCTAACGGTACTACTGTAAATGTTACAAACATAAATAATTCAGGTGATTGTCCCGCCAATACAACTTTTTTTGCTGGTTATAATATTGGAGAAACTAATTTTGATGGAAGAACTGAAGTATTAACTGCTTCAGCTCCAGTTACCCCTAACACAACATACGAGATTAAGTTAGTCGTAGCTGATCAAGGAGACGACCAATACGATACTTCAATTTTTATTGAAGCAGGAAGTTTTAATTTAGGCGGAGATTTAGGAGATGATCTGACATTAGAGGCTGGTACGGCTAGTTGTGGTGGCGAAGAAGTTATTTTAGATACGCAAGCCCCAAATGCAATACATAAATGGTTTCTTGATGGAACTCCAATACCAGGAGCTGGTTCTGGTTCAACATTGACCATCGATACGGCAGGTACTTATAGTGTAAATGTTGAGTTTGCTCCGGGATGTGATACAAGTGATGAGATTTTAGTAGAATTTAGAAACAGCCCGCAATTAGTTAATCCTGCTATAGATATAGCAAGTTGTAGCCCAACAGGTATGTCTGTATTTAACTTAGAAGAAAATACACCGATTGTTTTTGGTGCTCAAGATAACACTGAGTTTGCTATCTCTTATCATAACACACAGGCTGATGCAGATACAGGAGATAATCCCATAATTGCTGATTTAAATAATTACAGTGCATCAGATGGAGAAATAATTTATATCAGGATAGACGATATTGCCACAGGTAACTGTGTAGTTACGGATAGTTTTATCTTAAATGTATTTACTGCTGTTACTGCGGAAGACTTTGTATATCAAATTTGTGATGATGCATCTGATGGTGATGCTGCTAATGGTATTGTTGAATTTGATTTACCTACAATAGATGTAGAAGTTTTAGGAACTCAATCTCCAACACAGTTTACCGTAAGTTATCATATTAGCTCTACAGATGCCGATATGGGACTAAACCAATTACCAAATCTTTATACTAACACCACAGCAAATACGCAAGACATTTTTGCAAGAGTACAGAATAATAGTAATGTAGACTGCTATGAGACGTCAACAATTAGACTTCAAGTTGATGAGATTGCAATAGCAAATGTAGTTCCACCTCAATTAGTCTGTGACGATGATAATGATGGGTTTTGGGATTTTGATTTAATAGCTTTAGAATCGTTTGTTTTTGGAACGCAATCTAGTACTCAATACGATGTGACTTTTTATGATTCTCAAGCCAATGCAGACGCTGGGACTAATGCATTGCCTTCTCCTTATACAAATCAAACGGCTTTTCAACAAGAAGCTATTGTAGCAAGAATACAAAATGTTGATAATGCTAATTGTTTTGATACTACAAATTTTATAATAGAAGTATTTAATCAGCCTACAGCTACAACTTTCACTTATCAGTTATGTGATGATGCGGCAGATGGAGATGATACTAATGGCTTTGTGGAGTTTAATTTACCATCAATTGATACGGAAATTTTAGATGGTCAAGACCCATTACAATTTTCTGTAACCTATTTCTTTGATCAAGTTAATGCCGATGCTGGAACTAACCCTCTTTCAAGCTTATATGTCAATACAGTCGCTAATAATGACCAAATAATAGCTAGGGTTTCAAATGATAATAATACAACATGTTATGCAACTGTACCTGTGAATTTAGAAGTTAATGCGCTACCAATAATTTCAGCTGTAGTGGATTTAAGACAGTGTGACGTTGACACAGATGGGATATCAAATTTTAATCTTACTGAAGCTAATGATTTAATATCTGTGAATGCGGCCTTGGAAACATTTACTTATTATCTCTCATTAGCAGACGCAGAAAGTGGCACAAATGCAATTACAAATGAGTTGGCATACCCAAATACAGATGCTTCGGCTGCACCAGATGTTTTATTTGTAAGAGTCGAAAATGCGAATATGTGTTTTAGGGTAACACAACTAGAATTGTATGTGGCTACTACTCAGATACCTGTAGGGTTTATGATTCCGCCTTTTGAAGAGTGTGACGATACAAGTGTAGATGAAAATATTACGGATGGTATTTCAATATTTGATTTTAGTGATGCTACTGCTCAGATTGTGTCAGTCTTTCCTGTAGGTCAAAATATTACAGTCACCTATTACGAAACAGCATCAGATGCATTAGCGGAAACTAATGCTATACCAGATATTGCTAATCACATCAATACTAATTCTCCTTTTAATCAGACAATTACGTTTAGAGTAGATAATAATACCAATAATTCATGTCAGGGAATTGGAGAGTTTGAGTTAGTTACAATTAATCCAACACCAAGAACGGATACAGATTCAGTGGATATTATAGTTTGTGATGATGTAACAATTGGTGACTTGTCTGAAGAATTTAATTTAACCCAAAACGAGACCTTTATTTTTGACGGAATACCTAACCTTTCTGCATCTTACTTTTTAGATTTAGATGATGCGCTTAATAATATCCTAGCTAATAAAATTCCAATACCATCAGCATATAACAATACCAATCCAATTGAAACTATTTACGTGAGAGTACAGGATGATTTAACCAATTGTTTTGCTGTTGTAGATTTCGATATCGTTGTTAATCCTCTGCCAGAGATCGTTCCAGTTGCTACTATAGAGGAATGTGAGAATAACACAGATAATGTATTCGACTTTGATATTGGGATAAAGCGTGATGAAATCTTAAACGGTCAAGATCCGACACAATTTATAGTCACATTTCATACTACTCAGCAAGATGCCGATGATTTAACCAATCCACAGCCAGATATATTTACGAATACAGTAAACCCTCAAGAAATTTTCTATGCAATTACAAATAATGTAACAACATGTTCTAATGGTACAGGTTCCTTTTTTGTAGAAGTTTTAGAAGGTGCTCAAGCTAATCCTAATGACGAGCCTTTAGATTTTGAATTGTGTGATGATAATATAGAAAATGATGGTATTGCTCAGTTTGACTTAAATCTTCTCCAAGATGATATTTTAGATGGTCAAGACCAAGCAGCTTATACAATAACATATCACTTTACAGAGGATGATGCTTTAAATAACGTTGAGCCATTACCGTTCCTATATGAAAATCTTAGTAATCCTCAGACGATATATGTTAGAGTAAGTAATAATCTGTCACCAGATATCTGTTTCGAAGTACAACCAGTCCCTTTAATAGTTAATCCAGTGCCGGAGTTTGATTTAGATCAGTTATACATTTTATGTACAACAACTAATGGGTCAGAAGTAGTACCTGTACCACCTGTTTTAGATACGCAATTGTCATCATCTGATTATAGTTTTGAGTGGAGTTTGGACGGTGTAATATTGCCAACAGAAACAAATTCAAGCTTAATACCAGCTCAAGGAGGAACATACAGTGTTATTGTTACAGATATAACAACATCTACTTTAACGCGTTGTACTAGTATGGATGAGGCTATTGTTTTAGAAAGCGAAGTTCCAATTGTTATCGCTGAAGTTACTTCACAAGCATTTTCTGGTAATCATACAATTGAAGCCGCAACATCTAATTTAGGTGATTTTGAATATAGTTTAGATTTAGGATCTTGGCAAGATAACGGGAGTTTTGAAAATGTTAGACCAGGAGTTCATACAATATATGCTAGAGATATCAATGGTTGTGGTATAGGTTCTGACACAATTTTAGTTATAGATTACCCGTTATATTTTACTCCAAATGGCGATGGTAATCATGATACTTGGAACATCGTAGGAATAGGAACACAACCTAGCGCAAAAATTTATATATTTGACCGATACGGAAAACTAATGAAACAGTTAAGTCCGACAAGTCCTGGATGGGATGGCACCTATCAAGGAAATTTGATGCCAACAGATGATTATTGGTTTACGGTTGAGTATGTTGAGCCTTTGACAGGTGAAACAAAACAACAAACAGCCCATTTTACATTGAAACGATAAACTTATGAGATCACAAAAAATTTGTATAGTTGCTTTAATCGGTATGATGTCTTTTTTAGGATTTTCTCAAGAAGGTATGCCAGTATATTCAGATTACCTAACAGATAATTATTATTTAATACATCCATCAATGGCTGGTGTGGCTAATTGTGCTAAAGTAAGACTCACAGCAAGACAGCAATGGTTTGGAGTAGATGATGCACCAAGTCTTCAAACATTAAGTGCTCATAGTAGAATAGGAGATGGGCCTTCTGCAATTGGAGCTATTGTATATAATGACGAAAACGGATTTCATTCTAATACAGGAGCTTATATAACTTATGCGCATCACTTATTATTATCTCGTAATGAAGTAGATTTAAATATGATTTCTTTTGGATTAAGCGCAGGTTTTATTCAGTACAAATTAGATGAAACTAGCTTTTTGGCACCAGGAGATTTTGATCAATTAATATCTGGTATTGAGCAAAGTGCGACTAATTTTAATATCGATGTAGGTATGTCTTACCACTTCTTAGACTTTTACGCACACGTTACAGCAAAAAACATATTAAATAACGACGGAATTAACTTTAATGAGCAAGGCTTTGCTTTTAATAATTTAAGAACATACTTGTTATCAGCAGGTAATGTATTTCAGAAATACGGAAGTGAATGGAGTTACGAGCCTTCTTTGATGTATATGTATAGAGATGCAACAGAAGAGTCTTCGATTGATGTAAATATGAAAGTTTATAAAGAAGTAGATTTTGGTAAAGTCTGGGGTGGTTTATCGTATAGACGTAGTTTAGACGGTGCTCAGTTCTTAGATGGAAATTCAGTAAGTAGTCAAAAATTACAATATATTACACCATTTATCGGCGTAGATTATAACCAATTTATGTTTGCATACACCTATTCTTACCAAGCAAATACAATAAACTTCAACACAGGTGGTTTCCATCAGATAACACTAGGTTATAATTTTAATTGTAGACGAGAAAAATACGAATGTAATTGCCCAGCAATTAACTAATAAAAGGCCTCAACTAATGTTGAGGCTTTTTTATACAAGAATTTTATTTCTTTATAATAAAATCAAAATGCCTGAATATGGCATTTAAATGAGTAAGGCCTTCATTTAAATGATTGAACACTATTATCTTATTTTAAATAAAAAAATATTTATATGCCAGTAATAAAACCCATAAACGGGAAACATCCGCAAATATCAGAAGACTGTTTTGTTGCAGAAAACGCAACAATAGTAGGTGAAGTCTCAATTGGAAAACAATGCAGTATTTGGTTTAATGCTGTTTTGCGTGGCGATGTACATTTTATAAAATTAGGAAACAAAGTTAATGTACAAGATGGAGCAGTTATACACGCTACTTATCAAAAATCTCCAACAACTATTGGTAATAACGTTTCTATAGGACACAACGCGATTGTGCATGGTTGTACTATAAAAGACAATGTACTAATTGGTATGGGTAGTATTGTTATGGATGATTGCGTTATTAAGAGTAATAGTATTATAGCAGCTGGTGCTGTTGTGACCAAAAACACATTGGTTGAGTCTGGAAGTATATATGCAGGTACACCAGCAAAAAAAATCAAAGATATTAGTCCAGAATTAGTTTCAGGTGAAATTAACCGAATTGCTGATAATTATGTAAAATACTCAAGTTGGTTCAAAGAATAGCTTTTAAATCTTTTTATATGATTGTAATAAAATCTTTGAGTTTATCAAAAGTCTAGGTGTTTAGTAGAAAATCCATAATCTAAAATAGCATTCAAAATTTTGATATTTCCATTAGTGTAAAACTGAATGTTTGGTGATGAGTTAATATCACTTTGAAGATTATTATCTTCAAGAACAGCTTTTGTTTGTTTTGCAACTGCCAAACCAGAATCAATGATTTTTATATATATAGGTAAAAGTTTTCTTAACTCAGGAATCAAATATGGATAATGCGTGCAGCCTAAAACTAAATGGTCAATATCTGCTTTTAGCATTGGTTTAATGAATGTTTTTAGTAAATCCCTGATTTCGTCAGAGTCTATTTTACCTGCTTCAATTAGTGGGACTAAACCTTCACCAATACGTTCAATAACATTAATTTCTTTGGTGTAAATCCCTGAGGTTTTATGAAATAAAGAACTACTCAAAGTACCTTTTGTAGCTAATATTCCTATAGACTTGGATTTACTATTTAAGGATGCTGGTTTTATAGCAGGCTCGATTCCGATAAATGGGATATTATAGTTTTCTCTTAGAAAATTAATAGCATTAGTAGTAGCAGTGTTACATGCCACTATAATAAGTTTACAACCTTTATTTATAAGCAATTCTGTATTCTTAATACTTAGTTTAAGAATTTCTTCTTCAGATTTGTTACCATAAGGTGCATTTTTGCTATCGGCTAAATAGATAATGTTTTCATTTGGCAAAAGTGTATGTACCTCTTTAAAAATTGAAGTGCCACCAATCCCAGAATCAAATATGCCAATAGGTTGTTTCTTCATAGTTACAAAAATAAAAAGCCGCTTTTTAAAAAGCGGCTTTTTACTTATATATTATTAAAAGAGTTCGATTATATACCTAATTCTTTTTTTACTTCAGCAGTAATATCTGGTCCATTTGCTACAACTAGGCTTGCAACGTCTAATACATAGTCATATCCAAGTGTGTTAGCCACTTTGTTAATTGCTTCCATCATTTTATTTCTGACAGGTAACATCGCTTCGTATTGTGCTTTTTGTACACTAGTTTGGATGTTTTGTTGTAAAAGCTGCTCTTGATCGTATATAGCTGCTTGCATTTGCTGTAGTTCTTTTCCGCGAGATTGGTTAACAGCATCAGTTTGTGTACCAGCTTCATTCTGATATTTTTTAGCTGTTTCCTCATAAAGCTTAACCATATCATCATACTGAGGTTTACCAGCGTCTGCGGTTGCTTTTCCGGCTGTTTGTCCAGCTGTTTGAGCATCCTTTTGCGCTTGAATAAATGCAGGATATACACTAGTAATCTCTTGTGTGTTTACGTGAGCTACTTTTGATTGTGCATTCGCAATTGTAAAACCACCAACAAATAGAGTTATTGCTAATAGTAGTGTTTTTAATCGTTTCATTTTAATTTAGTGTTTACGTGTTTTTGATTTATAAAAGTTTAATTGTCATTATTATTCGCTTTTGCTTTTCGAATAGAATCACTCTTTCTTAATTGTTCTAGTCTTTCTTCTCTGGCTTTTTTTCGTTGTTCTAATATTTTCTTCTTTCTGTCTTCTAAGGCTTTCTTTCTTGCTTCTCTTTGCTCCAAAGCTTTTTTTCGTTTTTCTTCTAAAAGTTGTTGTCTTGTTTTTACTTTAGTAGTGTCTGATTTCACTGCCGTATTAGCCTTTTTAGTCGTTTTAGAATCCATCTTTGACGCTGTAGAGTCAGAAGACTTATTAGTGTTGTTTCTAGCATCTAAAACTTTTTGTCTACGATCAGCAGCAGCTTTTTTCTTAGCTTCTCTGTCGGCTTTTTGTTTGGCTCTTCGTTCTTCTAAAGCTTTTTCTCTATCTATACGTTTTTGTTCAAGGTCTGCTGTTCTTTGTGCTTTACGATCTTCTAAAGCTTTTGCTCGTTCATCTTTGGTATTGTTTACTTCTGGTACAGCTTCTTCTTTTTCTAACTCTTTACGCTCTCTTTTTGTTTTTGCTTGCTCTCTAGTAGATGCTCTTGTTATTATTCTTAAAACTTGTTCACTGATATCAAAACGCTCTGCTGAATATAACATTAAAAAATCTGCGTTTTTGTCAAATACAAAATCATATTTTTTATTTTCTGCTATCTCTTTCACAGCTGCAAAAATTTGATCTTGAACTGGCTGAATCAATTGCGTTCTTTGTAAAACCATGTCTCCGTCAGGACCAAAACGTTTTTGTTGATAATCTAAAACTTCAGACTCTTCAAAAGAAATATCTTCTAAACGCTCTTCATAAAGTTCTTTTGTTAAAAGTACTTTTTCGTTTTCTAAAGCTTTCTTTTTTGTTTCTATATCTGCTAATTTATTTTCAATTTCAGACTTCCATTTTGTTAGTTTTGTTTCTAACTGAGATGTTGCTTCTTGATAATCTGGTACATTTTGAAGAATATATTCTGTGTCTATATATCCAATTCTGGCCCCATTAACACGTTGTGCATTACTGGTAAAGCTCATTAAACCAACTATTGCCAATATGTAAAGAACTTTAAATTTCATAGTTATATGTTTTATTTTTTTTGATTTCGATATTATTTACCTAAAATAATTTGTGAACTATTGTTGTTATTCAAATAAACGAAATATATTCTTAAAAATTTTAACACTAGTATGAAATGTTATTTAACCTATTGAAAATACCGTGCCAAACTTAAAATTGTTGTCCTATGATAAAATGAGTTTCCCAACCACCAATTTGATTTTGACCTGGTAAGGGATCAAACGGTTTACCAAAATCTATACCTAATAAACCAAAGGCAGGCATAAATATTCTTATACCTAAACCAGCTGATCTTTGTAGATTGAATGGATCAAAATCTCTAAAACTGTTTACTGACGAACCAGCTTCCATAAAAGTTAATGCATAAATTTTTGCACCTTGACCAAGCGTTATAGGATACCTAAGTTCTAAAGAGAATTTGTTATAAATAGATCCACCATCTTGACTTGATAATGATTGGTTTGGATAACCTCTTAACTGGATAACCTCACGTCCATCTAAGGCAAAATTCCCAAGACCGTCTCCTCCAAGGAAGAAACGCTCAAAAGGAATAACACCTCTGTCATTATTGTATGCCCCCAAGAAACCAAACTCAACACTAGGTCTTAAAACTAGTTTTTTAGCAACTTCGGCATACCAATCTGCTTTAAACTTTACTTTATAGAATTCTAACCATTTAAAACGTTCTTGGTCAATCTCACCAATCCTCTCAATATCTGCAACAGGGTCAAGACTATCTCTTTCCTGTTTAAGTGCAGCATAATCTACACCATTAACTAAGGAATATGGGAACGTAAGTTTTGCAGATGCAGAAAAATTAGAACCACCAGTTGGGTATATCGGGTCATTATAGGTGTTGTTTCTTGTTAGACCAATCGTATACGATAAGTTATTTGAAGATCCATCACCAAAAGTAAATAATCCCGTATTGTAGTTTTGTAAATCGTAATGCTGGTAACTTATAGCTTGCGAGAACAAAAAGTAATCGTCCGGTTCTTTTAATCTAGTTGATATACCAAATGTTAGACCTGTAATGTTAAAACGTCTAGTTTTATCTGCTCGTCTTGACACAGGGTCAAATAAAAATTGTCTTGAATGAGATAGCGAAGTCGATAATTGAAAAGGTTTTTTCCCGCCTAACCATGGTTCGCTAAATGATAAACTGTAAGTTTGAAAGAATTGACTAGCTTGAAGTCTTAATGCCATGCTTTGTCCATCTCCACGAGGTACAGGTGTGTAAGCTTCGCCTTTAAATATATTTCTTAATGAAAAGTTGTTAAATGAAAGGCCAAGTGTACCAATAAATCCGCCGCCGCCGTAACCACCTTGAAGCTCAATTTGGCTAGAGCCTTGCTCTTCAACTGTGTATTCAATATCTAGAGTTCCATCAACAGGATTTGGATTTTTTATATCTGGAACAATAGCCTGGGCATTAAAGAAACCTAATTGTCCTAATTCTCTTATTGTTCTAATAATATTTGCACGACTATATAATTCACCTGGACGAGTACGAATTTCTCTATATATGACGTGGTCGTTAGTAACATCATTACCTTTTACTGATACGCTATTAAAATAAGCAGGTTTACCTTCTGTAATTCTTATTTCTAAATCAATAACGTTTCCATCTGCACTGACCTCAACAGGATTAATGCTAGAAAACATGTATCCGGTATTTTGATAAACATTTGTTATGTCTATACCATCAGGCTTCTCTTCGTTAGCAATCCTCTTTTTTAGTTCTACGCCATTATAAGTATCACCTTCTTCTATGCGAAGAATTTGAGAGAGAAACTCATCATTATAGACTGTATTGCCAACAAAATCAATTTTTCCAAACGTATATTCTTCACCTTCTTCAACATCTACAAGCAAGCTTATAGTTTTGTCGTCAACGTAGATTAAAGAATCTTTTATAACACGTGCATCTCTGAAACCATTTTCCTTGTATTTATCGATTATGCTTAACAAATCTTCTTTGTAGTCTTCCTCAACATATTTAGATCTTTTTAGCAAACGTAAAGGGCTAATACTTTTTTGTTTGGTATTTTTCATGGCTTTTCTAAGCTTCTTGTCAGATAGTTTATCGTTACCATTAAATTTTATAGACTTGATTTTAACCTTGTTTCCTTTGTCTATACTCACTAATATATTAACTCTCTTTTTTTCAATGGAATCATTTTTTACTTCAGAGGTTATAACATTAACTTTAGTATTTAGAAAACCTTTTTTCTTGTATTTATTCGTAAGGTAGTTTTTTGTTGTTGTGACTAAGTTTTCAGTGACCTTAACCCTTGGTTTGAGGTTGTTTTCATCAATAATTTCATCTTTCTTTCCTTTTTTTACCCCATCAATACGAACTTCATTTAGTTCGGGTAAATCTGAAAGATTAATCTCAATATCGACTTTATTGTCATCTGTGATGTTAATAAAATAGATGTCTATGGAGCTAAATAAATTAGATGTCCATAATTTTTTTACTGCTTCACCAATCTTATCACCACCTACAGTAACTTCTTGATCTTTCTTTAATCGAGAGTAGGTAATTATTGTACTGGCATTAAATGAAGTATTACCAGTTACTATAATGTCATTTATGATATATTTATCACCACTCTGAGCAAAAGAATTTAGAGGGAAACCTATTGTAATTAGTAATGCTAAAGCGTAAAATTTCTTCAATGCTTTTAAGTTTATGCTTTTAAATAAGCTGTTCGCTTGTTTTTCCAAATCGTCGTTCTCTATTTTGATAATCTACAATGGCTTCAACAAGATTTTCTTTCTTAAAATCTGGCCAATAGATGTCGGTAAAATATAACTCTGCATATGCTATTTGCCATAATAAAAAATTGCTAATTCGTTGTTCTCCACTCGTACGAATTAGCAAATCTACGTCTGGTAAATTTTGTGTGTAAAGATGCTTATTTATAATCGATTCATCAATACTTTCAGCGGAAATTATATTATTTTTAACTTTAACTGATAATTCCTTAACAACATTAACAAGTTCTTCACGAGAACCGTAGCTTAAAGCTAAATTTAATGTCATATGTGTATTATTTTTTGTTTTTTCTATAACAAATTCTAACTCCTTATAAGCTTTTTCTGGTAAGTCTTTTAGACAGCCTATTGCTGTTAACTTAATTTTGTTTTCTTGAAGTGTTTTGATTTCTTTTTTTAAAGACTTCACTAAAAGTTTCATTAAAGTTTGAACTTCTAGTTTTGGTCTGTTCCAATTTTCTGTAGAAAAAGCGTAAAGTGTCAAGTGTTTTATTCCGAATTCAGCACATGCTTCAACAGTTTCTCTTACAGCTTTGGTTCCACTTTCATGTCCTAAAATCCTAATTAGACCTTTTTGTTTAGCCCAACGACCATTGCCATCCATAATAATTGCAATATGGTTTGGTAGCCTTGAGTTGTCTATTTGGTCTTTTAAATTCATGCTAAAAGTCGCAATAACAGGGTTTTTTTCCGAAGGTGTAAGTTAAGGTTATTCCTGTAAATACATACCAATCTTTACTGTTGATGTTTCCAAAGGCAAACTGTTCTCTAAAATCTGCGTCAGGTACACTGCCGTCTAACTCGTCAGAAAAAGTATATCTCGCACCGATTTCGGCAGCTAAAATAAAATTAGGACTGATAGATTGTTTGTACCCAAGGACCATGGGTATGCCGTAAGCCCAACTATTGGTATTCTCTGTGGTTAAACGACCACTATTATCAAAAAAGAAATTTTCGTGGTTAGCGACAGAAACTCCTGTATACAAATAAGGGGTGCCTTTTGGAGTTAAATCATGAAGATTGAAATCAAAAAAAGTAAATTCCATACCTAACGAAGCTTCAAAAATACCACTTCTAAATCCATAACCTCTTTGTATGCGTCTAGGATCATCAGATTTTGTGTCATCTACTTCTAGATTTGTAAAAATAAATGAAGCTCTAAACGCGTGTCGTGGGCTTCTATTCCATTTAACAACACCACCAAAAGCAATTTGGTTAGGGGAAATATAATTTGTAGCACCAACATCTCCAATAAAATTACTTCCACCAGCAAATAATCCAAATTCATAAATTTGAGCTTTAGTAGTTTGGCTTCCAACGAGACACAATAAAAATACTAGTAGATACCTCATAAATTTTTAAAAGTTTGCAAATATAACAATTAAGATTACTCTATAATAATTTGATACAAATTGTCTTACAGAAAACAGTATTTACGAGCATTTATTGTCTAGTTTCGTCTATCTTCTCCCCAAAGCATTTTTTTGCGAAGTGTGTCTATAAAACTTTCATTCAAAAGTTCAACCATCTTTATTTTAAAATCTGCTTTTTTAATGGTTACAGTTGTCGAATTTGGAAGTGTAATAATTCTAGAATCTAAGGATAGTAAAAACTGATCTTCTCTTCCTTCTACTTTTAGTTTTACATCTGTATTATCAGGGATCACTAATGGTCTTGCATTAAGATTGTGTGGTGCAATGGGCGTCAATACAAAACTCCCTGCATTAGGTGAAATAACAGGTCCACCACA
>CAJQQC010000018.1 GCA_905480385.1 uncultured Winogradskyella sp.
AAATTAGAAAATGATAAAATCGAGCACACGACTGGATCATCGAGTTGGGCTAATGATAATAAGACCTTATTCTACACTAAGAAGGATGAAAAAACCTTAAGAGCATTTAAGATTTATAAGCATAAGTTAGGGTATACAGAAGACGAAATGATTTTTGAAGAGGGTGACACTACATTTGGTGTAACCGTATATAAATCAAAATCGAGAAAGTATATCATTATTGCATGCTACAGTACGCTGACTAATGAGTATCATATTTTGAATGCTGACAAACCCAATGAGAAATTTAAAGTATTTAATCCAAGAGTACGTGGATTAGAATATAGTATTGCACATTACGATGGCCATTTTTATGTTTTGACTAATAAAGATAAAGCGTTAAACTTTAAACTCATGAAAACTGTAGAAACAAATACTGCAATTGAAAATTGGGAAGAAGTCATTGTGCACAGAAATGATACACTGATTGAAAATATTGATATTTTCAAAAATTATTTAGTAGTAAGCGAGCGGACAAATGGTCTTAATTTGATTAGAATAATGCGTTGGGATAATAGCGAAGATTATTATCTGCCGTTTGAATCGGAAACTTATACCTGCTATACAAGTGCCAACGTTGATTTTGATACAGACTTATTACGCTATGGCTATAATTCCATGACAACGCCTGCATCAATTATTGAGTTTAATATGTTTACTAAAACACAAAAGGTTTTAAAAGAACAAGAAGTTTTAGGAGGTAGCTTTGATAAAGACAATTATACCGAAGAACGTCTATGGGCAACTGCAGACGATGGTACAAAAATCCCTATGTCTATCGTTTATAAAAAGGGATTAAAAAAAGATAGTAACAATCCATTATTACAATACTCGTATGGCTCTTATGGCTCAACTGTTGATCCATATTTTTCTTCAATTAGACTAAGCCTATTAGACCGAGGTTTTGTTTATGTGATTGCACATGTTCGTGGTGGTGAGTATTTAGGTCGCAATTGGTACAATGATGGTAAATTATTAAACAAAAAAAACACCTTTACAGATTTTATAGCTTGCTCAATTCATTTGATAAGAGAGCGTTACACATCATCCCAGCATTTATATGCCATGGGAGGAAGTGCAGGTGGTTTGCTAATGGGAGCAATAATAAACGAAGCACCAGAATTATACAAAGGCATTATTGCAGCTGTTCCATTTGTAGATGTAGTAACTACTATGCTAGACAACTCCATTCCTTTGACTACAGGTGAATATGATGAATGGGGAAATCCTAACGATAAATTATACTATGATTATATAAAATCATATTCACCATATGATAATATAGAACAAAAGAATCGTCCACATATATTTGTTACTGCTGGTTTAAACGATTCTCAAGTTCAGTATTGGGAGCCAGCAAAATGGGTGGCTAAACTTAGAGAACTAAAGACAGATTCCAATCAATTATTACTTAAGACTAATATGGATGCAGGGCATGGTGGCGCTTCAGGGCGTTTTGAGTCTTTAAAGGAAGATGCTGAAGAGTTTGCCTTTCTGTTAGACTTGGAGGGGATTTACTCTTAATTGAAAAAAAACACTAACTTTGCAGCGCTTTTGAGTATCAATTTTTAAATTGAAACTCGCAAAAACTAAATATGAAGAAAAGTAAACACGTTTATGATAACGTACTTCAGCTAATAGGTAGTACTCCCTTAATTAAACTAAACAAAGTTACTAAAGGTTTTGAAGGCAATTTTTTTGCTAAAGTAGAAGCTTTTAATCCCGGACATTCTTCAAAAGATCGAATAGCACTTCACATTATTGAGGAAGCAGAACGTCAAGGCATTCTTACGCCCGGTGACACCATAATAGAAACTACTTCTGGGAACACTGGATTTAGCATAGCAATGGTAAGTATTATTAAAGGTTACGAATGTATTTTGGCTGTAAGTTCAAAGTCTTCTCCAGATAAAATAGATATGCTAAAGTCAATGGGAGCTAAGGTTTATGTTTGTCCTGCTCATGTAAAAGCAGATGACCCAAGATCTTATTATGAAGTAGCCAAGCGTCTCCACTCTGAAATAAAAGGTTCTGTATATATAAATCAATATTTTAATGCTTTAAATACTGAAGCACATTATAACACAACAGGTCCTGAAATATGGGAGCAAACCGAAGGGAAAATAACACATCTAATTGCTTGTAGCGGCACAGGTGGAACTATTTCAGGTATTGCAAGATACCTAAAAGAACAAAATCCTAATGTGAAAATAATCGGGGTTGATGCTTATGGTTCTGTATTAAAGAAATATCACGAAACTCGTGAGTTTGATGACAAAGAGATTTACCCATACCGTATCGAAGGTTTAGGTAAAAATTTAATTCCTACCGCAACCGATTTTGATGCTATCGATAAGTTCGAAAAAGTAACTGATGAGGAAAGTGCACATTCTGCAAGAGAGATATCGGCAAAAGAAGGCATGTTTGTGGGTTACACAAGTGGTGCAGCTTTACAAGCCATAAAGCAATTAAATACAGCAGGAGAATTTAAGCCAACACATAATATTGTTGTTGTTTTCCCTGACCATGGCTCTCGCTACATGAGTAAAGTGTACAATGATAAGTGGATGGAAGATCAAGGATTCTTTGATACTCAAACAGAAATGCAAGCCACTATAGAATATATAAAATAAAGTACACTAATAATATGGATTTAAACCACTGAATTTCTTCAGTGGTTTTTTTGTTAAAAAAATTGGTACACATAAAGGTTAAATAAATTATGCATTCATAATATTATTACCTAATTTTGCCCGGTTAAGCTAAACTAATTAACATAATTTATAAATTGAATTCCCTACAAAAATTTGATTTACAATGCGTTCGAAAAAGATAATATGAAGGATTTATTCGAAAAGATTTACAGAGATAAAGGGCCATTAGGAAAATGGGCTTCTCAAGCAGAAGGGTATTTTGTGTTTCCAAAACTTGAAGGTCAAATTTCTAACCGAATGACATTCCAAGGCAAAGAAGTTATTACATGGAGTATCAATGATTATTTAGGTCTTGCTAATCACCCTGAAGTTCGTAAAGTTGATGCGGAGGCGGCAGCAGAATTTGGTTCTGCATACCCAATGGGTGCACGTATGATGTCTGGCCATACAGAATTACACGAGCAACTACAAAATGAGTTAGCAGATTTTGTAAATAAAGAAGCTGCTTATTTATTAAATTTTGGTTATCAAGGTATCATGTCTACAATTGACGCTTTAGTCGGGAAAGATGATATTATAGTATATGATGTAGATGCACATGCTTGCATTATTGATGGTGTACGATTGCATATGGGTAAGCGTTTTACATACAAACATAATGATGTAAAGAGTTTAGAGAAGAACTTAGAGCGTGCTACGAAAATGGCTGAACAAACAGGCGGAGGAATACTTGTGATTTCTGAAGGTGTGTTTGGTATGCGTGGTGAGCAAGGACGATTAAAAGAAATTGTTGAGCTTAAGAGAAAATTTAACTTTAGATTTTTAGTTGATGATGCCCATGGCTTTGGTACTTTAGGTACTACAGGAGCAGGAGCAGGAGAAGAGCAAGGTGTGCAAGACGATATCGATGTATACTTCGCCACATTTGCTAAATCTATGGCTAGTACAGGAGCCTTTATTGCTGGTGACAAAGAAATAATTGACTATTTAAAATATAACTTACGTTCTCAAATGTTTGCAAAATCATTGCAAATGACATTGACTAAAGGTGCATTAAAACGGTTAGATATGTTGAGAACAATGCCAGAACTAAAGCAAAACCTTTGGAAAATAGTTGATGCTTTACAATCTGGATTAAAAGCCCGTGGTTTTGATATTGGAACAACGCAAAGTTGTGTAACTCCAGTATACTTAAAAGGAAGTATCCCTGAAGCTATGGCGTTGGTAAGAGATTTAAGAGAGAATCACGGAATCTTCTGTTCTATAGTAGTTTATCCTGTTATACCTAGAGGCTTAATTCTTCTAAGAATGATTCCGACAGCAACACATACTCTAGAAGATGTTGAGCTTACTCTAGATGCTTTTGATGCTATCAGAGAGCGATTAGATAATGGAACATACAAGCGCATGTCAGCTGCATTAATGGCAGCTATGGGTGAGTAAACATCTTATCCAAACACATAAAAAAAGCTACCAAAACTGGAGATTTTTTATACTATATATCCTTACGAAACGTTTTACGACGCTTATAAACTTCTGGTTTAAAATGTTTCCAGATTTTATGTATGGCATCATTATCCTCTAGTTCTGGAGTTCTGTAGCAATATTGGATGCCTTTTGCTGTAAAGGTTTCATACATCTCATTAAATAAAACAGCATGTACACCTTTGTTTTGATATTCTGGATGAATACCTATTAAATAGAAAATAACATCTTTACTATTCTTTTTTGCTTTTAAAATATGTCTAAAACCAAAAGGAAAGAGTTTACCATTAGCCTTTTGTAATGCATCTGCAAAACGCGGCATAACTATTGCAAAACCTACAAGTTTATCTTCTGAGTCAACCACAAATTTAATATATTCAGGATTAACGAAGCTGATAAACTTCTTTTTAAAATATTCTTTCTGTATATCTGTTATTTCAACAAAAGAAGATAAAGAGGCATAACTTTCGTTAAATAAATCAAACATGCGATCAGCGTAAGGCATAACTTCACTTGTTTTTGTAAAGTTAAGTTCTTTTAATTTATAGCGACGTTTAATTAAATTTTGTGCTTTGTAGAAAAACTCTGGTTTTACATTTTCAAACGGAAAACGACTTTCTGAATATTGCTTTTCTATAGTATAACCATGAGCACTATAATGATTAACATAATATGGATGATTATACCATGTAATCATTGGCGCTATACTATCAAAACCATCAGTCATAACACCAACTTTGTCTAGGTTTGAAAAACCCACTGGACCTTCAGTATATTCTAGCTTATAGTTTTTACCTATTTCAGAAACTGTATTTAAAAGTAATTTGCTAACCTCTAAATCATCAACAAAATCAAACCAGCCAAAACGCATTTTTTTAATACCTTGATTATTTATTTCCAACCAATTAACTATAGCTGCAATACGCCCAACTATTTCACCGTTTTTATAAGCCAAAAAGAATCTTGCATCAGCATCATTAAAAACAGGATTTTCAGATTTATCAAATGTTTTAAGTTCCTCACTAATAATTGGTGGTACCCAATGTTTTGAGTTTTTGTAAAGTTTAAAAGGAAATTTAACAAATAGTTTTAATTCCTTTTTCGAAATAGCTTCTTTAATTTCAATCATGCAATTAATTATTAATTATCAGAATCGAAATCTGTTTTCTTATTACGTTTACGTTTAGAAGTGTCGACTTTATCTTCAATTTTTCCACCATTATCAATCTCTTTGTCTTTGTGCCAATCTAATCTGTATGAAGCTCCAAAAGCAAAATTAAATACTGATGGTGTGCTTTTGGTGTTAAAAGCAATGTTTGTGTCTAATTGAAAATTTTTAGTCCATAAATAAGCACCACCTACACGAAAAATATTATCGGCGTAAAAGTCACTCTGTATACCTTGATGTTCTCCAAAAAGAACCCATTGATCAGTAAAAGAGTGTGTTAATGTCAATATATACTGGAAGTCTGAAAACTCAGAACCAATTCGATCTTTCAAAAAATTCATTACAAATACCCATCCGCCAGCAAAGTTATTTTGAGTTGCAATCATTATTTTTGGACTAAAGCCTTCGACATCTGGCGCAGTAAATGGATTGTTTTTAGTATCGAAATTTGCTCCAGCATAAACAGATACAGCAGGAATTAAAGACTTCCATTTAAACTTCCTGTTAGCATGGTAACTATATACATTAGGTTTATCCTCTTCTGCATTTTTATAAGGATCATACACTAAGTATTTAGCGCCTATAGTTAAATTTCTAAAATTTGATCTTTTGTTTTCGAAAGGAATTGCAGATGTGTTACTAGTAAATGTGTCGTTTTGGAAAACACCTTCGATATTAATTTCTAATTCTTCGAACAACAATCCAAATCTAGCAGCAAAATCAACTCCAAAGCCTGAAACTTCATAGTTTAAAGGATTCTGCTCTTCTTTTATTGTAAATCCGCCAAGTTCAAACTGTAAAACATTAGTACCTACAGAAAAAGCAGCTTTTGAAACACCTGGTCTGTTAGAGTTAATAACATCTGTATATTGAGCCAGTACTGTTGATGTCATAAAGACCAGTACAATAACAAAATATGATTTTAAGTATTGCATTGTGTATAGGTTAGTGTTCAAATATATATATTTTATAGTTTTTTTTGGGAATAATAACGGATTATAAATGGCGTTAATTGTATTTTTGATACAATACAATTATATATGATTTATACCTTATCAGTTGTGGGAGTTGCAAGAACACTTATTTGGATTATCGCAATTTACTTTATTGTAAAGATTTTGTCTCGTTTTTTAACTCCTTTTTTGATGAAATATGCAGCAAAAAAAATGGAGCAACGTTTTGGACAACAATTTAATACTCAACAGCCACAAAGACCTAAGCAAAAAGAAGGCGAAACGGTTATCGATAAAATGCCATCAAACACAAACAATTCAAATAAAAAAGTTGGAGAATATATCGATTACGAAGAAATTGATTAATTTTCAGCATAATTCATTTAACCTTTTTTCATGCCGTTATACATAAAGCGATTCTTACCACATTTTCTGGTTTTATTGGGATTTGTCGTGCTATCCCTAGCTTATTTTAGCCCAGTTTTAAAAGGAGACAAAATATTCCAAAGTGACATATTGCATTATAAAGGTATGGCTCAGCAGCAAATTGAATATGCTGAGCGAGAAGGTGAACAAACGTATTGGACCAACAGTGCTTTTGGAGGTATGCCTACCTATCAATTAGGTGCTAAATACCCTCATAACTATATCAAAAAATTAGATTTAGCAATACGCTTTTTGCCAAGGCCAGCAGATTATTTACTCCTATATTTCATTGGATTTTACATTTTACTATTAAGTCTCAAGGTTGATTTTAAATTAGCAGCTATAGGTGCTCTAGCCTTTGGTTTCTCAACATACATGATAATTATTCTAGGCGTTGGGCATAATTCCAAAGCGCATGCCATAGCATATATGCCTTTAGTTTTATCAGGTATAATTCTCACTTTTCGGAAAAATTATATTTGGGGATTTTTATTAACTATTGTGGCTTTAGGACTTGAAATCGTAGCTAACCACTATCAAATGACCTATTATTTACTATTATTGGTCTTGGTTTTAGGATTAGCTTATTTGGTAGACGCATATCAAAAAAAACAATTAACTCATTTTTTTAAGTCTGTTGGCTTACTGTCAGTAGCTGCTATAATTGCTGTGGGATTAAATGCGACAAATATTATGGCAACACAAGAATATGTCAAAGAAAGTACGCGTGGCAAAAGTGATTTGACTATCATGGCAAATGGACAGCCAAAAGTAGCTAAAGAAGGTTTAGACCCAAGTTACATAACGGAATACAGTTATGGTTTAGCAGAATCGTTTAATCTTTTTATCCCAAAGTTTATGGGCGGTGGAAGTAGTGAAGATATTGGCAAAGATTCTAACATGTATCAAGCGTATATTGAACTCGGCGCCTCTCCAATGGAGGCTATCGAAGCAACAAGAAGTGCACCTATGTATTGGGGTGACCAAACCATTGTCGAAGCGCCTGCTTATGTTGGTGCAGTGATTATTTTCTTATTTGTTCTTGGGTTGTTTTTAGTTAAAGGACGATTGAAATGGTGGCTTGTAGGTGGTACATTATTATCTTTATTTCTATCATATGGAAAGAATTTAAGCTTCTTAACAGATATTTTTATCGACTTTGTCCCTCTTTACAATAAGTTTCGTGCTGTAAGCTCTATTCAGGTGATATTGGAATTATGTATTCCAATCTTAGGAATTTTTGCCCTAGTTAAATTATTTAATGATGTTCAGAAGAAAGAGAATAAATTAAAGGCACTTAAATACGCAACTTTAATAACAGGTGGATTGGCCTTATTTTTTCTAATTGCTCATAGCGTTTTATTCGATTTTATAAAACCTGGTGAAGAACAATATCCTGAGTTGTTAGTAAACGCTTTAGCTGAAGACAGAAAATCACTATTTCGATCAGATACAATACGAACTTTGATTTTGGTGCTGCTTTCGGCTAGTGTTATTTTTTATTTTCTAAAAGAAAAAATTTCAGAAAAACTAGCAATTATAATCTTTGCCGTATTAATTGTCTTTGATTTAGTTTCTGTCAATAGAGTTTATGTCAATACTGACAATTTTGTTGTCGCTAGACAAGTCGACAAACCTTATCAATCAACATCAGCTGATAAGAAAATTTTAAAAGACAAAACACATTTTAGAGTCTTGGATGCCTCGCGCGAAGGTCAACAAAAACCTGCAAGAGCAGCATATTTTCACAATTCTTTGTCTGGTTATCATGCAGCAAAATTAAATCGATTTGAAGCACTTTTAGATTTTCATATTTATAAGAATAACCCTGAAGTTTTAAATATGCTCAACACCAAATATGTTATTATTGGTGATGAGTCAGGTAGAGTAGAAGCTTCTACCAGGTATACACAACCTAATGGTAATGCTTGGTTTGTGTCTAAATTTAAAGTTGTAGAAAATGGAGATGAAGAGATAAGAGCACTAGATAGTTTAGATACTAAATCTACGGCTATAATTCAGAAGTCAATTTTCAAGGATTTTAATTTAAAAGAAGCCTATCAAATCGATAGCTCAGCATCAATTAAATTAGTCAACTATAAACCAAGCCATCTAAAATACGAGTCAAAAAGCGTTTCAAATGGTTTTGCTGTATTTTCAGAATTATACTATTATAAGGGTTGGAATGCTTATATCGATGGAGAATTTACACCGCATTTAAGGGTAAATTATGCTTTGCGTGCACTTCCAATTCCAGCAGGGAATCACACAATCGAATTTAAGTTTGAACCAAAAGTTGTTGAAACAGGTAGTGAAATTGCTCTCGGTAGCTCAGTTTTATTTGGATTACTACTTTTATTAGGTGGATTTTTGCAGTTTAGAAAAAAAGAATAATTCTTTTAAAGCCCTATTTTATATTGCATGACTAAAAAGAAAGTACTTATCATTTTGTATTATTGGCCACCAGCTGGTGGCCCAGGAGTTCAACGTTGGCTTAAATTTGTAAAATACTTACCAGAATTTAATATTGAGCCCATAGTTTATTGTCCATCAAATCCAAACTATCCAATTATCGACAAAAGTTTGAAAGATGAAATACCAAATGGTATTACTGTTATTAGTCAACCAATACAGGAACCTTATCGTTTTGCAAAACTCTTATCAAAAAAGAGTTATAAATCTATCAGCTCTGGAGTTATTCCAAAAAGAAAAAGACAGTCATTAGTAGAAAGATTAATGTTATTCGTCAGAGGTAATTTCTTTGTTCCAGATGCACGAAAAAATTGGGTAAATCCATCTGTAGCATTTCTATCTGATTATATTAATAAAAATGTAATTGATACTATTATTACAACTGGTCCACCGCACAGTTTGCATTTGATTGGGTTACATTTAAAACAAAGTTTAAATATTAAATGGGTAGCTGATTTTAGAGATCCATGGACAACGATTGGTTATCATAAAAGTTTGAAGTTGATGAATTTTGCAAAAAAGAAGCATATTCAATTAGAGCAGAAAGTGCTTAATACTGTTGACGAAATAATTGTAACTAGCAATCATACCAAAAATGAGTTTTCTCTAAAATCAAAACAGCCTATAAAGGTTATTACTAATGGTTATGACAATAATTCTGTTGCGATAAATTCAAAGGACGATAAATTTACTATTTCGCATATTGGCTCTCTACTTTCGGAAAGAAACCCTTTAGTTTTATGGGAAGTTTTATCAGAATTAGTTAGTGAAAATCAATTATTTGCTAATGCATTTCAACTTAGTTTTATTGGTGTTGTAAGTGATGCCATTATTAATACGGTTAAATCTTTTGGACTTATAAATCACCTAAACATTTTAGGCTATGTTAATCATGATAAAGCCATTGAATTTCAGAAGAAGTCACAATTATTATTACTGATAGAGATAGATTCTGAAGACACAAAAGCCATCATACCAGGAAAATTATTTGAATATATGATTTCTGAAACTCCAATCATTGCGGTTGGACCAAAAGATTCTGATGTAGAAACTATTATAACGGAGAGTAATACAGGCTCATATTTTTTATATTCTGAAAAAGAGAAACTTAAAATTAAGGTTCTGTCTTATTTTGAAGATTTCAAAAATGGACCATTAAAAAGTAATCCTGTTGGACTTCAGAAATATAGCAGAAGAAATTTAACAGAAAAGCTTTCTGATATATTACATCAGCTATATTCCTAAAAAAAAAGTTGTATTTTTAATCTGTGGGAATAGTTATTAAGCAATCTTTCAAAAATACCCTAAGTACATACATCGGCTTTGGTATAGGTGCAGTTAATGCACTTTTTCTTTACACTAATTTTCTTACTGACGAATACTATGGTTTGGTTGCTTTTGTTCTCTCTGCGGCCAATATAATGTTACCTTTTATGGCGTTCGGTGTACAGAATGCTATGATAAAATTCTATTCTACATTTAAAACAAAAAATTGTCTTAATAGCTTTTTGACTCTGATGTTGTTTTTGCCTTTCGTTTTTATAATTCCAGTTGGTTTAATTGGCATATTTGGATATGATTTTATCGCTAGTTTACTATCTGAAAAAAACCCAATGGTCTATGAATATGTCTGGCATATCTATATCACAGCTATAGCTATGGCCTATTTCGAGATATTTTATGCTTGGTCTAAAGTACATTTAAAAACAGTTTTTGGAAATATAATGCGTGAAATTTTTCATCGCTTTTGCATTATGATTTTATTAGGCTGTGTTTATATGAAATGGATAGATGTAGAAACCTTTATAGGTGGAGTAGTGGCTGTATATGCTTTAAGGATGGTCATCATGAAAATCTATGCTTACACCTTACGTTTTCCTGTAATAAAGTTTAGTAAAATTGAAGATGTTTCCTCAATTTTAAAATATAGTTTTCTGATTATCATTGCAGGTTCGATTGCTATGGTAATATTAGATCTAGACAAATTTATGATTGGTCAATATCTAGAAATTGAAAATGTAGCTTATTACAGTGTATCCGTTTTTATAGCTACAGTTATTTCAGTACCTCAGAGGTCTATGCATCAAATTATGATGCCACTAACAGCAAAATTTTTGAACGATAATAATAAAACCGAACTCGAATCTCTATACCAAAAAAGCTCGATAAATCTTTTGCTTATTAGTGGGCTGATTTTTTTGCTTATAGTGGTAAATATCAATATGCTCTATGAGATTCTTCCTGAGAAATTTACTGGTGGTCTATTTGTTGTTGTTATTATTGGATTAGCAAAGCTATATGATAATGTAATGGGGAATAATAATGCAATTATATTCAATAGCGACTATTACAAAATTGTTTTGTTTTTTGGAGTACTATTAGCAACTTTGGCAGTCGTTTTTAATATGATATTAATACCAATATATGGTATTGAAGGTTCAGCGCTTGCAACATTTTTAGCAATAGTTATTTACAATACTTTAAAATTAATATTTGTGAAAATGAAATTAAAAATGCAGCCATTTAGTTTTACAACTATCAAAGTATTAATTCTACTTACTGTATTATCTTTTGGCTTTTACTACGTTGAATTTTCATTCCACCCAATGGTAAATATTATTCTTAAATCAATTTTACTATCGCTTCTTTATTTATTTCTGGTATATAAGTTTAAGTTCTCTAAAGATATCAATGATCAACTAAAAAAGTATTTACCATTTTTATAAAAAAGAAAATCCCACAAGGTGCTTTGAGGCATACACTTGCAGGAAATTAATTTTAACTAACCAAAAAAATTATTTTATCCTCTTCTTCGAGATGTCGTTCTTGTGGATTTACTCTTAGAGTTTCTACTTGAACTTGGTCTTTTGCTCAGAGAGGCTGTTTTTCTTTTACTTTGAGAAACAGTTCTCTGAGTTCTCTTTTGTGCTGTTCTTACAGACTTACGAGATGGTGTACTCGATTTTCTAACTGAACTATTAATTTGTCTTTGTCCTCTATTGGACGCCACAGCTCTTTTGGTAATTGTTCTTCTGCCTGAGGAGTTAGCTGTACTATTTATATTAGTTCTAGTACTTATCGTCGGTTTTGTATTTCTATTAGCCGAACGATTTATATTGTCATTTCTATTTGAACGGTTCTGAGAAACACTTCTGTTGTTACGATTAGTGTTAACTCTTTTTGTAGCTTTGGTATTTCCTCGCCCTGAATCATTAGAAGCCAATCGTCTACTTCTGTTTCTAATAATAGATTCGTTTCTGTCTTGTGCACGTTTACCAATACTTCTCTCCCTAGAATTTCTAGGCGTTTGTGCATACGTTCTAGAATAATCTCTAATATTACCTCGTCTGCCATAGTTATTGTATCCGCGCCTTCCATTAATGTTTACATGACGCATATTGTTTCTGTATGGCCTGTAAAACGTATGACGATATGCTGTATAAAACTGTCTATACGGATTTCTGTTTACAATACAAAAGTTAGCTGCTGGTATTGCATAATAACTGTGCCATGGTCTAAAAACATAAGCAAGATTCCATCTGTTTATAAACCCAGTATGTCTTAAAAATACATTACCGTTCCAGAATATGTTTAATCCACCAAGACGGTTAATGCGTCCAAATCTGTTATAGCTAATAAATATGTTTCCTATTTGATTAACTCTACCAAAGTAATCATAAAAAATTGGTGTATTCTCAATCTGAATAACAGCACCAAAACTATCATACTGTACATATGGATTGTAATTGTAGCCCGTATTAAAGCTAAAACTTACATTACTGTTACTAACCCCAAAATTAAGATTTGGGCCAAAAGCCTGTGCATAAAAATCGAATTGTCCATCAGGAAATACTGAAAACTCAATACCACCTTCATTAAATATGAAAGAGTTTCCGTAACCTCTCACATAATTGTAATTAAGAGCATTAGCTTCTGTTGTTGTGTTGGCTGTTGCATAAGATGTACCTGCTACGAGAAACATACTTGCTACTAAAAATAGAATCTTTTTCATAATATTTGGGTTTTAATAATTAAACTCAATATGTTAATACCAAACAGCGTGCCAATTTTATGCCTTATGAGTAAAGTAAATGAAAATCAGTTAGTTGTAATTATTATCTTATGAAACACAAAATTCATGACTCATTTTCACCATTAAATAACTAGTTTCTAAATATTCGTATCATAATTTTTGTAATTTTAAGATATCTAATCAAAACAACCAATGGAATCCAATCAACTCAATTGTCAAAATTGTGAGCAACCTTACAAAAAAGGTTTTAACTTCTGTCCAAGCTGTGGGCAGAAAACCAACGAAGAGCTTACGATTGGAGTTTTATTCTATAATACGATTAGCAATTACTTTTCTTTTGATGCTCGTTTTTTAAAGAGTTTTATTCCATTAATGTTTAAGCCAGGTTATTTAGCTAAAAAATTTCTTGAAGGGAAACGCTTGTTATATTTACATCCAGCACAGATGTATTTGTTTGTTTCTGTGATTTTCTTTTTTGTGTTTTCATTCACTGTTAATGACTGGATTAAAGAAGCAAATAAGGCAAATAAAGAAATCGCAAAATCAGATACCCTTTTTAAAGTTGATGCAGAGAAACAAAAAGTGGTCGATTCGGTACTATTGAATGTTTTAAAAAATCCAATACAAGTAAATGGAAAACCTTTGATTAAGCCTGATGAAACTCAAAAAGTTGTAGATTCAATTGTTAAATCTGTTGAGAATAAAGACTATGTTAATACAGATTTTGGTATAAGTAAAAAACAATTAGATTCATTACGTCAAGCTGGTGCTGGTGAAGAAGAAATTTATAAAGAAATGGGGATGGATGATGACGCTGGACTCATTACGCGAAGTTTCTACAAATCTCTATTAGGTTTTTCGGAGGGTAAAGGTCTTGGGAATTTGATCAAACGTTTTGTAGATACTATACCTATTGCAATGTTTTTCTTATTACCGTTATTCGCGATTATACTAAAAATCTTTTATTTTAGGCGTGGACCTTACGCATATCACCTTGTATTTAGTTTTTATTTTTTCTCTTTTTTATTTACAGTATTTAGTTTAATAGTTTCTTTTAACCGTTTTATGACGGAGATTCCAATGGAAATAAATTGGTTAATAGCTTTATCAACCTTTGTATATTTTTATTTAGCATTACTAAATTTTTATAACCGTAATTGGTTTACTACACTCATAAAAAGTGGTGTAATTACATTTATATTTTTATTAATGGTCATGCCTTTTGCGTCATTATTAATAGGAGCTTTCGCAGTAATAAATGCATAACTAAAGTGTATTGTAATATTTAAAGGCTTCAAGGATAATTTCATTAGAGACTTCTTTGTCTATTTTTGATTTTCCAATAGCTTCTAATAATACAAATTTAATAACGCCATGACTGTTTTTTTTATCATGTTTCATTAATTCTAAAATATACTCATAGTCTTTTTCTTCAAATTGAATCTTGCTAAATGTTTTTAAGATGCTATCCGAAATTTCAAATAAATCATCAGAAGATAAGCCACACACTTTGGTTGAAAGATAAGCCTCTAAAATCATTCCTATGGCGATAGCCTCACCATGTAAAAGCGTTTTTTTTGCATCATTTTCTAGAAAATAACTTTCAATAGCGTGTCCTAGTGTATGTCCAAAATTCAAAGTCTTTCGTAATCCTTTTTCTCTTGGGTCTTCTGCTACTATATTATTTTTTATAATAACCGAATCATATATCAATTGGTCTAAATCTGAAATATCTAAATCTTGAAGATTAGTTAATGTTGTCCAATACTTTTTGTCTGTAATTAAGCCATGTTTTAGCATTTCAGCAAATCCAGAAATCATTTGATTTTGTGGAAGTGTACCTAAAAAAGAAATATCAATAAGTATCATAGCTCCTTCACTAATGACTCCAACTTGGTTTTTTAGGACGCCTAAATCTACACCTGTTTTTCCACCTACAGAAGCATCTACCATAGCCAATAAAGAAGTCGGCACATTAATATAATCGATACCTCGCATATATGTGCTAGCAACAAAACCTCCTAAATCTGTAACCACACCACCGCCAAGGTTAATCAATAAACTTTGACGGTCCGCATTGTATTGAGACATCGCTTCCCAAACACCTAAACAAATATCAATAGTTTTATGATCTTCTCCTTCAGGCATTTCCATCACTTCAGTAGAAATTTCTCCTGATTCTAGGTTAGCCATAAACTGAGGCAAACATAAATCATGAGTATTTGTATCTACTAAAATGAAAATTTTAGATGGATTTCGCTGTTTTATATATGTATTTAATTCGCTGTAAACATTAGTATTAAAATGAACTACAGCATTTTTTGTGGATATAGATTGCATGTTTTAACGTAAGCTGAATTTGAGAATGTGAAAATAGGTTCTTTTTTCAGAAAATAAGAAATGTTATATTTATTTTTGTCACAAATAGAGTAAAAATGACCGATAAAACACTTTTTAATAATACCAAAACTGCTTTTACACTAAAGACAGACTCTCAATTAGAGCGCGCATATTTTTTGTTTAAGATGATATCAAAGGAACCATTGGTGCGTATTGGTACTGCTGTTACTAAATTTGCACTTAATGCTAGTTTGCCTGTTGAGGGCTTAATACGGTCTACAGTTTTTGACCATTTTTGTGGTGGTGTTAATGAAGAAGATTGTTTGATAGCTATTGACAACATGTTTACCAAAGGTGTAAGTTCTGTTTTGGATTATTCTGTTGAGGGTAAAGCATCTGAAAATCAGTTTGATGATGCTCTAGAAAAGATTTTGAAAATTGTTAGTTTTTGTTATGAGCGCGAAGCTATGCCTATCGTTGTGTTTAAACCAACAGCCTTTGGACGTTTTTACCTTTATGAAAAAAAGTCAGAAGGAATTAGACTTTCACCAGAGGAACAAGCTGAATGGGATAGAATTGTAAACCGTTTTCGAAAAGTCTGTAAACTTGCTAAAGAAAAAGATGTTGAAGTTTTAATTGATGGCGAAGAGAGTTGGATGCAGTCAGCTGCAGACGAGCTAGTAGAGGATATGATGCGAGAGTTTAATACCGAAAAAGCTATAGTCTACAATACATTGCAACTTTACCGTTGGGATAGATTAGATTATCTTAAAGCTTTGCACGAGAGAGCTAAATCTGATGATTTCAAAATTGGGATGAAGATTGTGCGTGGTGCCTACATGGAAAAAGAACGTGATAGAGCAGAAGAGTTAAATTATAAATCTCCAATTTGTGAAACCAAAGTCATAACTGATAATAATTTTGATTCTGGGCTAAAATACATTCTTGAGAATAATAAAGATATATCAATTTTTATTGGTACTCATAATGAAGAAAGTTGCTATTTAGCTATGAATTTAATGAATGAATTAAATATCGATAAATCTGATAATAACGTATGGTTTGGACAACTTTATGGTATGAGCGATCATATTAGCTTTAATTTGGCAAACCAAGGCTACAATGTAGCTAAGTATTTGCCTTTTGGTCCTGTAAAAGATGTGATGCCATATTTAATTAGACGCGCAGAAGAAAATACGTCTGTCGCCGGGCAAACAAACAGAGAGCTTGAATTAATTAAGTCAGAACGAAAGCGTAGAAAGATTTAGTTCTGAATTTTTAAATCTAATATAGTCGCAATTAAGCTACAGTTTTTGACTTGTAAAACTACTTCACGTTCCTTAAAGTTGTTTTCAATTTTATAAGTTTTACAATCTTTTGATTTAGTATCACTTTCTGAAAAGTCAACGCTACCATATTTTATCAATTGTCGTACACTAGAAGTATCGATACCATTTAAACTAATAGTTTTAATTGCATTTTCTGAATATTCAAATTTCTTCAAAGAGATATTCTTAACTGTACGTGCATTTGGTCCATAATCACAAGAAGCATCTTTTCCATTTAAAAAAAACATAAGAATTATTATTCCTATCGAAAATCCACCAAGGTAATAACCAAGACGATGTATAAACTTCATATTAAAATACTGCTTAAAAAATCAACAAATTGGCGTCACTAAAATCTAAATCAAACCATTCTGCTACAGATTTATTAGTTAAAATGCCGTGGTAAAAGTACAACCCATTTCGTAAACCTTTATCAAATCTTAACGTATTTTCAATACCACCATTTTCACCAATTTCAAGAAGGTAAGGTGTAAATATATTACTGATTGAAACTGAAGCAGTTCTGCTATAACGAGCAGGAATATTAGGCACACAATAATGTGTGACGCCATTATAATCAAAAGTTGGTTTGTCATGAGAAGTTACTTCACTAGTTTCAAAACAACCACCCATATCTATACTAACATCAATTACTAATGCACCAGGTTTCATATTATCTACCATAGTTTGGGTAACTATAATGGGCGAGCGGTCATTACCACGAACTGCACCAATAGCAACATCACATCGCTTTAAGGCCTTTAATACATTTTTTGGTTGCATGGTTGATGTGTAAACATGTTGGCTTAGGTTGGCTTGTAAACATCGGAGTTTAGTAATTGAATTATCAAAAACTTTAATATTTGCACCAAGCCCAATCGCAGAACGTGCTGCAAACTCACCTACAGTCCCAGCACCAAGAATAACAATCTCGGTAGGTGGCACACCATTAATATTACCCATCATTAATCCATTACCACCATTAACATTAGATAATAACTCAGAAGCTATGAGTACAGATGCAGTACCAGCAATTTCGCTTAATGAACGAACAGCAGGATATGCACCATCTTCATCTTTAATAAATTCAAAAGCAAGTGCTGTAGTTCTCTTTTCGGCTAATGCTTTAAAGTAATTTTTAGATTGTGTTTTTAGTTGTAAAGCCGATATGATTATAGTTTGAGGATTGATGAGTTTAATTTCATCAATAGATGGTGGCTCTACTTTAAGTAAAATAGGACAGGAAAAGACTTTTGCAGTATCATTTGTTACTTCTGCACCAGCATCGCTATAGTTCTTATCTTTAAAGTTAGCCCCTTCACCAGCTCCAGACTCTACCATAACACGATGACCGTTTGCCGTCAATGCAGACACAGCATCTGGCGTCAGACAAACACGTTTTTCTTGAAATGAGGTTTCTTTTGGAATTCCAATAAATAATTCTCCCTTTTTCTTATAAATTTCTAGCGTTTCTTCTTGCGGAAGTAATTGTGCTTTAGTAAATGGAGAAAGTGGCTTGCTCATTAAGTGATTAATTGGTTTGATAACTCAAATTACAAATAAAAATAAAACTTTGAAGTATTAACTCTAAAAATACTGCTTAATCTTGCCCCAAATAGTTTTAGGCTTTATCATAAACTCTGCTTCTAATTCTTCCATAGTTTTATCAGCTGTATTAAGTTTATTAAACATTTGAGCTCTTAAAAGATAGATTGATGGTATTATAATAGCCATTACAGGTATTAGATAAATTAATTCAAATTTATCTATAAATTCAAGGTTACTATTAAAAATTCCAATGGTTTGATAAACGTACATTGCTATTGGAACTAGTAAGACATGATACCACCAATGGCGGCATGTGAAAAACCATATTAAAACAAATAATAAGGGAATAAATTTATTGGTAAAAACCCACATTGCATAATTGGCATCTCCCCAACTTTTACTGTCATAGGTAAACCAAAAATTTGTCCATACTGGAGTATCGGGTACGTTTTCATATAAATAAAAAAGGTACGGTGATGCACCAATAAAGGTTGCAATCAACGTACCTAGAACTATAGATTTTTTGCTTGGCTTATCCGTTGCCAGCAATAACTCTTTTTTTCTTTTTAAGTTCTGTTTTAGTTTGTCCATCTAAATCAATGATGTTTGTTGCTTCAGCTGTGAATAACATACCACCAAAAATCGCGATAGCTAAGATTAATTTCTTAATTTTCATAATTCAAGGGATTTAATTAATTAATTACTGCAAATTTAGATGCAGTTCGATTAATACTAAAACTAGGGACTGTTAAAGTCACATGAATTTTGAAATTTTTATTACGGAAAAACCGTAATAGCTATACTAATTTGGTTGTATATGTCTTATACTAACTGTTGCTTTACATTATTTTCGGTTAAATTATTACTATGTGTAGTTAATTTGAGGGTTCTGTTTATTGGTGTTTCAATAGAAATGTCAATTGTACATACATCTAGAGGAAGTAATGAAGAGATACGTTTTGACCATTCTATAAATAACCAATGATTAGAAGCAAAATAATCTTCAATACCAAAATTATAAGCTTCCTCTATATCTTCAATACGATAGAAATCAAAATGATAAATAGTATCATTAGGTATTACGTATTCATTAACTATCGAAAAAGTAGGGCTTGAAACAATATCATCACAGCCCATAGCTTTAACCATAGCTTTAATGAGTGTTGTTTTACCTGCGCCCATTTCGCCATTAAATAATACAACTTTACTATCTAACTTTTTAATCAGAGTAGTAGCAAGAGTGTCAATCTCTTCTAGCGTATATGCATAAAGCGCTGTTTTCATAATTTAAAACATAGCAATATTAACCATAATATTTCATAAAAACAAGAAAAAAATGTATTTCATCGGATTTTTATGCTTTACATAGACTTATTTTGGATCTAAAACTACAAATGGAATAATCATTTCTTCCAAAGAAACACCACCATGTTGATATGTGTTTCTGTAATAACTCACATAATGATTAAAGTTATTTGGATACGCCAAAAACAAATCATTTTTAGCAAAGATAAAGGAGCTACTCATGGTTATTGATGGTAAATGTATTGATTTAGGATCTTTAATCGCTAATACGTCTTTATCTTGATAAGTTAAACTACGACCAGTTTTGTAACGTAAGTTTAGACTTGTATCTCTATCTCCAATGACTTTAGTAGGTGCAGAAACGTTAATTGTGCCATGATCCGTGGTCAAAATAAGTTTAAAACCTAATTGTTGTGATAACTGAATCATTTCTAGCAAAGGAGAGTTTTTAAACCAACTTTTAGTCAGTGAGCGATATGCTTTATCGTTTGATGCTAACTCTTTTACTACTTCCATCTCTGTTTTAGAATGCGATAGCATGTCTACAAAGTTGTACACAACAACATTGAGGTCATTGTCTTTGAGGCTTTTAAAATTATCAACCAGCTTTTTTCCAGCTTTTAGATTTGTAATTTTATTATAAGTATAGCTGATGTGCGTTAAACCTAGTCGTTTTAATTGTTCTCGTAAAAAATCTTCTTCATGCATGTTTTTACCACCTTCGTCAGTATCGTTTTTCCAATATTGCGGAAATAACTTTTCCATATCACTTGGCATTAAGCCAGAAAAAATAGCATTACGGGCATACTGAGTTGCTGTTGGTAGTATACTATAAAAAGAGCTTTCAGATGCTTTTTTGTAATAATTATTTACTGTTGGCTCAAAAGCTCGCCATTGGTCATATCTAAGATTGTCAATAACCACAAGAAATGTTGGTTGTTTATCACTTAACTCTGGCACAACTTTTTCCTTGAAGAGATTATGAGACATTAAAGGTGCATCTGAGCTAGGTTGAAACCAATTGGTATAGTTCTTTTCTATAAACTTCCCAAACTGTGAGTTGGCTTCGTTTTTTTGAGATTCTAAAATCTGAGTCATACCAACATCTTCGATATCTTCAAGTTCTAATTCCCAGTAAATTAATTTTTGGTATAGATCAGCCCACTCTTCATAGGAGTTAACCATTGATAGATCCATGGCTATTTTTCGAAACTCTTGCTGATAATTGGATGTTGTTTTTTCTGAAACCAAACGTGAGTGGTCCAAATTCTTTTTTAAACTCAATAAAATCTGATTAGGATTTACTGGTTTAATCAAATAATCGGCAATCTTATTACCGATAGCTTCTTCCATAATATATTCTTCTTCACTTTTAGTAATCATTACGACTGGAAGATTTGGGCGACGCTCTTTTAATTCGTTTAAGGTTTCAAGGCCTGTCAATCCTGGCATGTTCTCATCCAAGAAAACAATATCAAAATTAGTATCGTTAACAATTTCAAGAGCTTCAGTACCACTTTGACATGTCGAAACAGCATAATCTTTTTTTTCTAAAAAGAGAATATGTGGCTTTAATAAGTCGATTTCGTCATCTACCCAAAGAATATTTATAGTGTTCATGTATATTTGTTTTCTGATTAATTAATATCTGTAGCTTGCCAAATAACAAACTTAAAATATTTAACGACCCAATTTACGGTTTTATTACAATCCCGAATACTCTAGTTTTTGATTTAATAGAGCATAAATGCTTTCAACGTTTACGAAGAATTTCACAGATGGGCATGTCTTATTTGGTCTATCCAGGCGCTCATCATACTCGTTTTCATCATGCACTTGGAAGTATGTACTTAATGCAAAAAACAGTCAATGTGCTTCGTTTTAAAGGTGTTAGCATATCTACAGATGAAGAAACTGCACTCCTAGTAGCAATTTTATTACACGATATTGGCCATGGACCGTTTTCACATGCCATGGAGCATAGCATTGTAGATGGTATATCTCATGAGGAAATTTCGCTTGCTTTTATGCATAAATTAAATAAAGATTTTAACGGAAATTTAACCTTAGCTATTGAAATTTTCAAAGGCAACTACAAAAGACAGTTTATGTGCCAGCTCATTTCTAGTCAATTAGATATGGATCGTGCAGATTATCTAAAAAGAGATAGTTTTTACACAGGTGTTGCAGAAGGTAATATTAACAGTGAGCGTTTAATAACTATGCTTAACGTTGTTAATGATCAATTAGTTATTGAAGAGAAAGGTATTTATAGTATTGAAAAATTTCTTATAGCGCGTCGTTTTATGTATTGGCAAGTATACTTACATAAAACAGGCTTGGCGGCAGAGCAGTTACTTATACGCGTATTAAAACGTGCTAAAGAGTTAACCAAACTAGGAGTTAACTTAGAAGCAAGTTTACCATTAACTTATTTCCTTAAAAATGACATTGACACATCAAATTTTGATGACGAAAGTTTAGAGATTTTTTCGCGTTTAGATGATTATGATATCGTGACTGCTATGAAATCATGGCAATACCATGAAGATTTTGTCCTCAGAAATTTATGTGATATCATAATTAATAGAGATTTACTTAGTGTAAAGTTAAAAAACAAACCTATTGACAAATCAATTTTAAAATCCCGGAAAGAGGCACTTATAAATGAGTATAATATCTCTGAATCCGAAGCTAACTATTTTGTATTTAGTGGAAAAATAACAAATCAGGCCTATAAAAAATCAAAAGAGCAAATTAATATTTTGTTTAAAAACGGAAAAGTAAAGAATATAATTAAGGCTTCAGACCAATTAAACCTTAAGGCTTTAAGTAAACCCATAACTAAATATTATATCTGTTACCCGAAAAACAAATTGTAAGACATTTTTTCTATTTTTGTCAGACCAACCAAAAGCTTAAACAAAACAGTTGAAATTTACAGCAGAACAGATCGCAGGTATTTTAGAAGGAACAGTTATTGGAGACTCTAATGTTGAAGTTTCAACCTTATCTAAGATTGAAGAAGGTAAGAAAGGATCTTTAACCTTTCTAGCTAATCCAAAATATAAATCATACATATATTCTACAGCTGCCTCAATAACTATTGTCAATAATGACTTTGAGCCAGAAGAAGAATTAGCAACAACGTTGATTAAAGTTGACGATGCTTATAAGGCTTTTACCAAACTTTTGGAATATTATAATCAGATAAAACTTAATAAATCTGGTATTGAAAACCCATCATTTATTTCAGAATCTGCAAAAACAGGAGAGAACTTATACATTGGTGCTTTTTCTTATGTAGGCGATAATGTCAAGATTGGAAATAATGTCAAAATTTTTCCAAATTCTTACATAGGGGACAATGTGGTTATTGGTAATAATTCTATTGTCTTTTCTGGAGGAAAAATTTATTCAGAATGCATTATAGGTAATAATTGCGTTATCAACTCTGGCGCTATAATTGGAGCGGATGGTTTTGGTTTTACACCAGATGAAAATGGTGTGTATTCTAAAGTCCCACAAATAGGTAACGTTGTTATAGAAGATGATGTAGATATTGGTGCTGCAACAACTATAGACAGAGCGACTTTAGGTTCAACAATTATCAGAAAAGGAGTTAAGTTGGACAATCAAATACAGATTGCGCACAATGTAGAAATAGGCAAAAATACTGTCATCGCAGCACAAACAGGAATTGCTGGATCAACTAAGATTGGTGAAAATTGCCAAATTGGTGGTCAAGTAGGTGTCGCAGGACATTTAACAATTGGTAATGGTGTTAGAGTACAAGCACAATCTGGTATAGGAAGAAATATTAAAGACAATGAAGTGCTTCAAGGCTCTCCATCTTTTGGATATTCAGATTGGAATAAGTCCTATGTATATTTTAAAAACTTACCGAAAATTGTAAAAACAATAAACAATTTAGAAAAAAAAGTAAATGGCGATAGTTAAAACTCAAGTCAAGCAAAAAACCATTGATAAAGATATCAGTTTAAAAGGTGTAGGTCTTCACACTGGTGATGATGTAACTCTCGTTTTTAAGTCAGGTGCACCAAATACTGGTTTTGTCTTTGAACGCATAGATTTAGAAGGTAACCCAAAAATTGAAGCAGATGCCAACTATGTTACAAATACCCAGCGCGGAACTTGCATGGAAAAAAATGGAGTTACTATTCAAACATGTGAGCATGTTTTAGCTGCATTAGTTGGTTTAGATATAGACAACGCAGTTATTCAGTTAGATGCCTCTGAACCACCTATTATGGATGGCTCATCTAAGTTTTTTATAGATGCTATAGAAAAAGCAGGCATAATAGAACAAGATGCTGTACGAGAAGAATATGTTGTAACAGAAGTAATTTCATATGCAGATGAATCATCTGGAAGTGAAATCATTTTAATGCCATCATCAAGTTATCAAGTTACAACAATGGTAGATTTTGGAACTAAAGTTTTAGGAACACAAAATGCTACATTAAATAAGTTATCAGATTTTAAGACTGAAATAGCAGACTCAAGAACTTTCAGTTTTCTTCACGAAATTGAAATGCTATTAGAACATGGCTTAATAAAAGGAGGAGATTTAAATAACGCTATTGTCTATGTAGATAAGGAATTATCACCAGAGACTATGGAGAAATTACGAGTCGCTTTTAATAAAGAACATATAGCCGTAAAACCAAATGGTATTTTAGACAATTTAACATTACACCACCCTAATGAGGCTGCAAGACATAAATTATTAGATGTAGTAGGTGATTTAGCGTTAATTGGTACACGTATTAAAGGTAAAGTTATCGCTAACAAACCAGGGCATTTTGTAAATACTCAGTTTGCAAAAAAAATGTCTAAGATTATTAAAAATGAAAAGCGAAATAACGTTCCAAATATAGATTTGAATGCTACACCTGTTATGGATGTTAACCAAATAATGGATATGTTACCACACAGACAACCATTTTTGTTATTGGATAAGGTCTTTGAATTAGAGGAAAATCACGTCATAGGGATGAAAAATGTCACTATAAATGAAGAATTCTTCAAAGGTCATTTTCCTGGAGCACCTGTTATGCCTGGAGTTCTAATAGTAGAAGCTATGGCTCAGACAGGCGGAATTCTAGTTTTAAGTACAGTTCCTGACCCAGAAAATTATTTAACTTTACTTTATCCATCTTCATAAAGAAAATTATTTAACTTTCTTTATGAAGATGGATAAAGTAAAGTTCAAGCAAAAAGTCGTGCCCGGTGATACTTTAATATTTAAATGTGCATTAATAACACCTATTAGAAGAGGTATATGTCATATGCAAGGTTATGCCTATGCAAATGGTAAACTGTGTGCTGAAGCCGAATTAATGGCCCAAATTACAAAAGTAAAATAAAATGAACCGAGCTAATCTAAGATTGTTACTAATTATGGATAAGCTGATAGGTGAACACATTTTCTCCTATTTACTAAACATAAAATTAAGAAAATGAACCAACCATTAGCATACGTACATCCTGGAGCAAAAATTGCAAAGAATGTAGTTATTGAGCCTTTTACTACAATTCATAACAATGTAAAAATTGGTGAAGGTACATGGATAGGGAGTAATGTTACAATTATGGAAGGTGCTCGTATTGGAAAAAATTGTAATATTTTTCCAGGATCAGTAATTTCTGCAGTTCCACAAGACTTAAAGTACAATGATGAAGAGACTACAGTTGAGATAGGTGATAATGTTACAATAAGAGAATGTGTAACCATCAATCGTGGAACAGCTGATAGAATGAAGACTGTAATTGGTAATAATTGCTTAATAATGGCTTATTGCCATATTGCTCACGATTGTATCGTTGGTAATAATTGTATTTTTTCTAATAATAGTACACTTGCTGGTCATATTACAGTTGGTGATTATGTTATTTTAGCTGGAATGACTGCAGTGCACCAATTTGTGTCAGTTGGCAATCATGCTTTTGTAACAGGTGGTTCTTTAGTACGAAAAGATGTTCCACCATATGTAAAGGCTGCAAGAGAACCATTATCATACGTTGGCATTAATTCGGTAGGATTAAGAAGGCGTGGATATACAACCGAAAAAATAAGAGAAATACAAGATATTTATCGCTTATTGTATCAAAAGCAATACAACAATACCCAAGCTTCAGAGATTATTGAAGCAGAAATGGAAGCTACTTCAGAACGCGACGAGATTTTACAGTTTATAAAGAACTCTCATCGAGGTATCATGAAAGGTTATTTCAAATCTAATTAAACTTAAATAACGTCTTAAAGACAATAACAACACAAATATGGCAAGTACTTCTGATATTCGTAACGGATTATGTATAAAATATAATAATGACATTTATAAAATCATTGAGTTTCTTCATGTAAAACCAGGTAAAGGTCCTGCTTTTGTTAGAACAAAACTTAAAAGTGTAACATCTGGAAAAGTACTTGACAATACATTTTCTGCAGGCCATAAAATTGAAGAAGTTCGCGTAGAAACACATAAGTTTCAGTTCTTATACAATGACGGAGATTTCTTTCATTTTATGAACCAAGCCGATTATTCTCAGATTCAATTATCAGAAAGTGCTTTGGATAAGCCGGAATTAATGAAAGAAGGTGAAGTAGTTACTATTCAAATTAATACTGAAGATGATATGCCTTTATCAGTAGATTTACCAGCTACTGTAATTTTAGAAATTACAGCAACAGAACCAGGTGTTAAAGGAAATACCGCTACTAATGCAACTAAGCCTGCAACGGTTGAAACGGGAGCTTCTGTAAATGTCCCATTATTTATAAATGAAGGTGATAAGATCAAAGTAGAAACAGAAAAGGGAACTTACAAAGAGAGAATTAAGGAGTAATGAAATTTCCAAGAGTTTTTAAATTAAAAGAAATAGCAGAAATCATTAACTCCAGATATGTTGGGGAAGATGATTTTTCTGTTTTAGGCATGAATGAAATTCATGTAGTCAATCCTGGAGATATTGTTTTTGTTGACCATCCAAAATATTATGATAAAGCACTTAATTCTGCAGCTACAATTATCTTAATTAATAAAGAAGTAGATTGTCCTGAAGGAAAAGCGTTGCTAATCTCTGATGACCCATTTAGAGATTTTAATAAATTGACAGATACTTTTAAGCCTTTTGTAAAATCGGAAAGTACTTTATCAGATTCAGCTTCAGTTGGAGAAAATACTATAATACAACCAAACTGTTTTGTTGGTCATAATGTTTTTATAGGTAAAAATTGCACGATTCATTCTAACGTTAGTATTTATGACGACACAATCATTGGTGATAATGTTACTATACATTCAGGAACTGTTCTAGGAGCTAATGCATTTTATTATAAAAAACGATCAGAAAGGTATGATCGTTTAAAATCAAGTGGTCGAGTAGTTATAGAAGACAACGTAGATATAGGTGCATCTTGTACAATTGATAGAGGTGTTACTGCAGATACCACAATAGGAGTAGGTTCTAAATTAGACAATCAAATACAAATTGGACACGATACAGTTATTGGTAAAAATTGTCTTATAGCTTCACATACAGGTGTTGCAGGGTGTGTTATAATTGAAGATGATGTTACTATTTGGGGACAAGTTGGTATTACAAGTGGAATAACAATTGGAGCAAAAACTGTCATCTCAGCCAAAGCAGGTGTAAGTAAATCATTAGAAGGTGGGAAACATTATTTTGGTATTCCTGCTGAAGACTTTAGAACTAAATACAAAGAAATCGCATCTATTAAAAAAATTCCTGAAATCCTGGAAAAACTTAAAAATTTAAAATAATGTCAGCAAAGTCACTTTTAGAAAACTTCTATAATTCAGATATTGCAAATAACGAAGCTTTAGTTAATGATTTTTTTCACAAAGACTGTGAGTTACACTGGAACAGCAGTAACGGTTTTACACTTTTAAAGTATGATGAAGTAATCGCATTTTTTGAAGGTGTCAGAAGTTCCTACAACAGCTTAAGATTTTCTCACACACATCTATTAGAAAGTGGAAACTATGTGACTAGTAGGCATCATGTATATGCACAGACTATAGAACAGCCAAATGATGAGGTATTATTAGCTCATTTTATAGCACTCTGGGAAGTAAAAGACAATAAACTTTATCGTTGTTACGAGCTTAGCCAATTAGCTGACGAAAAAACAATTAATTCTTATTAAATAATTACAAGTAACATTTCGTGAAAACGTATCAAAAGACTTATTTTTGCAACGTTTTTAAACCGAAAAAAATTTAAAAAATTCATGAGCGTTTTAGTCAATAAAAATTCAAAAATAATAGTACAAGGTTTTACTGGTAGTGAGGGGACTTTTCACGCTGGTCAAATGATAGAGTATGGTACAAATGTTGTAGGTGGTGTTACTCCCGGAAAAGGTGGTCAAACTCACCTTGATAAACCTGTTTTTAATACAGTTTCTGAAGCTGTTGAGAAAGTAAGTGCAGATACAACAATAATTTTTGTTCCACCAGCATTTGCTGCCGATGCTATTATGGAAGCTGCAGATGCGGGTATCAAAGTGATAATTACAATTACAGAAGGTATACCTGTTGCAGATATGATTAAAGCTGCTCATTATATAAAAGATAGAGATTGTCGTTTAGTCGGACCTAATTGCCCAGGCGTAATTACACCAGGTGAAGCTAAAGTAGGTATTATGCCAGGTTTTGTATTTAAATCAGGAAAAGTTGGTATTGTTTCTAAATCAGGAACATTAACTTATGAAGCTGCTGACCAAGTCGTTAAGCAAGGCTTAGGAATTACAACTGCTATAGGAATTGGTGGTGACCCAATTATAGGAACGACAACAAAAGAGGCTGTTGAACTTTTAATTAATGACCCGGAAACAGAAGCTGTAGTAATGATTGGTGAAATTGGAGGTCAATTAGAGGCTGATGCGGCAGAATGGTACAAAAACTCTGGAAGTAAAAAACCTGTAGTTGGTTTTATTGCTGGCGAAACTGCACCTGCTGGTCGTACAATGGGCCACGCCGGAGCAATTGTTGGTGGTAGCGATGACACTGCGCAAGCAAAAAAGAAAATTATGAGAGCATGTGGTATCCACGTTGTAGATTCACCTGCAGAAATTGGAAAAAAAATAGCTGAAGTTATTGGCTAAATGTTAAATTATACTTTTAAAAACCTTACAAAATCTTGTAAGGTTTTTTTATTTCATGCAATTTGTTATTTATATATTTGGAATAACATATTACAAAATCACTATCCAATCATTATATGAAATTATTAGAAGGTAAAACAGCAATAATCACGGGAGCATCTCGTGGAATAGGAAAAGGCATCGCAGAAGTTTTTGCAGAACACGGTGCAAATGTTGCATTTACATACAGTTCTTCGGTAGAGGCAGCAAATGAGCTTGAGAAAGATTTAAATGCCAAAGGTATAAAAGCTAAAGGATACCAGAGTAATGCTGCTAGTTTTGATCAAGCCCAAAAATTAGCAGAAGACGTTTTAGAAGACTTTGGGGGCATAGATATTTTAATCAATAATGCAGGCATTACTAAAGATAATTTATTAATGCGTATGGGAGAAGAAGATTTTGATAAAGTTATTGAGGTTAATCTTAAGTCTGTATTTAATATGACAAAAGCTGTGCAACGTACCATGCTAAAACAACGCAAAGGCTCCATAATTAACATGAGTTCTGTTGTAGGTGTTAAAGGAAATGCTGGGCAAACGAATTATGCAGCCTCAAAAGCAGGTATTATTGGATTTTCTAAATCTGTAGCTTTAGAGTTAGGATCAAGAAATATAAGAAGTAACGTGATAGCACCTGGTTTTATTGAAACGGAGATGACAGCAAAGCTAGACGAGGAAACGGTTAAGGGTTGGAGAAACGCCATTCCTCTTAAACGTGGTGGAACACCAGAAGATATTGCAAATGCATGTGTATATCTAGCAAGCGACTTAAGTGCTTATGTAACGGGACAAACCTTAAATGTCGATGGAGGGATGCTAACATAATTATAAATTAAATTAAGTATGGATAATAAAAACAACTCAGACTTTTTTTTAATTAAAAAATGAACAATTACATTATGAAAAAAATAGCTTTATTAGTCTTTACCCTTTTAATAACTTTAAATTTTGCTACTGCTCAAAATTGGGAAAAATATAAGTCTCAAGATTTAGCTTTTACATCTTTGTTTCCTAAAACTCCAAAACTTACAGTTCAGAAAATACTAACAGCTGTTGGAGAACTTGATATGCATATGGTTATGTACGCACCTGGGTATGGTGATTTAAATGCTGTGTATTCAATTATACGTTCTGATTATCCAAAAGATCAGTTCGAAGATGTAACTTCTGAATATAATAATTCAGTTTTGGACGGTGCAGTTAATGGTGCCATCAATAATGTTAAAGGCACATTGGTATATGAAAAAAAAATTACTCTAAATGGGTATCCAGGACGGGAAATTAAAATTCAAATAGATCAAGGTTATATTTATATGAATGCCTATTTAGTTGAGAATATCATGTACATATCACAGGTTATATGTGAAATAGGCAATGACGGTAATAAAAGTATTAAACGTTTTATGGACTCTTTTGATATTATTAAAGTAAAATAACTATTGAATAGTCAAACCATAATATTTATAGTCATTTCTGGAATCATAGCGCTTTTATTAGCGCTTTTTCAGTATATCTATAAGTCTAAAAAATCAAAAGTTAAGCTATGGTTAGCAGTATTAAGATTTGTATCAATCTTCGCGATTTTACTGCTATTAGTAAATCCAAAGTTTGAAGCAGTAAGTTATTATGAGGAGAAACCCAACTTAGTTATAGCATTAGACAACTCTGAATCTGTTGCTTATCTTAAACAAGATGAAAAAGCAAAAACAGCTTTTCAAAACCTTATTTCAAGTACTGAATTGCAAAATAAATTTAATATTAAGACCTTCAAATTTGGTGAAAATGTTCTATCATCAATTGATTCATTTTATTTCAATGAGAGACAAACTAATATTTCAGGGTTTTTCAACAACTACAACGAACTTTATAAGAATACAATTTCTCCAGTAATACTTATATCAGATGGAAATCAAACCATAGGAAATGATTACAAATACATAGTAAAAAAAAACCAGCCCGTTTACCCCATAATTCTTGGTGATACGTCTACTTTTTCTGATCATAGGATAGGACAAGTTAATGTTAATCGTTATGCGTATTTAAAGAATAAATTTCCCGTAGAAATTATAACAAACTATTCTGGTATAGAGCCAACTACTGGGAGTTTAAATATTCGCTTAGGTAATAGTATAGTGTTTGCTAAGAAAATAGAGTTTAGTGCAAATAAAACTTCAGAGATTGTAAAAGCTAATTTAAATGCGAGCAATATTGGTATAAAAAATTATAAAGTAGAGATAGCCCCTCTGGAAAATGAAAAAAACAAAGTCAATAATTATAAAAACTTTGCAATTGAAATCATTGATCAAAAAACTAATATTGCGTTAGTAACAGAAAATCTTCATCCAGATTTAGGTGTTTTAAAAAAGGCAATTGAAAGTAATGAGCAACGTAGTGTTTCAATTTTAAAACCTAAAGAATTTATATCTCAAAGTATTGATTTTAATTTAGTTATATTATTTAG
>CAJQQC010000019.1 GCA_905480385.1 uncultured Winogradskyella sp.
ATAATATCAAGCCAATACTTATAATAATCCATAGTCCAATAAAAATTTCACGTTTTAATAATCCCCAATGTTCTACTAAATCTGCATTTGACAAGAATTTAAGTGCTAATGCTAATTCTATAAAACCTAAAACTACTTTTACTGTATTTAACCAGCCACCAGATTTAGGCAATGAGTTTAACCATTTAGGAAACATAGCGAATAAAGTAAATGGTAATGCTAATGCTAAGCCAAAACCACTCATTCCCATAGTTAGTTGCATTGCACCAACATCTGACGTTAAAGAGCTTCCTAATAGCGTTCCTAAAATTGGACCTGTACAAGAAAATGAAACGATAGCTAAGGTCAAGGCCATAAAAAATACGCCGATAAAGCCGCCAATTTTATTGGCGCGACTATCCATCGCTGCACTCCAAGATTGAGGTAATGTCAATTCAAAACAACCAAAGAATGAAAATGCGAAAGCAATAAATATGATAAAGAAAATAATATTCAATGTTACATTTGTGGAAATATTATTTAGAATCCCTGGGTCTAGTGAATCTAATAAGTGAAACGGAATACTTAGTAATACATATATCAAAAAGATAAAAAATCCATATAGGATAGAATTGAATAATCCTTTCTTAGAATCACCAGAACTTTTAGTAAAAAATGAGACCGTCAAAGGAATCATTGGGAACACACATGGTGTTAATAACGCAATCAAACCTCCAAGAAACCCTAAAATAAAAATAGAGAAATTACTCTTCTTTTCGATATCTTGTTTTTCGTATTTGTCCCAACCGGTTACATTTAACTTTAATTCATCTGATAGCTTTTGGCTACGATCGTCTATGTTTATAGCTTCTTCTTCAAGCTTAGAACCGTCCAAGTTAAACTTAAAAGTATCATCACCTAAAATACATCTTTCATCATTACAAGTTTGGTACTCTGCGGTAATTACTACTAAATTAAAATCTGGATTTATTAATGATATTAGTTGAGAGAAAATGGCTTTATCTTTAAATTTTTTGACATTTTCATCAAACAGCTTATCGTATTTGGGTTTAGCATCAGGCTCAGAAGTTTTACCAATTAACTTGTAATTGCCTTCTTGATTTTTGAATTCAAAATAAGTCTGAGGCGCAAAACCATCTTCTTCTACTGCATATTGCGAATAAATACTGTAGCCTTCTTGTAATGTTACGGTAAGCTTTATTAGGTAATCAGAATCCGAAATCTTTTCAACTGAATACTCCCAACTTGCTGGACTATAATTTTGTGAAAAAACAGAAACAGTAAAAACTAAAGTAAGTATTGCAAAAAAGAAACGCTTTTTAATAGACATAAATTAAGGTTGAAGCACAAATTTATAGGTTGTGATGATTTTACTACTTAAATGTCGTCTAATTTATAAAAACCTTAAGAATTGAGCGCATAAAAAAACCGAACGTTTTAAGTTCGGTTTTAAATGCTTTATGATTTTTTCTCGATGTTGAGAATTTTAGAATGTTCCCATTTGGATAAACCGCCTTCTAAGTCATAGATTTTTTCGAAGCCTGCATCTTTTAGTTTTTTTGCACACTTGGCGCTTCTGCCACCACCTTTACAATACAAAACTACAGGTTTTGATTTATCTAATTTTTGAATATCCTTATCAAATGTTGGTGAATTAAAATCTATATTTTGAGCTGATTTAACACGTATAGCCTCGAATTCAAAGGCTGTTCTAACATCTACTACTTGAACATCTTCAAGTTCAATTATTTGTTTCATCTCGTCTGCAGTAACTAATTTAATGTCACTAGAATCTGCTTTTTTATTGACACAGCTTACAGTAAATGCCATTAATAAACTTAACGCGAAAATTGGTATTGATTTTTTCATGATTTGATTGATTTTATATTTGATTGACTTTGCCTTCCCACTCAGTAAAACCGCCGAGAAGATTATATGTTTTTTCGAAACCTAACTGATTCATAATTGCACAAGCCTGCGCACTTCTGCCTCCAGCTTTGCAATACACAAAGTAATTTTTTGATGTATCTAACTTTTGAATTTCATCAATAAAGCCTTGACCTTTAAAAATATCGATGTGAATTGCTTCAGGGATTATTCCTAGTTCTTCAACTTCATCTAGTGTTCTAACATCCAAAACCACTGAATTATTGTCTTCAAACAGTAGTTTTGTCCAATCTTTTTGTTGCAAATCAGCCATTAACTTTAATTTCTTTAAACAAAATTAACATTTCTTTATGATATAGACGTAAAAAAATCCGAAGTGTTACACTCCGAATTTTTATTTAACATTTTAAGATGTAAAAATATCTACTTTACTTTGATTGAACAACCTATTGCTCTCGTAGTTTTTTGAGCTATTTCTTTGCCAGCTAAAAGCGCATCAATCGCATTTTCAGCATATTTAGTTTTTACAGCAGCAGCATCTTGATAATTATCATCAATCGCTCCAATATATTTCACAATATTACCTTTTGTAGTTTTTTCTAAAATATAAACATGAGGTGTTTTTGTAGCACCATACTGTGGGTATATCTTTTGTCCATCGTCCATTAAATAAGGAAATGTAAAACCTTTAGCTTTTGCTCTGGCTTGCATCGCTTGCATATTATCTCCTGGCTTAACATCAGTATCATTGGGCATTATAGCAATTACAGGATACCCTTTTGAAGCGTATTTTTTGTCTAAATCGACAATTCTATCTTCATAAGCCACAGCGTATGGACATGTGTTACAAGTAAAAATTACCACAAAACCTTTTGCTGTTTTATAATCCGAAAGTGATACCATCTTACCGTCAATGTTTATAAGAGAAAAGTCTGTAGCAACGTCTCCTACTTTATAACTACCTGCGTCTGTTTTGGTAGTAAATGCTGTTAAGCATACAAAGCAGATTAATACTGTAAATATTCTGAGTGTTTTACTCACGCTAAACTTATTAGCATTTTTGTATTCGTGATTTGAAAAATTCATAATAAATCTATTTTAAAAATTGTTGTACTTCTTTTTCTAATTCTTCGTAGGTAAACGATTTCTCATAGAACTTCCGTTTATTACCTTTATATATCATTGTTGCTGGTATTGCTCCAGACCATGTTGTATCAATTGCTGGTATCCATCTATTTTGGTCAACATCATTAAGACAAACAACCTCTGATTTTAGTTGTTTCTCTTTTAAAAATGGTTTTAGTTTTGTTTCGTACTTTCTTGGAAAATCAAGACTAACCAATAATAATTCAACACCTTTTGCCTTGTATACTTTATTTATTTTTTCAAAATATGGTAATTCTTTGACACAAGGTGCACACCAAGTTGCCCAAAAATTTACAACATGAACTTTATCATCTGTTTTGTTAATTAATGGTGCTATACCATCATAATTGTATACTTTAAGCTCATCGTTTGTATTACAAGCAAAACAAAGCAAAATTAGAACTAGCAATATTCTTTTCATTCCATAAAGTTACGCATGCACAGACACGCTATTAAAGTTTTAACAAAAAATTAAAACTTATATATAAAATTCATTATACATTTGTATATACAATTGTTGTATATGAAAGAATTGGAAAATATATTGAAATCTACCTCTAGCATATCAGAGGCAAAGGCTACTTTAATAAGTATATTCCATATAAATAGTAAAATTAAAGACACGCTTTTGCATCAATTAAAACCTCACGACTTATCAATTGAACAGTATAACGTCATGCGTATTTTAAGAGGTCAAAAAGGGAAAGCTATTAATCTACAAGATATTCAAACGCGTATGATCAATAAAATGAGTAATACAACGCGATTGGTAGATAAACTGTTGAAGAAAAAGTTTGTTAAACGAATTATTTGCAAAAACAACAGACGCAAGGTTGAAATTTCCATTACAGATTTAGGACTAAGTATCTTAGATGGATTAGACCCAATCATTGAAAACACTGAACAGAACATTACTAAACATTTAAACAAACAAGAATTAAAACAATTAAATAACCTTTTATTAAAACTTAATAATTAAAATTAAACAGAAAATGAAAAATTTAAAGACACTAACATTAGGAATTTTAGCACTATCATTTTACTCATTCACTACGATGATTGATAAAAAAGTAGATACTGAGCAAAGTACCGTAAAATGGGTAGGTAAAAAAGTAACAGGACAACATGAAGGAACTATAAAATTAGAAAGTGGTTCACTGCAGTTTGATGGTAAAACACTTACTGGTGGTAATTTTGTTATAGATATGACTTCTATTACTGTTACAGATTTAGAAGGTAAAGGAAAAGCTAACTTAGAAGGCCACCTTAAATCTGATGATTTCTTTGGCGTTGAAAAACATAATAAAGCAACTTTCACCGTTACTAAAGTGAATAAGTTAGATGATAAAAACCATGATATTTCTGGTAATTTAATAATAAAAGGCATCACAAAACCTATAAACTTTACTATGGCAGTAGAAGATAACTCGGCAACTGCAAAAGTAATTGTAGACAGATCTAAATTTGATGTAAGATATGGCTCACCGAGTTTTTTTAATGATTTAAAAGACAAAGCTATTTATGATGATTTTGAATTATTTGTAACATTATCTTTCTAGATTGTTAAAAATCTTAAAATTAGTTTGAATTCATATATTTCATTTCTATATTTGACATTAAATGAAAAAACAACAAACATGGTGGTGGAATTTTACTAACGAAACGTTCGTGAAATAGTCCATTGTGTTAACTAAAATACCAAAAAGGCTTGTCATTCACGACAAGCCTTTTTTCTTTTAAATTTATGAAAACATATAATTTACACACACACTACAAAAAGATTTTAACTGATACCATTACACCTGTTTCAGTCTATTATATGGTGCGCGATAAATTTCCTAACAGCATTCTATTAGAAAGTGGTGATTATCATAGAAATCATAAGAATTTCTCTTATATCTGTTTTAACCCAATAGCCTCTATAAAAGTTGAGAATGAAGTTATATTTCAGAATTTTCCTGACGGAAGTTCTACTGAAATAGTCATCACAGAATGGACAAATGTTGTAGAAGAAATTCAACAGTTTACAAAACGCTTCAGCTCAAATTCTGAAGAAAATTTCAAATTTATAAATAATGGTATTTTTGGCTATACTGCTTACGACGCAGTGAGATATTTTGAAGATATTACTATTTCTAAAAAAGAGGACTCTGTTGAAATACCAGATTTATACTATGCAGTGTATCAAAACATCATAGCAATAAATCATTTTAAAAATGAAGCCTACATATTTGCGCACTGTCCAGACGGTTTAGAAAGCAATGTCGATGCTGTGGACAAACTCATCAATGTTCAAAATTTTGCGTCATTCAATTTTAACACTAATGGTAATATTTTATCAAATCTTACTGATGAAGAATTTTTAGAACAAGTAGATTTAGCTAAAAAACATTGTGCTAGAGGTGATGTATTTCAATTAGTATTGTCAAGACGCTTTACACAAGAATTTTCTGGAGACGATTTTAATGTATATCGTGCATTACGAAGTATTAACCCTTCGCCTTACCTCTTCTATTTCGATTACGGGAGCTTTAAAATTTTTGGTAGTTCACCAGAAGCACAACTCATAGTTGATAATGGTTTGGCCGAAATTCATCCAATCGCAGGTACATTTAAAAGAACTGGTGATGACAAAAAAGATGCTGTACTCGCAGAAGAATTAATAAATGACGAAAAAGAAAATGCGGAACATGTCATGCTTGTCGATTTAGCCAGAAACGATTTAAGTCGAAACGGAAACAAAGTGAAAGTTGAAACTTATAGAGAAGTTCAGTTTTTCTCACACGTTATCCATTTAGTAAGTAAAGTTACTGGCCACAAACATAGCTCGACCTCAACCATGCAAGTCGTAGCAGATACATTTCCCGCAGGCACTTTGAGTGGTGCACCAAAACATAGAGCCATGAAACTGATTGAGAAATATGAAAAAACAAGCCGAGGTTATTATGGTGGCGCTATAGGCTTTATGGATTTTGAAGGCAATTTCAATCATGCGATAATGATTAGAACTTTTTTAAGTAAAGATTACAAGCTTAACTGGCAAGCTGGTGCTGGATTAGTTTCTAGATCAAATCCAGAAAGCGAAAAACAAGAAGTATACAACAAGTTAGGAGCTTTAAATAAAGCCATTGAACTTGCAAAAGAAATTTAAATATGAAAAAAGTTTTAGTTATAGATTATTACGACAGCTTTACTTATAATCTTGTTCATTATTTAGAAGATTTAGACTGTGAAGTTACTGTAAAAAGAAATGATAAATTAACCCTTGAAGAAGTTGATAATTTCAATAAAATTCTCCTTTCTCCAGGCCCAGGAATACCAGATGAAGCTGGATTATTAAAAGATATTATCAAAAGATATGCACCTACAAAAAGTATTCTTGGTGTTTGTTTAGGACAACAGGCTATAGGTGAAGTTTTTGGAGGTATACTAGAAAATTTAGACACTGTTTTTCATGGCGTATCTACTAATATAACTCTGTCTGTTGATGACGAAAACTTATTTGAGGGTTTAGACAAGACTTTTGAAGTCGGTCGTTATCATTCTTGGGTTGTTGACACTAATTTACCAGATAGTCTAGAAGCTACATCATTTGACGAAAACGGACAAATTATGTCCTTACGCCACAAATTTTACGATGTAAAAGGTGTACAATACCATCCAGAATCTGTTTTAACTCCAGATGGAAAACAAATTTTGAAAAACTGGGTGAATAGTTAGAAAGAACATGAAAAACGTATTAAACAGACTCATAGCACACGAAACAATTTCTACAGAAGAAGCTAAGCAGATTATTGTTAACATATCTAACGATATGTACAACCCAAGTCAGATTGCTTGTTTTCTCTCGGTATATATGATGCGAAATATTACTATTGAGGAATTACGTGGCTTTAGAGATGCCCTGTTAGAGCTTTGTATTCCAATAGATTTAAGTGATTATAATGCTATAGATATCGTTGGTACTGGTGGTGACGGTAAAAATACTTTTAATATATCAACATTATCATCATTTATTACAGCTGGCGCAGGTATTCATGTATCTAAGCATGGAAATTATGGTGTATCATCAACTTCTGGATCATCTAATGTAATGGAACATTTAGGTGTAAAATTTTCTAATAATGAAGACTTTTTGAAAAACTGTATAGACAAATCTGGCATCTGTATTCTGCATGCACCTTTGTTTCATCCAGCTATGAAAAATGTGGCTCCAATAAGAAATGAGTTAGGCGTTAAAACATTTTTTAACATGCTAGGACCAATGGTAAATCCATCCTTTCCTAAAAACCAATTATTGGGCGTATATAATTTAGAAATCTTAAGACTCTTCAGTTTTTTATATCAAAAAACAGATAAAAATTACAATATCGTTTTCGCTTTAGATGGTTATGATGAAATTTCTTTGACCGGTAAAGCAAAACTAATTTCAAATCATTCAGAGACCTTATTTTCACCTCAAGATTTAGGTTTAAAAACCATAAAACCATCTGAGATTTTTGGGGGCGACTCCATAAAAGAAGCCGCAAATCTATTTGTTAATATTATTGATGGAAAAGGCACAGAGGCTCAAAATAATGTGGTCTGTACTAACGCAGGTTTAGCTATTGCAACCAGTAGACAAATTTCACATAGTGAAGGTTTTGAATTAGCAAAAGAGTCATTATTAAGTGGTAAAGCAAAGCAAAGTTTAGATAAACTTATAGCATTAAGTAAATGAATATTTTAGACAAAATAGTAAGAGATAAAAGATTGGAAGTTGATTTACGAAAATCAATTATCCCAACATCACAGTTAGAAGCATCTGTCTTATTCAATAGAGAAATAGTTTCACTTGCTCAAAACTTAAGACAAAGTAACAGTGGCATTATTGCAGAACACAAACGTCGATCTCCTTCAAAGTCTATTATAAATCATGATTTAAACGTACAAGACGTAGCATCTGGATATGAAAAATCTGGTGTTTGTGGAATGTCTGTTTTATCTGATGGAAAATATTTTGGAGGCAGTCTAGATGATGTTTTAGTTGCCAGAGCTTCTTGTAATTTACCAATACTGAGAAAAGAATTTATAATTGATGAGTATCAAATTTTAGAAGCTAAATCCTATGGTGCAGACGTCATCTTACTAATAGCTGCCATTTTATCAAAAGCTGAAATAAAGCAATTTTCAGAATTTGCTAAAAGTTTACAACTAGATGTTTTATTAGAAGTACATAATGAGGCTGAATTACATAAATCCATTATGCCTTCATTGGATATGCTAGGCGTAAATAATAGAAACCTTAAAACCTTTCACGTTAGTCTAGAAACTTCAAAAAAACTAAGCATAAAAATACCTGATGACTTTGTAAAGGTTTCTGAAAGTGGTATTGGTTCTGTATCAGCAATAAAAGAATTAAAACCTTATGGTTACAAAGGCTTCCTAATTGGCGAAAACTTTATGAAAACAGATAATCCAGGAGTATCTGCATTAAAATTTATTCAAAATCTAGAATCATGAAGTTAAAAGTTTGCGGAATGAAATATCAAGATAATATGCAGGCTGTTGGTCGTTTACAGCCAGATTATATGGGCTTTATTTTTTATGATAAATCACCTCGTTTTTTTGATACTGAAATCCCTAAACTTACAGAAACCATAACTAAAACAGGTGTTTTTGTTGATGCAGATTTAGATAAAGTTTTTCAAATGATAGAAAAACACGATTTAAAAGCCATTCAATTACATGGAATAGAATCTGCAGAATATTGTAACACTTTAAAAACATCACATATTGAAATCATTAAAGTTTTCAGTATAAGAAATGAATTTAATTTTGATGTTCTTCAACCCTATGAGGGCATTGTGGATTACTTCTTATTTGACACTAAAGGAGAATTACTAGGTGGAAATGGCTACACCTTTGATTGGAATGTATTAAAAGACTACCCATCAACCACATCTTACTTTTTAAGTGGTGGTATCGGTTTCGATGAAGTTGAAAAATTAAAAGAATTTCAAGAAGATCCAGCTTCAAAATACTGTTATGCTATTGATGTAAATAGTAAGTTTGAAATTGAGCCTGGATTAAAGAATATAAATAAATTAGAAAAATTTAAGCATGACTTACAACATTAACGAAAAAGGTTACTATGGAGAATTTGGAGGAGCATACATACCAGAGATGCTTTATCCAAACATTGAAGAGTTACGTCAGAATTATTTAAAGATAACTGCTGAGGAATCATTTCAAGAAGAGTTCCACCAACTATTAAAAGATTATGTTGGAAGGCCTTCTCCACTCTATCTAGCGAAACGTCTTTCAGAAAAATACAATACTAAAATTTATCTCAAACGCGAAGACCTTAACCATACTGGCGCACACAAAGTTAATAATACCATCGGACAAATTCTACTTGCACAGCGTTTAGGTAAAACAAGAATTATTGCAGAAACAGGTGCTGGACAGCATGGTGTTGCCACTGCTACTGTTTGTGCTTTAATGGGTATTGAATGTGTCGTTTACATGGGAGAAATTGATATCGCAAGACAAGCACCAAATGTAGCACGAATGAAGATGCTCGGCGCAAAGGTAGTTCCAGCTTTATCAGGCAGTCGCACATTAAAAGATGCGACTAACGAAGCAATGCGAGATTGGATTAATAATCCTGTTGACACCCATTATATTGTAGGTAGTGTAGTTGGTCCACATCCCTATCCAGATATGGTAGCACGTTTTCAAGCAGTTGTTTCAGAAGAAATAAAAAAACAATTAATAGAAAAAGAAGGCACTGAAAACCCTGATTATTTAATTGCTTGCGTTGGTGGTGGTAGTAATGCTGCAGGAACCTATTACCATTATTTAGACAATACAGATGTAAATATCATCGCGGTTGAAGCAGCCGGAAAAGGAATAGATACCGGTGAAAGTGCAGCAACCTCCGTTTTGGGTAAAGAAGGTATTATTCATGGAAGTAAAACCTTGTTGATGCAAACAGGTGATGGACAAATTACAGAGCCTTATTCTATATCTGCTGGATTAGATTATCCTGGAGTTGGACCTATGCATGCTAACCTTTACAAGACTGGTCGTGCAGAATTTATATCAATTACAGATGATGAAGCCATGACAGCTGGATTAGAATTATCACAATTAGAAGGTATTATTCCAGCGATAGAAACATCTCATGCTTTGGCCGTTTTTGAGCACAAAACCTTTAAACCAGAAGATGTTATCGTACTGAATTTATCTGGTCGTGGCGATAAGGATTTACAGAATTATATCGATTATTTCAAACTGTAATGAGGCTAATTCTAGTATTTATAGTATTTCTATTCTTTAACTCTTGTAAACAATACCAAGCTGAAGTAGTACTCCCTATTTCAATTGACGTTACAAAAGATATTGCTATACCCAAGCACTATATTGTTACTAAGACTAATACACCAATAAAAGTTGATGGTTTAGCTGAGGAGGCTAGTTGGAAAAATGCACTTTATACATCCTCATTTATAGATATAGAAGGTATAAAAACACCAAAGTTTAATACTAAAGCAAAAATGTTATGGGATGATAAGTTCTTGTATGTGTATGCTATAATGGAGGAACCACATATATGGGGTGACATTACAAAAAGAGATGCCATAATCTATTTAAATAATGATTTCGAAGTTTTTATTGACCCTTCTAAAACTGGTTTTGGATATGGAGAAGTTGAAATAAATGCTTTAAATACTGTATGGGATTTATTTTTAGACAAGCCCTATAGAGTTGGAGGAAAAGCAAATTTTCACTGGGATTTAAAAGATTTAAAATCTGCCGTACATATAGATGGCACGCTT
>CAJQQC010000020.1 GCA_905480385.1 uncultured Winogradskyella sp.
ATAAAGTTTTTGATAAGGGGAAGAAAAATCCTACCACATATCTGCATAAGTATTATATAGCATTTCCAAAAGACAAAAACTTGATTATTGATATAAATACAACGTTAGAGTTTGATTTTGACAAGTATTTAGCAAAAATAAAATTCTAGTGAAACGAAAAGACATCCAACACATTTCTATAAAATCTCGAGAAGAAAAAACACCTAGTTCAAAAAAAGCTGTTTTTAAAACTGCTGAGGGTATTGATGTGAAACAAAGCTACTCAAGAGAAGATGTCAAGAATATTGAGCATCTTGACTTTGTTGCTGGTATTGCACCTAACCTTCGTGGACCTTACTCCACAATGTATGTGCGTAGACCTTGGACAATTCGTCAATATGCTGGTTTTTCAACAGCTGAAGAAAGTAATGCGTTTTACAGAAGAAATCTTGCTGCTGGGCAAAAGGGCCTTTCTGTGGCTTTTGATTTAGCAACACATCGTGGTTATGATAGTGACCACGAACGAGTAGTTGGTGATGTTGGCAAAGCTGGTGTTGCTATAGATTCGGTTGAAGATATGAAAGTCTTATTTGACCAAATTCCTTTAGACAAAATGTCTGTTTCCATGACTATGAATGGAGCTGTATTACCTATTATGGCATTTTATATTGTTGCTGCAGAAGAACAAGGTGTAAATCCTAAAGCTTTAGCAGGAACGATTCAGAATGATATTCTAAAAGAGTTTATGGTTAGAAACACCTACATCTATCCACCAACACCATCTATGAAAATTATCTCTGATATTTTTGAATACACGAGCAATCATATGCCAAAATTCAATAGTATTAGTATTTCAGGATACCATATGCAAGAAGCTGGTGCGACTTGCGATATAGAATTAGCATACACTCTAGCCGATGGCTTGGAATACATTAGAAAAGGATTAGAAGCTGGTATGGATATTGATACTTTCGCTCCTAGACTATCTTTCTTTTGGGCTATAGGGATGAATCACTTTATGGAAATTGCCAAAATGCGTGCTGCAAGAATGCTTTGGGCAAAATTGGTAAAGCAATTCAATCCAAAAAATCCAAAATCATTAGCATTAAGAACACATTGCCAAACTTCAGGGTGGAGTTTAACAGAACAAGACCCTTTTAATAATATAGCTCGAACATGTATTGAAGCCTCTGCAGCTGCTTTTGGGGGCACACAAAGTTTGCATACCAACGCTTTAGACGAGGCCATTGCATTACCAACAGATTTTTCTGCTCGTATTGCACGAAACACACAAATCTACCTGCAAGAAGAAACTCATATAACAAAAACAGTTGATCCATGGGCTGGTAGTTATTATGTTGAAAAATTGACACATGATATCTCTCATAAAGCGTGGCAATTAATTGAAGAGATTGAAGAATTAGGCGGAATGACAAAAGCCATAGAAGCCGGAATACCAAAATTACGTATTGAAGAAGCTGCTGCTAGAAAACAAGCTAGAATAGATTCTGGTCAAGACATCATCGTTGGTGTTAACAAATATAGACTAGACGAAGAAGACCCATTACTTATTCTTGAAGTAGATAACCAAACTGTAAGACTGCAACAAATAGAGCGTTTAGAGCAAATTAAAGCTGAGAGAAATACAACTGAAGTGACTGATGCATTAACTAAATTAACAGTAGCTGCTAAATCAGGAAAAGAAAATTTATTAGCTTTAGCAGTAGATGCAGCAAGAAAACGTGCAACTCTAGGCGAAATAAGTGATGCCCTTGAAGCTGAATTTGGACGTTACAAAGCACAAATAAAATCTTTTTCAGGTGTGTATAGTAAAGAAATAAAAGACGATAGCAGCTTTAAAAAAGCGCGAGAATTGGCAGACCAATTTGCAAATCAAGATGGACGTCGTCCACGAATTATGATTGCAAAAATGGGGCAAGATGGTCACGACCGTGGTGCAAAAGTGGTAGCAACAGGCTATGCAGATGTTGGTTTTGACGTTGATATTGGCCCTCTTTTTCAAACACCTAAAGAAGCCGCTAAGCAAGCTGTTGAAAATGATGTACATATTTTAGGTGTATCATCACTAGCTGCAGGTCATAAAACATTAGTACCTCAGGTCATTGAAGAGTTAAAAGCTTATGGTCGCGATGATATTATGGTTATTGTTGGTGGTATAATTCCAAAGCAAGATTACCAATACTTATTTGATGCTGGTGCTGTTGCAGTATTTGGGCCAGGAACAAAAATTAGTAATGCTGCTATTCAGATTTTAGAAATCTTAATTGATTGATTTCTTCAATTATTCCGGTTAGGCATTTATATGTAACTTTACTTAAAAAAAGTTATGAATTATAAGAATGTATTTTCGTTTGTTGCACTAGCACTACTCCTTTCCCAGCCATTATTTTCACAATCAAGTAAACTTAATATTGGTGGTGTAAATACTGAAATTAAGATTTTAAAAGATACACCTCAAATAGGATTCTATAAAACCATTGCTACCAACAGGTATTACATAGAAAACAAAAAGAATTCTACAGGTTTAGTTTATTTGGAAAACTTATCATATCAAGCTACTAATGCTAAAAATCGTGGAAACCTTTTAGTTATATTTAATGATTGCCTTATGGTGAGAACAAAGGCTTCAAAAAGTGATATTTCCGAGGATTCAATCATTCAACTTATAGACGAATATGATATCTGCGAAAACTATTCTGAAAATTTTGAATTATCAGAACGCCAGAAAAAAAATCAATCTTACGCAAATCAAAAAAGTATCATTAATTATGATATGGGATTAGGCTATTATTCTCAAGAACTTGAGTTTACACTGAATAGTAATCCACCATCCGAAAATACAGAAGGCAGTTTAAGTGTTTATGCTAGTGTAAATATATCACCTAAACATCTAGGAAGTATGACCGGACGACTGTTTTACGACTTTACTTTGCAACATAATTTTAAAACCAAATACGATTTTGGGATTTATAAAAGCGAAATTTCATCTACCCAAATTACATTTGCACCTAAATACTATTTTTCAAAAAGTGAGGCGAAAATAAATCCTTTTTTGGGTGCTTCTATAGGTGCTGTTTTGTTGAATTATAGCTATACAGACAATACTAATATCCTTTTTCAAAATATAGATAGCTCAGACACAAAAGTTATTTATGGTTTTGAAATAGGTGCTCAAGTATTAACTAATTTTGAATTTACACTAAGCTACTATCCAGATTACAAGTTTAATATTTATATTGATGACATGAATACCATCAACTCTAGATTTAAAAATTTGAATTTTAAGTTAGGCTATAAGTTTTGATAAGATAATTCACTTAATACTCTATAAAGCCAATTAAAATAATATTAATAAATATTCTGAATCGTTGTATTTTAATATCTTAAAATTTTTACAATTACCATTTTTAAAAGACGGAAAAAACCATACTTCAGTTTAATTTTATCATTGTTTGTAAAGCGAGTTACAGATAAAATTTTAAGAATAACACGCTCTATACTAAAAAAATTAGTTGCCACACAACCATTGTAACTGTTAACAACTTCCGTTTTCAAAACCCATAAATAATCGTATTTTTAAACTCTTAATAAACCAAGTCATTTAATGGGTAAAATCATTGCCATAGCAAATCAAAAAGGTGGAGTTGGCAAAACAACAACATCTGTAAACTTAGCAGCGTCTCTAGGAGTTTTAGAGAAAAAAATATTACTCATTGACGTTGACCCACAAGCAAATGCTAGTTCAGGATTAGGTATAGATGTCGATGGTGTCGAGGTCGGTTCTTATCAAGTTTTAGAACATACTAAATCTGCCAAAGAGGCTGTCATAAAGTCTAATGCTCCAAATGTAGATATCATTCCGGCACATATAGATTTGGTAGCTATTGAAATTGAACTCGTTGACAAAGATGATCGCGAATACATGCTTAAAGAAGCCTTAACTGGAATTAGAGATGATTACGACTACATAATTATGGACTGCGCTCCTTCTTTAGGATTACTGACATTAAATGCATTAACAGCTGCAGATTCTGTAATTATTCCAATTCAATGTGAATATTTTGCATTAGAAGGCTTGGGTAAACTATTAAATACAATTAAAAGTGTCCAAAAAATACACAATGAAGCATTAGATATTGAAGGCTTATTACTTACAATGTTTGATTCTAGATTACGATTATCAAATCAAGTTGTCGAAGAAGTTCAGAAACATTTTAGCGATATGGTGTTTAATACAATTATACAACGAAATGTACGCTTGAGTGAAGCACCAAGTTATGGCGAAAGTATCATCAATTATGATGTCAGTAGCAGAGGTGCAACCAATTACTTGAGTTTAGCAAAAGAAATTATTAAAAAGAATTTATAATGGCGAAGGCAACAAAAAAACAAGCATTAGGTCGTGGACTTTCAGCATTGTTAAAAGATCCAGACAATAATATAAATTCTGCATCAGACAAAAACGCTGACAAAGTAGTTGGAAATATTGTCAAAATAGATATTGATGATATTGAAATGAGTCCGTTTCAACCTCGAACGAACTTTAATGAAGAAACATTGCGCGAACTAGCTTCCTCTATAAGAGAGTTGGGCGTCATTCAGCCCATTACAGTGCGAAAATTAGCTTTTAACAAATATCAATTAGTATCAGGCGAGCGAAGATTTAGAGCTTCAAAATTAATAGGTAAACAAACGATTCCAGCATATATAAGGATAGCTAATGATCAAGAGTCTTTAGAGATGGCTTTGGTCGAAAATATCCAGCGCCAAGATTTAGATCCAATCGAAATTGCATTGTCATACCAACGCTTAATTGATGAAATTCAATTAACGCAAGAGCAAATGAGCGAACGTGTTGGAAAAAGACGGTCGACAATTGCTAACTATCTTCGTCTTTTAAAGCTGGACCCGATTATTCAAACAGGGATGCGTGATGGCTTTATCTCAATGGGACATGGTCGCGCCATTGTGAATATAAATAATCAGATAGACCAACTAGAAGTTTATGAAAAAATTATAAGTAGTAAGCTTTCTGTAAGAGCCACAGAAGCTTTGGTAAAAAATCTTAATAATCCTTCAGAAATAAAAAGTAGTTCTGAAACTGTAGGAATACCAAAACCAATTAAAAAAGGTATCAAGGAATTTTCAGAATACTTTGGACATAAAATTGACGTTAAATTAGCAAAGAATGGTAGTGGCAAAATATCTATTCCCTTTCATTCAGAAGAAGATTTTAACCGCATTATAAAACTCGTTAAAAGTGCTAAATAAGCCACTTAATTTTTTATTAGTTTATTTTTTGTTTTCAATATTTGGGTTCGCCCAAGTACAAAAAGACAGCACTGTCAATACAACTATAGATGAGCTTAAATTAGACAAAGCAATAATTACCAAAAGAGAAATTGACCCATTAAGACCATCTAAAGCAGCTTTTTACTCTGCTATTTTACCTGGTTTGGGACAAGCATACAATAAAAAATATTGGAAAATCCCAATTGTAGTTGGAGCCATAGCTACAGGAATTGTAGTTCATGATTTTAATAACAAACAATATAACCGATACAGAGATGCCTTTAAAAGACGTTTAGCTGGTTTTACTGATGACGAATTTTATGGGGTCGATGCTAATGGAAATCCAGCAAACATACCAATAATATCTGATGACGCACTAATAAGAGCACAACGCCAATTTCGTCGTAATAGGGATATTGCGACCTTAATCACTATTGGTATTTACGTTTTAAATATCATAGATGCAAATGTAGATGCCCATTTATTACAGTTTAATGTTGACGAAAACCTTGTAATGCGGCCACATTTTCAATATAATCCCATGGAAGATTCTTCAGATTTGGGTGTAACGGTTAATTTCAAATTTTAGATTTATAACAGATGAAAATAGCTCTACTAGGTTATGGAAAAATGGGGAAAATCATTGAACGTGTTGCAATTGATCGTGGACACTCAATAACACTAAAAGCAAATAGTAAAACCAAAGAATTAGATTTTACAGATTCTGACGTGGCTATTGATTTTAGCTTACCTTCAACAGCTGTCTCAAACATAAAAAATGCAATTGATGCTAAAGTTCCAGTTATTTCTGGCACCACTGGTTGGCTGGAGTATTATGATGACATTGTTGATTATTGTAACTCAAATAACTCTGCTTTTTTATATGCTTCAAACTTTAGCCTTGGTGTTAATATTTTTTTTGAAGTCAATCGTGTTTTAGCGAAACTCATTACAAAATACTCAGATTATAAATTAGATATAGAAGAGATTCACCACACCCAAAAATTAGATGCACCTAGTGGTACTGCTATTTCTTTGGCTAATGATATTATTTTGAATTCAGATTATAAAAACTGGACATTAGATAATCCAAATTCTGATGAAATAAAAATTGAAGCTAAACGTATTTTAGATGTTCCTGGCACTCATGTTATTAACTATAATTCTGAAGTTGACGCTATAGAAATAAAACATACTGCACATAATCGTGAAGGTTTTGCTATGGGTGCTGTAATTGCTGCAGAATGGATTGCCGATAAAAAAGGGGTCTTCACTATGAAAGAGGTCTTAAATATTGGTTAATTTGTATAAAATTTGAAACAATTAGATTTACTTTTCAACCAACAATAGAATAAAACACAGATTATGAGCTGGACAGAATGGTTCTACTTTTTTATAACACTACAAGTCATTCACGGACTTGGTACCTGGAAACTTTACGTTAAGGCAGGAAAACAAGCTTGGGAAGCCTTTTTACCAATATATAATGCAGTCATTTTAATGAAAATTATCTCAAGACCTTGGTATTGGGTAATTCTTATTTTTTTACCGATTGTAAATCTTATCATGATTCCTGCTGTTTGGGTAGAAACTGCAAGAGCTTATGGTAAAGACTCCAAACTAGATGCACTCATTTGCATATTAACATTAGGATTTTACCTCTATTATTTAAACTACATAGCAGACGTGAGTTTTGTTGAAAACAGAAAACTAAAACCAAAAACTTCTGCTGGTGAATGGATAACCTCTATACTATTTGCTATTGTTGCTGCAACAATTGTTCATACATACTTCTTTCAGCCCTTTGTCATTCCTTCATCGTCACTAGAAAAATCGCTTTTGGTTGGTGATTTTTTAATAGTAAGTAAATTACATTATGGAGCAAGAGTACCGATGACTTCAGTTGGTGCTCCTATGGTTCATGATACAATTCCTGTTGCTGGGGTTAAATCTTACCTCTTTGATGATGATTTTGAAAAGCGTAATACATCTTGGAGAAATAAATTACAACTTCCATATTTTAGAATTCCAGGATTTCAAAAAATTAAGAATAATGATTATGTCGTATTCGGTCAACCAGCTGATACACTTCGTAACATGGATATTTTTACACCAGACCGTAATTATTACAAGCCCATTGATAAAAAAACAAATTTAGTAAAACGTTGTGTTGCTATAGCAGGTGACACTCTAGAAATCAAAGAAGGTTATGTGTATATAAATGGAAAGAAAAATGAATTACCAGACCGAGCACAATTACAATTTTCTTACAATGTAAAGCTAAAAAATCCTATGGCCTCACAAGCTGATGTTAATAGAATTTTAAGCGTATTAAAGCGTGCTGATATTGATGATGCATTTTACAGAGTTTCTGATGACACTTATCGTATTTCAGCTGCATCAGATAAAGCCATAGCTGCTTTTAAAAATCACCCTGAAGTCATTTCAGTTGAAAAGAATATCCAAGAAGAAGGTACTTACGGTAATACCTTTCCAAGAGATCCTAACTACTCGTGGAACGTAGATTTCTTTGGGCCTTTATACATCCCAAAAGCTGGCACTACTACAGAACTTAATGTTCAAAATCTACCAATATACGATAGATTGATACAAGAGTATGAAGGTCATAACGTTTTTGCTCGTGGAAATGAAGTCGTTTTGGATGGTAAAATTGTCAATTCGTATACTTTTGAAAAAGATTACTATTGGATGATGGGAGACAACCGTCATAACTCAATAGATGCTCGTGCATGGGGATTTGTCCCTTTTGATCATGTTATTGGTAAACCCGTGTTTATTTGGATGAGTATTGATGGGATTAACGATGGTATCAAAAATTGGAGACCACGTTGGGATCGTGTTTTTACTACTGTAAATGGAAATGGCGAACGTGTATCATATCTAATTCCATTTTTAGTAATGATATTTGGTTTATCATTCTTTAACCGTTGGAGAAAGAAAAAAAAAGCAAAAAATAGCACTAAATAAAATTGGTTTTTAATGCTATTACATCCCACATACTTTCCAAATATTGCACATTTTGTAGCATTAATAAAAAGTAAAGAAGTCGTTTTTGAAGTTTGTGATAACTACCAAAAGCAAACTTACAGAAATCGAAGTGATATATATAGCGCCAACGGAAAGCTATCACTATCTGTTCCCGTTTCTTACACGCAAAAACTACGTCAAAAAACTAAAGATGTATTAATATCATCAGTAGATGATTGGCAATCAAAGCATTTAAAATCTTTTGATTCGGCTTATAGAATGTCACCGTTTTATGAGTTTTATATTGATGATTTAATGCCAATTTTTAAAACGGAGTTTAAATATCTATTAGACTTAAACTTAAAGTGTTTCGAATTACTTACTAAGGCTTTAGAATTAGAAATTTCTACTAGATTATCAGAAGATTTTACTATACCAGATAACAGCTCTTACGACTTTCGAAATTTGGTAAATACAAAAAAAAATAATGCTTTTCAGTTTAATAAATATACGCAAGTATTTACCGAAAAACATGGTTATATAAATAATTTGAGCATTTTAGATTTATTATTTAACAAAGGGCCAAATGCTATAAACTATTTGGAATCACAAACATTATAATTTTAATGCTTCAATCAATAGTACACTATAGTATTCATGTTATTGGACCACTTTTAGTTGCTTTAATATTGTTCAAACAAAAATGGAAAAAAGCCTACTTAATAATGCTTTTGGGAATGCTAATCGATATTGACCATTTGCTAGCAAATCCTATGTTTGACCCAAACCGTTGTAGTATCAATTTTCATATTCTTCATAGCTATTATGCAGTTGGCATATATATAATGTTATCCTTACTAAAACCAACAAGACTAATCGGAATTGGCTTAGTCATACATATTATTGCAGATACAGTAGATTGTAGTTTTATACTACTTTAAAATTGCTTTAATCGGGTAATGGTCTGAAAATTTTATGTCATAGTTTTTAAACCCATTGACAGTAAAATCGCTATCCGCCAAAACGAAATCTATCCTAAGTGGAATAAAGTTAAAGTTAAACGTCTTACCAAAACCATTACCAGCTACACGAAAAGCATCCTGATGACTACCTTTTATCTTATCATAAACAAAAGAATAGGCTGTATTATTAAAATCTCCTGTAATTATAGACTTATAAGGGCATTTAGCTTTATGAGAAATTATAAGCTCTGCTTGTGACTGTTGCATCTGAAAAACCTCACCAATTTGTTTTGTTAGTTCTTCAGAACCTTGCTTCTGTAAATCACTAACCTTAGTGCTAACTTTAGAAGACTGTAAGTGCACATTATAAACTCTTATGGTATCATTCATTCTTACTACATCGATAAAAATGGTACTGTTAGACGTATTAGAAAACTCGATTAAACCAGAATTAATTATAGGAAACTTTGAAAAAATAGCCTGACCACTTTTTACTTTACCTTTAGAAACATACTCGAATTTTTCATAAGTATCGAGTCTAAAAATTTCACTTTTTCTATATTCTTGAAAGCTAATAATAGTAGGGTTTTCTGATTTTAAAAATTTTAAAATATCTGATTCGACAGTTTTATTAGGCAACCATTCAAACAAATTAAACAGTCTTACATTGTAATTTATAACAGAAAAATTATCAGCATCTTCAACTGTTTTGGAACCTGTAAATTTATATATAGATGTGATATAGTTAAAACCGATTAACAGAACTACTAAGGACAGTAATAGTTGTTTTTTGACATTAAACAGCCAATACAGTAAAAACAAAATATTCATTACAATTAAGACAGGCACTGCAAGACTTAGTACAGAAAGCAGAGAAAAACTTTTTGGTGGAATGTAGGGCAAAATGTAAGCAAATAACAAAAGGAAAGCTGCCAATGTATTGACAAAGAAAATAATTTTATCAAAAAATTTAAGTCCTTTCATAGCATTAATCCTTACCTGCTTTGAATAAGAATTCTTTTTCTTTAGCAGTTAAACTTTCATAACCACTTTTGCTTATCTTATCCAGAATGGTGTCTATTTGCTTTTGTTTATTTAACGTATTAAACTCCGTTTTGGTCTTTGAAGACTTAGAGGTTTTCTTTTTACGATGCACAGTTTTTAAAGTAGACTTTGGTTTAAAAAGACTCATAAAACTATCTGCAAGTCTTTCAAAACCTTTACCAATATCAGTGCCATCTTGCAACTTTTTTGCATAATAGAAACCTAATAAATAACCACCCAAATGTGCTATGTATCCACCTTGATTGATACCTAAAAGTATACGAACCAAATCAATAACTACAAAGAACAACGCTATATATTTCCACTTTACAGTAAATGTATTGAATAATCTAATCGTAGAATCTGGCATGTATACGCCAACAAACATTAACAAAGCAGATACTCCTGCTGATGCACCAAGCAAAATACTTCTGTCTGTATCAAAAAAATTAGTGGACCATAAATTTGCGATACACAAATACAATAAGCCACCAGAAATAATTCCTAAGAAGAAAATATTAAGAACCATTTTATGACGAAATAAATTTCCTGTAACGCGAGTCAGATAAAACAGCATTAACATGTTAAAAAGTAGATGCCAAATATCAGCATGTAAAAAGCCATAAGTAAGTAATGTCCATGGTTGCCATAAAAAATCACTAAAACCAGAAGGCAACTGAAAATAAGCTAAAATTCCACTTAGCTTAAGTACTCTAAGTAAAAAACTAACAATGTGAACAATGACATTTACGGCAATGATTTTACCAAAAACATCAAGGTTATTAAACTTATATTTTAAATCCTGAAATTGACTCATTACTTATCCCACCGGTATTTATTCATACTATTCTTTTTCCAATACCACATAATTAAAAAACCAACGATTGCGCCACCAACGTGAGCCATATAAGCAGTATTACTTGGACTGAAAAAAGATTGACCTGTTGTTGCAGAAATGACATCTAATAAAATAATTCCTGGGATAAAGTATTTCGCTTTTATAGGAATTGGCAGAAATATAAGCATCAATTCCGCATTAGGATTCATCATCCCGAAAGCTGCTAAAATCCCCATAATACAACCAGATGCACCAACCATTGAAGCAAAATAGGTTTCGCCGATCGTTCTTATTTGTGCTACTTGTACTGCTGGTAATGAATTTGGTATTTTATTTGTATCAAACATTTGTTGTAATTGCTCTGGCGATATACCAGAAGCTATTAATTCATTATAATTAGGAAAATAACTAAAATAATAATACCCTAATTGAAATAAAACTGCACCAAGACCTGCAGAAAAATAAATAAATAAAAACTTATTCTTACCTATTTGACGCTCAACAGAAGTGCCAAACATCCATAAAGCAAACATATTAAATAATAAATGTGTTCCATCTCCATGCATAAACATATGTGTTATAATTTGCCATGGTTTAAAAGCACTATTCACTGGGAAATACAAGGCAAACCATTCATAAAAGGATTGCCCGTTTCCGATAGAAACGGTTCCTATAAACATAATTATGTTTATAATAATCAAATGCTTTACAGCGTCTGTAATTTGAAATCTCATAATTGGTTACATAAATTTCTTTTCAATATCATCAACACTTAATGTTATAAATGTTGTTTTATTGGTTGGTGATACTGATGGTTCTTTACATGCAAATAAACTATTAACTATATGCTCTTGTTCTTCTTCATTTAAAGTTTGCCCTGTTTTTATTGCTAAACTTTTAGCCATTGATTTTGCTAATAAATCTGATGCACTAAAATTTTGGTCAGGCACATCATTTTCAACATCACTAATAAGCTGTTCTAAAACGATAGAGACTTCACTTTCAGGAACTCCCACAGGAATACCTGTTATAGTTAACTGTTCGTTATTAACTTCAGAAAATACAAAACCTGCATATTCTAAATCAGATTTTAACTGTTTTACAATTTCTAAATCTGAATTTGAAAAACTCAATTGCAAAGGAAACAGTAATTGTTGTGTCGTTGCCTCTTTTGAAGTCAACTGTTCTAATAAATTCTCATACAAAATACGTTGATGTGCACGGTTTTGGTCTATGATTAGCATTCCAGACTTTATAGTACTGACTACATATTTTTGTCTTAACTGATATGTCGTTTTTCTTTGTGTAACAGCATCTGACTTAAAAATTGATGATGTTTTAGCTTCTGTTTCAAAAGTGAGCTCAGAGAAATCTATTTGTGATGCATTTGATTTTGATTCTAAGCCAACATACAAACCTTCCCAGTTTGCTGGTGGTGTTTTAGAATAGCTCGGTCTATTATGACTATCAGAATATGACGGAGTTCTTTGTTCGCCAGCAAATGGATTAAAAGTACTATTGACTTCAATTGTTGGTGTTTGGCTCGCTTTATCTTTATAGTTATAAGGTGTATCTAAATTAGCATCGCTATTAAAATCTAATACAGGAGCAATATTAAATTGACCCAAACTATGCTTAACCGAAGAACGTAAAATTGCGTAAAGCGTATGCTCATCATCAAATTTTATTTCGGTTTTTGTTGGGTGAATATTAATATCTATGGTTTTGGGATTTACGGTTAAATTTAGAAAATAACTTGGGTGATATCCGTCTTTTAATAAACCATCGTAGGCAGCATTAATGGCATGATTAAGGTATGGGCTTTTTACAAATCTATTATTAACAAAGAAAAATTGTTCTGATTTTGTCTTTTTAGAAAATTCTGGTTTACCTACAAATCCAGAAACAGTCAAAACCTCTGTAACTTCTTCAACAGGTACTAACTTTTCATTGGTCTTAGTTCCAAAAATATTAACCACACGTTGGCGATAATTACTAGCTTGTAAACTAAACATTTCACTACCATTATGATACATCGAAAATCCAATATTTGGATGCGCCAATGAAACGCGATGAAACTCATCGGTGACATGTCTTAGCTCAACAGTATTCGATTTCAAAAAGTTTCGTCTAGCAGGAATATTAAAGAATAAATTTTTCACAGAAACCGAAGTTCCTTTTGGCGTTACAGTAACATCTTGTGACTTTACTGTACTACCTTCAATGAGTATCGAAGTACCTAACTCGTCATTTTCTTGTTTTGTTTTAAGCTCTACATGAGCAATAGCAGCAATACTTGCTAATGCCTCACCACGAAATCCTTTGGTATTGAGTTGAAATAAATCTTCAGCAGATTTAATCTTTGAGGTCGCATGACGCTCAAAAGATAATCGCGCATCAGTAGCACTCATACCCTTTCCGTTATCAATAACTTGAACAAGTGTTTTACCAGCTTCTTTAAGAATCAATTTTATTTCTGAAGCGTCAGCATCTATAGCATTTTCTAGTAATTCCTTAACAACCGAAGCCGGTCGCTGCACAACCTCACCAGCTGCAATCTGATTCGCCACATGGTCTGGCAATAGTTGAATTATGTCTGACATTAGCCTCTAGAAAAAATAGATAAATCAAAATCAATTATAAACAAGAATATTAAAACAAAAACAGCAATAAGAACTAATATAGTTTTATTAAAACCAGAATTATTTCTATTTCTACTACTTATTCTATTTTCGTGCCAATGACCAGAGAAGTCGTTTTTATTGAGAGACTCGGCATACGCATCAAACTTAGTAGGATATGCAGACTCATCTACATCTTCTTTTCCTTTATAATATATCGGAGTATAGTTAAATCTTTTATTTCTAGGTAATCCTTTAAATAATTTAAATTTTATCGGTCCCATAACACTTAGTTTATATATCCTTCAAGAATATAGATTAAAATGAAAATAGATACTAAAAATAGTATCAGAGCTGGCATAGATGTAAAAATACTTTTCTTTCGAATTGTTTTTCCTCTAATTTCATCCCATTTGACTTTTAATTCCCCGTGAGATTCTGTCTTTTCAGATTTCTGTAAACGAGATTTGTAATTAAAACGCCTAGGTTTTCTTTGATTAAACAAAATATATTGAAGTTACTATGATTCCTTTCAAAAATACTTAAAATGCAAGTAATTTTAGCAAAACAACTCCTAATAATTGTTAACAAAAAACCTGCCAAAAGAAGATTTACTGATAGAAATAGATATTAAAATAATCTAATACCCAATACTAATACCGTAACCTCTACAATCTTTGCGAAGCTGAGCCATTTTTATAGCAGAAATAGCAGCTTCAGTACCTTTATTACCATGCTTACCACCAGAGCGGTCAATAGATTGTTGCATATTGTTATCCGTTAATACACAAAAAATAACAGGAATATCACTCAATACATTGAGGTCTTTAATACCTTGAGTAACGCCATCACAAACAAAATCAAAATGTTTTGTCTCTCCTTGAATTACAGAACCAATGGCTATGACAACATCTACGTTATTACTCTGCATTTTTTTACAACCATAAATGAGTTCGTAACTACCAGGAACGTTCCAACGTGTAATTCTTTCATCCGAAGCACCACAGTCCTTTAACGCATCAACAGCACCATTGTATAGTCCCTCGGTTATGGTATCATTCCATTCTGAAACAACAATCCCAAACCGAAAATTTTTCGCGTTTGGGATTGTAGCTTTATCGTAGTTAGATAAATTTTTATTTTCGGTAGCCATATTCTATAAACTTGCTTCTGCTTTACCAATGAGTACATCTATGTTAGTAGCATCATCAGATTTTGAGAATTCTGATTTAATTCGGTTTAGATAATCTAAAGCTTTTTGGTTTTGACCTAACTTCATAGCAACAATTGCTGCTTTCTTTAGATATAGCGGCGTAGTAAAATCGTTAGCATTGACCTTGATAGCTCTTTCGTAATAACCTAAGCCGTCTTCAAGTTGGTTTAACTGAACAAAAGCGTCACCTATTCCGCCTTTAGAAATAGAAGATAACATTAGGTCATCACTTTTAAATTCGTTTAAATATTTGATAGCTTCATCGTATTTATTCATGTTTAAATACGCAGTACCAGCATAATAGTTAGCTAAGTTTCCTGCTGGAGTACCACTGTACTCGCTAGCAATATCTAACATACCATATTTTCCATCTGCACCTTCTAAGGAAAGTGTAAATAACGAATCTTTTTCTGTAGCATTAAGAGCTTCATCAAAGTAACCTTGTGCAACAGCCATCTCGTTCATAGCATCTTCAGCTTTAGGCTCTGCAATAAATTTGTTGTACCCCATATATGCTAAAAGTATTACAGCCACAACGCCAACTATAGCATAGATATAGTTTTGGTTTTTGATAACCCATTCTTCGGTTTTGGAAGCAGACTCGTCTAAGGTATTAAATACCTCAGCTGTTGTTGAATCCTCTTCTATTGCCTCAACCTTTTCTTTTTGAGTTTTAGGCTTATATCCTCTTTTCTTGTAAGTTGCCATGATTTCTAATTTGTGCGGGGCAAAAATAAAATTTTTATTGGGAATTAAAAGCCAATTTATTTGTTATTTTTCAATAATTTGCAGGCTTTATAAATCTATAAGCAAACCTTTAAACACTTCGATTACAAAACAATTTATGTTTCTTAACCGACTCACTTTAGTGAATTACAAGAATTTTGAAAGTTCTACTTTCGAATTTGATACTAAAATAAACTGTTTTGTAGGTGCTAATGGTATTGGAAAAACTAACGCCTTAGATGCTATATATCACCTAGCTTTTGGTAAAAGCTACTTTAATCCTGTAGCAACACAAAATATAAAACATGGCGAAGAGTTTTTTGTCGTTGATGGACAATTTAATAAAAACGAGCGCGACGAAAAATTAATTGTTTCACTAAAAAAAGGTCAGAAAAAAGTTATAAAACGTAATGGTAAAGCCTACGAGAAATTTAGTGAGCACATTGGTTTTATTCCACTGGTAATTATTTCTCCGGCAGACCGAGATTTAATTAGTGAAGGCAGTGATGTCAGACGAAAATTTATCGATAGTGTTATTTCACAGAGTGATAAAGCATACTTGAAAGATTTAATAGGTTACAATAAAATCTTATCTCAGCGCAATGCTTTACTCAAATATTTTGCTCTAAATAACACATACAATTCGGACACATTAGAAGTTTACAACGAGCAACTAAAAACTTTTGGCCAACCTATTTTTGAAAAAAGAGATACATTTTTAAAAACATTTATCCCAATTTTTAAAAAACGTTATGCAACCATAAGTAATAGTAGCGAATCGGTGAATTTGAAATACAAAAGTGATTTGTTTGAAACCGATTTAGCCGAATTACTCAAGAATAACCTAGGTAAAGACCGCGCCATACAATATACCAGTATTGGTATACATAAAGATGATTTGATATTTCAAATTGAAGATTATCCAATTAAGAAATTTGGAAGTCAAGGTCAGCAAAAATCGTTTTTAATTGCATTGAAGTTGGCGCAATTCGATTTTATAAAACAGCAAAGTGGTGTGCCTCCCATACTACTTCTAGATGATATTTTTGATAAATTAGATGAAAACCGAGTTGCACAAATTATAAAAATGGTAGATGATACCCATTTTGGACAAATCTTTATCAGCGATACACATACTGAACGTACTGAAAATGTGGTAAAACAAATTCATCAATCTTATAAAATTATTAAATTGTAGTATGAAACGTTTTTTTGTTCTAATTCTAGTTTTTGTAATAACCTCTTGTTCTCAAAATCCTGAGGAATACCTAGAACATATTAATGGCTATTGGGAAATAGAAGAAGTGCAATTCACTAATGGTGATGTAAAGCCATATAAGTACAACGAAAGTATTGATTATATAAGCATAAACGATCGTTTAATTGGTTTTAGAAAAAAACTAAAACCAGGATTTAATTCAAAATACATTACCTCAAAAGATGCCGAAGGTATTACAGCAAAAATAGAAAACAACAGTTTAAATCTTTACTACAAAACACCTTATACCAATTGGAAAGAAACCGTTTTAAAAGCTGACGAAAATAGCTTAAAAGTCATTAATAACCGTGAAACTATATATCTTTATAAACGCTATGAACCTATTGAATTAGATCTAGAATAAAATGGCAAAACGCAACAACGATAACCAATCCATCCAGGACGTTCTTAAAGAATTTGTCTCTAGCAACAACCTGCAAACTGGTTTGGATAAAGTCGATGTTCGTGATGCTTGGATAAATCTTATGGGTAATGGCGTTAACAACTACACGACTGCCATTGAACTAAAACACGAAACACTCTACGTACAATTGAGTTCTAGTGTATTAAGAGAAGAATTAAGCTATGGCAAAGAAAAAATCATTGCTATGCTTAACGAAGCAATTGGTAAGAATGTGATTAAAAAATTAGTTTTGAGATAAACATTTCCTAAAGTTATCCCAAATACTCTAACCAAAAGACACCCTCACTTTATCTTTGCAAAAAGGTAAAACTTATGAAATATCTCACATTTCAATTCTTAGTATTAATAACTATCCAACAAATGACACTATTTGATTTTAATTTTGAAAGTAATATTCGTAATTGGAAAATTGTCGATGATGTAGTTATGGGTGGACGCTCAAACGGAAATTTTAAAATAAATGATACTGGTTACGGTGAATTTTCAGGTGATGTATCTCTTAAAAATAATGGTGGTTTTTCATCTGTACGCTATAATTTCAACACTGTAAGCTCTTCAAATTTTAAATCATTTCAGCTACGTATTAAAGGTGATGGTAATCCATTTCAATTTAGAGTTAAAAGCAGTAATCGTCAACGTTTTTCGTACATCTACACATTTAATACTTCAGGAGATTGGGAAACCATTTCAATTCCCTTTAACAAAATGGAGCCTGCTTTTCGTGGCTATAAATTAGACCAGCCTAACTTTGACGGGCTACAAATGGAAGAAATTGCATTTCTTATTGGAAACAAGAAAGAACAATCTTTTAAGTTATTCATAGATAGTATTATTCTTGAGTAAATTCTTTCTCATACTTCGTACTAATTTTGCTTAAAATTCTAGTTGCAAAACAATTGCTTATTCCGTTTGGTCTTATTACTTTAGTTCTATGACTGAAGAAGCCATCGAAAAAGAAAATGCAGCCATTGCAAAAGCTTACAAAGAATTACTAAAAGTAAGCTACCAAACCCTAAGTCGTGAAGATAAAAAATTAATCCGTCACGCTTTTGAGGTTGCTGTCGATGCCCACAAAGACCAGCGCCGAAAGTCTGGTGAGGCTTATATTTTTCACTCTATTGCAGTTGCTAAAATTGTTGCACAAGAAATTGGTTTAGATGCCACAAGTATAGCTGCAGCATTACTTCATGACGTAGTAGAAGATAATCCTAACTTTACTATAGTAGATATAGAACGGCTTTTTGGTGATACTGTAGCTCGTATTGTAGACGGACTAACAAAAATTTCCTCTTTAAAAAAAGATATGGATGTCTCGCTTCAGGCAGAAAACTTCAGAAAAATGCTCTTGACTTTAAATGAGGATGTACGTGTGATTATAATCAAAATTGCAGATCGTTTGCACAATATGCAAACCATGGACTCAATGCGTAGTGACAAGCAAGTGAAAATTGCTTCAGAAACTTTATACATCTACGCACCACTTGCACACCGAATAGGATTGTATAACATTAAAACCGAACTCGAAGATTTAGGCTTAAAATATACCCAGCCTCAAGTTTACAATGATATTTTAAATAAAATCGAAGATAGTAAGGAAGAGCAGGACACTTACATCAAAGATTTTTCGAAAGTGATAAAGGATTCTTTGAACAAGGAAGGTCTTAAATACGAAATTAAAGGACGACCAAAATCTATTTTTAGTATTCGTCGAAAAATGGTAAAACAAGGAGTCTCCTTTGATGAAGTTTATGACAAATTTGCAGTCAGGATTATTTATAAATCTGATTTAAAAAATGAAAAATTCTTAGCCTGGAAAATTTATTCTATTGTAACAGACCATTTTACACCAAACCCTATTCGTTTACGCGATTGGATTTCTTCACCAAAATCTACTGGTTATGAAGCGCTTCATATTACTGTTGTAGGACCAAAAAGCCGTTGGGTTGAAGTACAAATCCGTAGCGAACGCATGAATGAAATTGCAGAAAAAGGATATGCTGCGCATTATAAATACAAAAATGAAGACGAAAAAGAAGACAGTTTGGATTTATGGATAAACCGTCTTCAAGAAACATTAGAAAATAACGAAGCAGATGCTGTTGATTTTGTAGAGCAATTTAAACTGAATTTATATTCCAAAGAGATTTTTGTGTTTTCACCTAAAGGTGATTTAAAATCATTACCCAAAGGTGCGACTCCTTTAGATTTTGCATTCAGTATTCATACCGAAGTTGGTATGAAAACTCGTGGTGCCAAAGTCAACGGTAAATTAGTTCCACTAAGTTACGAGCTTACAAGTGGTGACCGTGTCGAAATATTGACCTCTGAAAATGCAAAACCAAACAGCAATTGGCTTGACTATTCGACTACTGCAAGAGCGCGAAGTAAAATTAAATCGGCTTTAAATGCTGATAAAAAAGAAATTGGAGAAGATGGTAAAGAAATTTTAAGAAGAAAACTAAAACAGCTGAAAATCACACTAAATGAAAAGTCTGTTAATGAAATGGTCAACTATTTCAAGCTTAAAACTTCGTTAGATTTATTTTATCGTGTGGGTCTTGGCACTATAGACAATGGCATGCTAAAAAGCTATGCCTCATCACGAAGTAATGTCTTGGTAAGTTATCTTAAAAATAAAATTACTAGAAAACCAGATGCGCCAAAAGATGTTGATAAAGAAGAAATTACTTCTAAATATGACATGTTGGTCTTTGGCAAAGAAGAAGAAAAGCTAGATTACACTCATGCTAAATGTTGCAATCCAATTCCTGGTGATAAAGTATTTGGATTTTTGACAATTAATGATGGAATTAAAGTCCATAAAAAAAATTGTCCTAATGCCGTAAGCCTTCAATCTAATTATGCTTACAGAATTATGCAAGCTAAATGGATAGATTCTTCACAGCAAGAGTACACTTCACAAATTGTACTTTCAGGATTAGATGATTTGGGACTAGTCAATGATGTTACTAAGGTTATTTCATCAAACATGCATGTGAATATGAAAAGCCTTAACTTCTCTAGTGATGACGGTATTTTTAAAGGAAAAATTACTGTAGTTGTAAAAAACAAAGCCATGTTGAAAAAACTCATGGAAAATCTCAAAAAAATAAATGGTATTGACAAGGTAACTAGAGTATAATTATATTATAAAAATATAATTTCTATAACCTTGAAAACTTGTTGATTTCTTTTTAGTTTTAGTCTAACTTTAGTATTCAAATAGGACAAATTTGTTTAAATTTACAGCCTATTATGAATGCAAAAAAAGAAGAGAGTAATCAAGAAATTGTAAAACGTGTTTTTACAAATTTCTTAGAAGATAACGGCCATAGGAAAACGCCTGAGCGTTATGCCATACTTCAAGAAATATATGATAGTGAGGAACATTTTGATATAGAATCTTTATACATCAAAATGAAGAACAAAAACTATCGTGTAAGTCGTGCTACTCTTTACAACACCATCGAATTACTTTTGGAATGTGCACTTGTTCGTAAACATCAATTTGGACAAAATCAAGCACATTATGAAAAGTCATATTTCGACAAACAACATGACCACGTTATTTTGACCGATACCGGAGAAGTAATTGAGTTTTGTGACCCACGCATTCAGTCTATAAAAAAAACCATAGAAGAAGTTTTTGATATCGAAATCAATAACCACTCGCTTTACTTTTATGGCAACCGAAAAAAAAATAACACAAACTAACATACAATGGCAGTAGATTTACTACTAGGTTTACAATGGGGCGACGAAGGCAAAGGAAAAATTGTCGATGTTTTGACCTCTAAATACGATATTATAGCACGTTTTCAAGGTGGTCCAAACGCAGGACATACGCTTGTTTTTAACGGCCGAAAACATGTCTTACATACTATTCCGTCTGGAATATTTCATGATGACACAGTAAATTTAGTTGGTAATGGTGTTGTTATTGACCCAGTTATATTTAAAAAAGAATTAGACAAACTAGACGAGCAAAATGTTGACTATAAAAAATCATTATTGATTTCTCGTAAAGCACATATTATTTTGCCAACGCATAGACTTTTAGATGCTGCAAGTGAAGCCTCGAAAGGAAAAGCAAAAATTGGTTCAACATTAAAAGGTATTGGACCGACTTACATGGATAAAACCGGGAGAAACGGTATCCGAGTAGGTGACATTGAATTAGCAGGCTGGAAAAATAAATATCGTGCACTTGCAGATAAACATGAGGCGATGATTGATTTCTACAATGTGGATATTCAATATGATTTAGATGAACTTGAAGCAGATTTCTTTAATGCAATTGAGACTTTAAAATCTTTAAAATTCATTGATTCTGAAGAGTATGTTCACCAAGCACAAACTTCAGGTAAATCAATTTTAGCAGAAGGTGCACAAGGTTCCCTCTTAGATATTGATTTTGGAACATATCCTTTTGTAACGTCTTCTAACACAACTGCAGCAGGTGCATGTACAGGTTTAGGTATAGCTCCTAATCAAATCGGGAAAGTTTACGGTATTTTTAAAGCCTATACGACTCGTGTTGGTTCTGGACCTTTCCCAACAGAATTGTTTGACAAAGATGGTGAAACGATGGGGCGTGTTGGTCACGAGTTTGGTGCAACTACTGGTCGACCGCGTCGCTGTGGCTGGTTAGATTTAGTAGCATTACGTTACGCTTGCCAAGTCAATGGTGTTACAGAATTAATTATGATGAAGGGTGATGTACTTTCAGGTTTTAAAACCCTAAAAGTATGTACAGCATACAAATATAAAGGCGAAGAAATCACCCATTTACCTTACAATATCGAAGCAGAAAACGTTACACCAATTTATACCGAAGTAAAAGGTTGGGATGCTGATTTAACAGGTATGACAGAAGCATCACAATTACCAGAAGCCTTAAACGGTTATGTAGAATTTTTAGAAAAAGAATTAAACATTCCGATTACAGTAGTTTCGGTTGGTCCAGATAGAAAGCAGACAATTCAGAGAAAGTAAAAATTTACTTTGGCTTTGTTGTTGTTAAAAAAACTGTTAACTGATACTAAAGCAAAAGTAAAATGGTTAGTAGTCCATAAAACTAAAGTTTTTGAAAATACTTAAATACATTCTATTCATTTTCTGTTGTGCATTTACAACACTAAGTTTCTCTCAGAAAAAAGATAAACTTCAGGTCGTTTTTGCAGGTAAAGGATTTACCGAAAAAGGAAGTGAATCTGGCACAACTACATTTCTTAGAGACAACCAGCAGCAAGTTCATTTTGTACATAATGGTGTTAATCTTTATTGTGACAAAGCTGTACTTTATAAAAAAGAAAATTTTGTAGAAGCTTTTAGTAATGTACGCATGGTTCAGGGAGATACAATTACTATGACCGCTAAATATATTGAATATAGCGGCAAAACAGAATTAGCTTTTGCGCATGGCAATGTAGTTTTAACTGAACCTTCTTCAGTGCTAACTACAGAAAAACTTCATTTTGACAGAACGAAACAACAAGCCTATTATGATGTTTCGGGTAAAGTTGTCAGAGATTCTTCAGGTACAATTACAAGTCGGATTGGAAGATACTACATGCCCACTAAGAAATATCAATTTATTGATAGTGTCGTATTAGTCAATCCAGAATATACGCTAAAAACCAAACGACTTGATTTCTTCAACGATTCTGGACATGCTTATATATTTGGACCTTCGACCATTAATGGCGAAGGCAACGATATTTACTGTGAGCGCGGATTTTATGACACTAAAGAAGATTTTGGACATTTTCAGCGTAATGCAAAAATCAATTATGATGATAGAGAAGTCATAGGCGATAGTATTTATTTTGATAGAACTCTAAATTTTGCTTCGGCAACAAACAATATAAAAGTTACAGATACTATCAATAACAGTATCGTAAAAGGTGACTATGCTGAAGTCTGGAAAGCAAAAGATTCAGTTTTTATAACTGGTCGTGCACTAGCAATAACTGTTCAAGAGAAAGATTCTATTTTTATACATAGCGATACGTTGATGCTTACTGGTCCAGAAGAACATCGCATTACTAGAGCTTTTTATAACGCAAAAATTTACAAAAGTGATTTGGCAGGTAAAGCAGATTCGATTCATGCGGACCACAAAACTGGCTTAACTGAACTTATTAATTTAGCACGATATAGCTCAAAAGACCCTTTTGCTGCAAAACGAAAACCTGTGATGTGGAATTTAGGTAACCAAATGTCTGGTGATACGATTCACTTAATTTCTGACGTAAAAACCGAACAATTAGATTCATTAAAAGTATTTAATAATGCCTTTTTGGTAAGTAAAGATACCTTGAGTGACGATGGCTACAACCAGACAAAAGGTAAGCAACTTATCGGGTTATTTAAAGACAATGAATTGTATAATGTAGATATTATAAAAAATGCCGAAGTTATCTACTACTCAAGAAACGGTCTTGGAGAACTCATCGGTATTAATAAATCCAAATCAGGAAGTATTAACATAAAAATCGCTGATAACGATATTGAAGAAATCCGACTAATTAATAAAGTTGATGGTGATTTAAGTCCTGAGTCTTTATTTCCAAATAACGCCAATAGATTACGAGGCTTTGATTGGAGAGGTGAAGAAAGACCAACTAGTGTCGAAGATTTATTTAAAGACGACCCACCATTAAACTTGCCAATCATCAAAGGCTTGGATGATTATATTCCACCAGAAGATTTCTTTGATGAAGATGTCCGTCAACGTATCGAAGCAGCTAAACCTGTAGATAAAAATATTGCAAATAAAGCCGCTAGAAATCTTCCAAAAGAGAAAAAAGAAGTCGTAAAAAAGGACTCTAAAAAAGAGAAAAAATCAGGCAATTGATATGCAAGAAGATTTCTTTAAATATCAAGCACAAACAACACCGCATCCTTTAGTATTAGAAGTTAGTCATGCAGAAGGTAGTTATGTTTATGACACTTCTGGAAAAGCACATCTTGATTTTGTAGCCGGAGTTTCTGCCACACCTTTAGGTCATCGCCATCCAAAAGTAATTTCGGCTATAAAAGACCAACTAGACAAATATCTTCATGTCATGGTTTATGGCGAATATGTCCAAAAACCTGCTGTAGAATTATCAAAGCTTTTGGCTGACAGTTTACCTGAGTCTTTAGACACAACTTATCTTGTTAATTCAGGTACTGAAGCGATTGAAGGCAGTATGAAATTAGCACGCAGATTTACAGGTCGCAGTGAAATTATAGCTGCTAAAAATGCATATCATGGCAATACTATGGGTGCTTTAAGTCTCATGGATTATCAAGAACGTAAACAGCCATTTTTACCATTAATACCAGACATAAAACATATTACATTCAATTGTGAATTTTGCCTTAATCAAATTACTGAGAAAACAGCAGCAGTTATTTTAGAAACCATCCAAGGTGGCGCCGGTTTTATTGAACCCATAAACAATTACTTAAAAAAGGTAAGACAAAGATGTTCTGAAGTAGGCGCTTTGTTAATCTTAGACGAAATACAACCTGGTTTTGGACGTACCGGTAAACTTTTTGGGTTTGAAAACTACGATTGTGTGCCTGATATTTTAGTTACAGGCAAAGGACTAGGTGGCGGTTTGCCCATTGGTGCTTTTACTGCATCTAGTGAAATGATGGCGACTTTGTCAGACAATCCTAAATTAGGTCATATCACTACGTTTGGTGGTCATCCTGTGATAGCCGCTTCAGCTTTAGCGACTCTAAAAGAAATTATTCAGTCGGATTTAATTGAGAAAACGCTAGAAAAAGAAGAATTAATAAGACAACATCTTCGCCATCCTAAAATAAAAGAAATCAGAGGACGCGGATTAATGCTGGCTGCAATTACTGATTCCGAAGAGATTACTAGCGACATTATTCTTAAAGCAAAAGACCAAGGCTTAATATTATTTTGGCTCCTCTTTGAGCCCAGAGCTATCCGGATTACACCACCATTAACCATTTCTAATGAAGAAATTATTAAAGGATGTGATATCATAACTGATATTCTCGACACAATTTAAACTTTAAATATCTGAAAGCATATATAGTATGGAACGACTATTGCTACAACTATAATTAAAATTAGCTGTTAATTATTTTGTTAAAAACATTAACAAGCAAAAATTAAAACTTCAAACTATAACACTAAATTTATTTTATTGAACAATATGTCTGCCTATGGAGTATAGTCAAAATGGAGATTTAAATAATATATCCCTCACAAAATTTGAGTCGATGCTAAAAACAAATGATGTTTTGTTTTTTGACTCTAATGAATTTGAAAACATTATTCACCATTATCTTGAAAATGGTAAAATCTCTTTAGCGAAAAAAGCTATTAAACTTGGCTTACAACAGCACCCAACTTCAATAAACCTTAGACTTTTTAAAATTGAAATATTGGTCATCGAGAATAAATTCGATGTAGCCAATGACATACTTGAAGAACTTCATTATTTAGAACCTAATAACGAAGAAATCTATATACAAAAAGCTAATGTATTATCTAAACAGGATTTACACAAAGAGGCTATTAGCGCACTACTCATAGCATTAGACCTATCTAGTTCGGAAGAAGGAGAAGGTGACCTTTATGGACTTATTGGTATGGAGTATCTCTTTTTAGATCAGTTTGAAAATGCCCTAATCTATTTTCAGAAATGTTTAGAGGTCGATAAAACTGACTATGCAGCATTACATAACGTGGTTTATTGTTTTGATTTTTTAGACAAGAATGAAGACGCCATTGACTTTTTAAACACTTATTTAGATACAAACCCTTATTGCGAAGTTGCTTGGCATCAATTAGGAAGACAATATTTTTCTATTAAAGACTATAAGCGTGCAAATACTGCTTTTGATTTTGCTATAATCTCAGACGACACCTTTGTTGGCGCTTATCTCGAAAAAGGAAAAGTACTTGAAAAACAAGAAAAATATAACGAAGCCATTGAGAATTATAAAATCACACTCGCATTAGAAGACCCAACATCTTTTGCATTATTACGCATTGGGTATTGCTATGAAAAATTAGGCAAAAATGATTTGGCAGTACAATTCTTTAACCGCACTGTAGAAGAAGACCCACTTTTAGATAAGGGTTGGATTGCAATTACCAAATTTTACAATAAGCACAAAAATTATCAAAAAGCATTGCACTACATCAAAAAAGCAGTAAATATTGACAGTGATAATGTGTTGTATTGGAAACTATATGCAACAATAAACCTAAGACTTAACTTTCTTGAAGAAGCTGAGCAAGGCTTTAAACGCACTTTAGAATTAGGTAATTACGAATTAGATACATGGATTAATCGCTCTGATATACTGATTAAACTAGGCGAATACGAAGCTTCTGTTTATAATTTATTGCAAGCTATAGAGTTTTATCCAGAATCTGAAGAAATCGAATACCGTTTGGGTGGATTGTATTTCAAACTTATGGAACAAGACAAAGGGCGTTATCATCTTAAAAATGCGCTACGTCTAAATAGCGAATACGATTTTATTATCGAAGAGTTGTTTCCTAATCTACAAAATAGACCAATAATTAAAGAGATTATTTCGTCTTCTAAAAAATCTTTGGACTAAAAATCCATACCTTAGCGTCTCATATTAAAACAAATTATGCAACGCAGCTTTTTTAGTTATCTCACCATAATTTTTAAAGGTATTGCCATGGGCGCTGCTGATGTTGTACCAGGTGTTTCTGGTGGAACTATAGCCTTTATTTCTGGTATTTACGAAGAACTCATAGAAAGTATCGACAAAATTAATCTTGGGGTTTTTAAAGTATGGAAAACTGACGGTTTCAAAACAGCATGGAACTCCATTAACGGAACGTTTCTTGTAGCTTTATTTTCAGGGATTGCTATAAGTATCTTATCATTAGCAAAACTCATAAAATGGTTATTACACAACGAACCTGTGTTATTATGGTCGTTCTTTTTTGGATTAGTATTAGCTAGTATCTTATACATAGCTAAGCAAATAAAAAACTGGTCGGCATTAGTCTTTGTAGCTATAGTACTAACTTCTATCCTATCCTATTATATTACATTGGCAGAACCTTTTGCCTCACCAGATAGCCCGTATTACTTATTGTTCTGTGGCTTTATCGCCATAATTGCTATGATTTTACCTGGTGTTTCCGGGGCCTTTATATTACTTATTTTAGGCGCCTACCAAACAGCCATTGATACTATAAATAATCTAAGAGATGGCCTATTTACAGGTAATATGGAATTATTTAAAGAGGCATTTATCAATTTTTCACTATTGGCTTTAGGTGCTATTGTAGGTATTAAAGTGTTTAGTAAACTCCTTAATTGGATGTTTAAACACAAAAAGAATTTAACCTTAGCGATACTCACAGGCTTTATGATTGGTTCTCTAAATAAAATTTGGCCTTGGAAACAAGTCTTATCGACGCGAGTAAACTCTGAAGGTATTAAAGTGCCGTTATTAGAAAAAAGTATTCTACCAACTAACTTTGACGGTGATAGTCAGTTATTAATGGCATCGGTTTTTATAATTATTGGATTTTTCACGATTCTTTTACTAGAACGTCTAGGGAAAGACAAAAACAAAGCATCGTAAATGGAAAGTACTCGCTCATTAAAAGACCGTGTATTTTTAGTTATCAAAGGCTTAGCTATGGGTGCGGCCAATAAAATACCAGGTGTTTCTGGTGGTGTTGTAGCATTTGTTGCCGGATTTTATGAAGAGTTTATCTACTCACTTCAACGCGTAAATAAAACAGCTTTAAGACTACTTTTAGGTGGTCGCTTCAAAAGTTTTTACCGTTATATCAACGGTAAGTTTTTATTCCTCTTATTCTTAGGAATGTTAATCAGTTATTTTAGTGTTTCGAAACTTTTGGATTATCTCATTGTGCATTACGAGCTTTATGTTTGGAGTATATTTTTTGGGATGATAATTGGCTCTATTTATTACATAAGTAAAGATTTTAAAGATTGGAATCCTAAAACCATATGTGCAATTATTATAGGAATTATTGTAGGTCTAAGTATCAGTTTTCTTGACCCAGCAAAAGAAAATGATAATCTATTTTTTGTTTTTTTATGTGGAATTATAAGTGTTTCTGGAATGACGCTTCCGGGATTTTCGGGATCTTTTATATTAATACTTTTAGGAAATTACGTTTTACTTTTAGTTGAC
>CAJQQC010000021.1 GCA_905480385.1 uncultured Winogradskyella sp.
TCGCTCTCCTTTAATTTTGACAACTAGATTATCCGTATTAATCAAATCTTGGATTAGTGGCTTTGCTGATTGTGGTATATATTCGAAAAGTGTATTTTGCATTGAGTTTATAATAAAACCTCTGTTTTGAATACTTATAAATAAATTCAATTTATGATAACACTATCAAAAATTAAATAACTTGCCAAAGCAAAAAGCTAGATTTTAAACTATGACGTCACAATACAAAGCTAATAAAGTTTACATATCATACTTTATAATAGCATTAATTATTTGCTTGGGCTTAAACCATGATATAATTAAAGATTATTCTTTTTTAGACGCCTATGAATTTATATACACAGCAGGTAGAGACAATAATTTTCAGAATATATTTATAGAACACGGCAGACCACTACTTGGGGTATGGTGTGATTTTTTATATGGGACAGTTTTTGAAACCATTTCTCAATTAAAATGGGCTCGCTTATTGGCTACTTTTTTTAGTGTTTTGTTTTCAACTCAAATATTTAGTTTTCTATTAAAAATAGGATTTAAGGTATACGAATCTGTAATCTTCTCCATTTTGGTATTGGCATTACCTACTTTTACTGTTTACTATGCTTGGAGTGCAACAGCTCAAATACCCATATTACTTGTTTTAAATTTTTATGCAGGACAGTTACTATTAGAAGGGTTTCGGCAGGAAAAATTTCTATCGTTGAACCTCTTTAAAGCATTTATAATTGTATTTGTATCACTTTTCATGTACCAATCTGCAGTAACGGTATTTCTGTTACCTTTTGTGTTTAAATCTGTAAAAGCTAATACATTTAATCACAAAACCTCAGTATATTATATAATATTTACACTCGCTTGTTTTTTATTGTATTTTGTATGTTTCAAGCTTGTGATTAACATCAATGGCTTAGAAGCCTCCCATCGTACTTCTCTTAGCATTTTTGATTTACCAGTTAAAGTGGTCAAATTTTTTATTACAGAATTACGAATTTTAATAAAAAATAGTGGCTTTTTAATTATCCCAAAAATCTCACTCCTTGTAGGGTTAGTAACATTTATTGGTTTTTATGTTCTTAATTATTTTAAGAATAAATCTTTGTTGTTTATTTCTGTATTAGTATTTGTTTTACTTTTTGCTTATGCTCCAAACATTTTGTCTGGTCAAAGTTATTTTTCACTTAGAACAATTGCTCCTACGGCTATTATTGTTCTTTTTTACCAGTTTTATTTTTTAAGATTTCTATACCTAAAATATAAAAATACCCGTTTCATTTTACTTATAATTCCATTGGTATTATTACTGTTTAGTTCCGTAAATCAAAAAAAATATGTTGCTGGTCTACAAAACAAGGAATATGAAATATTAAAGGCAGAAATTGAACTTTTTGATATCAGTTCAATAAAAAAAATAGACATCATAAGACCTAGGTATGGTTTTTTACAAAAGCAAGGTTATTTAAAAAACGGTTTTTCAGGTGAGTTTGGTAATTTATCTTCTACAAAAGACTGGGTGCCAAATCATTTATTTTGTCAGATTAAATGGGAGCAACAACAAAATGCCAAAGGCAAACCTTTTGAGGTTTTTCCTGTAAAGAATATAAATGTGTACACTAACGAAAAACACAAAGAATTTAAAGAAAGGACATCAATAAACCTCATTAAATTCTTTAATGATTTCTATAAAAACGAATAATGGCTTCGCTAATTCGCTTTTAAGAAGTTTATTAGTTTAATTTTAGATAACTTTTTTGAATTACTGCTATTACAACAAATTTTAACTTGCTTTAAAATAGAAAATGGATTTACTAGAAATTACAGACAATAAAAATAGACATCCTTGGGAAATAGCTAGAAAAATTATTGTCAGTAAACTAATAGATAAAACACAAAAAAAGAATATTAAAATATTAGACATAGGAAGTGGTGACGCTTTTTTAGCTAACAGCTTTACAAAAAGAAGTAAAAATTATTACACCTATTGTGTAGATACAGAATATACAACCGAGCTGATAAATGAAATAGAAGATGGCTTTAAAAATAAAAATTTAAAGTTACATTCTACTCTCAATGACGTTAAGGTAGATAAAATTGACATAACTACCCTTCTGGATGTTATAGAACATGTGCCCGTTGACATTGATTTCCTGAACGGTATCATTAGCAAACCATATATTAATAACACTACCCATTTTATAATTACGGTACCAGCATATAAAACTTTATTTAGTGAACATGATGAACTACTAAAGCATTACAGGCGTTATAACTTAAAGAGTCTTAAACAAACGGTCAATAAATGTAACTTAGATGTTATTGACGGTGGTTACTTTTTCACTATCTTGATATTACCAAGATTAGTACAAATTTTACTAAAAAAAATAAATATAAAAAAAGGTAAAAAAAACAGTACGCTTGGCACTTGGAAAGGCGGAAAATTAATCACTACAATTATTAAAAGTATTTTATTACTAGATTATAAAATTAACAGATGCATTAAAGTATTGGGAATCAATTTACCTGGATTATCTTGTTATGTAATTTGTAAAAAAAGAATTTGAAAAAAAGTATAATAGATATTAAAGTATTACTCATTATACCTTGTTATAATGAAGAATTAAGATTAAAGACTGAATTGTTTATTCAATTTAAAAAAAACAATCCTAATATTCATTTTCTTTTTGTTGACGATGGAAGTCATGACACTACACCAGATATATTGAAAGATTTATGTACTAAAATGCAACACTCTAATTTCTTAAGATTAGATAATAATATCGGTAAAGCGGAAGCTATACGCACGTGTATTTTAGGGTTAAAAAATGACACAAAAAATTATGACTTTATTGGTTATTTTGATGCTGATTTATCAACACCACTTGAAGAAGTAAATGATTTTTTGAGAGTCATAGAAAAAAATCCAACCACACTATTTGTTATGGGGTCTAGAATATCCAGGCTTGGGTCAAATATTATTAGAAAAAAAAGAAGACATTATTTAGGAAGGGTCTTTGCAACTGTAGTTAGTATCACAATAAAGGAGAAGATTTATGACAGTCAATGTGGAGCCAAACTAATAAAATCATTATATATCCAAAAGCTTTTCGAAGATAAGTTTACGAGTAAATGGCTTTTTGATGTAGAGTTAATTATTAGATGGAATATTTATAACCCTAATACTAATAAATCAATTTACGAACATCCATTAAAAAAATGGAGTGAAGTCTCTGGTTCAAAGTTAAAAATAAAAGATTTTTTATCAGCACCATTTGAATTATTAAGCATATGGATTAAATATCGTAAACATCTTAGGACAATCTGATAATTAAGAACAAAACTTTATTAAAAAAAATTTTATTGAATTTAAACTCTTACCAAAACTATTATCTATTAACAACTACCATAGTAGATCTACTATTCACTTGAAGTACATATAATCCTGAAGAAGCACTACTAAGTTTTATTCTTGTAACGCCATTATCAGCATTAAACTCTTTTTGTAAAATATCAATTGTACGACCTCTAATATCAAATACGTTTATCACATCATCGTTAGAAGTATCAGTTATAAAGAATTGCTGATTATTAGTAGGATTTGGATAAACCTTTTGTTGTGTAATATCAAAATCTTGGATATTTAAGTTAGCCTGGAAGTAAGGTATTGCAAAATCAAAGGTATCATCCGCAACTTTTTGGCCTATAAAGCGTCCTGGAATATCATCTGCTGGTGGATGTATTCCACCCCAAATACGTGATAAACTAGTTTGGTCTGATGCATCTCTATAAGTTGCCCATTGTAAAGTAACATCGACTGAAGGTCCTTTTTCAAAAACTAAAAATTCGTCTTTTTTTGCAATAAATTCACCAATTCCACCAGGGAAAAATGGATCGCCAGTCAACTTAGTTAATATTTCTGATGCCGCTCTAGAGAACGTTGAATGTCCTGATACATAACCAGCAAAAGGTGGCGTTACAAAAGTTGGTCTCTGGTATGGATACCAATCTTCGGCTAAAATCCATCCTACACCAGCAACATCGGTAGTAGGGTCAGAGATAAAATCATGGCCACGCCAAGTATATAATTTTATTTTACCAATATTTTGCTGAAAAAAGCCTTCTAGTGGATCACCAGATTCAATCTGTTCAATATACCCTGGTATTAGTTTTATTCCAGATGGACTGTAATTTGGTGCGCTTGGGTCTGAACTTTGACCCTGTTCTGCTGCCATATAGCGTATTGCAGATATTGGCCTCACATAATCATACCATCCTTTCACGCTCCAGGCCGATATTGCAGAGTCATGCATAGCTCCGCCAAGTATAAAATAGGATTTAACATCCCATTCTAATGCATCCAAAATTGGACCTTGACCTTCAAAACGTTTTTCAAATAATGGATGGTCATTAACGTAATTTAATATCGTAAACCAATGTCCTGGAGGTGTTTCAGAATCTGGACCATCAGCCCAAAATTCTGCTAGTACTCTAGCATAATCTGCTCGCGGCACTGTATTATTTTCATAAGCAACAGAAGTTACTGGGTTAATTACATGACCAGTACCAATATCGCCTCCATCTGTAAAATCATAGAATGACGGATAACCTGAAGCATCTGCAGGGAAATTTGCAATGTCCGTATTACCAATTGCTCCTGGAGAAATATCTATCATGACGCCATCAGTAGGATCCATATGTGATTGCCATACAGAAACCATAGAAAATCCCCATTTGTATTGCTCACTTTCTGTGTCTTCTATCGTAGTGTTTATTTGTGGAGGGGTTATTGGATTATGAAAAACACGATAGTTATCACCGTTTCTATTAAATACTGTTACATCTTCTTCTTTCAAAGCAAAACCATTAACATTTCCCCATTCAGGGCTAAGAAAATCTGGCACATTGCCATCTACGACGTTTCCTCCTTGATCTATAAATGTATCTAATCCTAAAGGTTGCCATCTATTAGGATCTACCATTGGTGGATTATTCGATATTTCTAAATTATAAGCTTGATTAATAGGTTCATAATAAGCATTATCAAACTCTGTTGTTTCTCTTGAACCATCCTGTAAACCATAATCTATAATAGTCTGTGCAACAAAATTACCCAGAGCTGCGGCATCACCGGCAGTGTAAAGTAATGATGTTACGGAAGTATCGTAACCCAAACTAGTCATTAACAAATCTATACGGTCTTGGTTTGCTTGTACTCCAGGTGAATTTTGAAAACGATATAGCAACAATCTATACATTGCATAGCTTATTGCTTTTTTAATTGACTCTTCATCTGATTCTAGAGGTGTAAATTCTTCTAATGTACTTGAAAACCCATGTACCGTGTCTCCAATGAGATACGGTGTAGCTATATCACTATTATAAATCGCCCAAATATCATACATAGCGACACTTGTGTGAAACAAGTTTCGCGCATGGACAGTTGGACGCGCAAAATCTCCACGAATAGCACTTAATAATGTCTCGTTCCATAATCGAGAAATTGAAACATTTGAAGGTAAATTATTTGCAGAGAGTGTAATATTTATTGTCGAGGTCAAACTTGAACAATTACTATCCATTTCTGTGACCGAAATCATTCCTTGAGGCTCAATCTCCCATAATACAGTTATAGTATTAGTACCTTGGCCACTTAATAATTCGCCACCTTCGACATGCCAATCTGCTGAAGAACTAGCAGCTATTGCATAAGAATAAGTCTCTACACTGTAGTATGCAGCGTCTGTACTACCAACAATACTTTGAGCTGGCAGATATGTACAGTTACCATCATCTAATGTTGCCAATGGATTATAGTTACAAGAAATTGGATCAGTACAACCATAAACTTTTTGGCTAGGTAATATATTTAAATTTGTAATTGCACTACCTTCAACAGCTTCAAAAGTTGCATTAATAACAAGTGTACTGTTGCTACTATTATAAGTTTCTACCAAACCAGAAGGCCAAGTGATTTCTATTGAAGATATACTTGTTTCGTCATCAATACCAAAATGAAGCGCTTGTAAGCTCTGACCTAAAAAGCCAATACCTGAATGGTATCTAATAATGGTCTCTGAAGGTGTTGTTAATTTTACAATTGTTCCAATAGCATTTCGATTAGACGTCGTTCCTTCTAACTGTAGTTTAAAGTAATTTTTTACCGTTGTTATATCGTCGAAATTCAATAAGGTATTTTCATACAAAAATGAAGCGCCATTACTGTTTGTTACAAATAAATCAATGTCACCATCATTATCGTAGTCAAAGTCAATTGCTTCTACACTTACGGTTTGCGTATTCAAACCCAATGTTGCTGAAGCATCCTCAAAAGCATTCATACCTTCAACACTTAAGTTTTTGAAATAAAAGTTTGGTTCTGTACTTCGTACACCCTCTTCAAAACCATTAGCAATGAATAAATCTTCATCACCATCTAAATCAAAGTCAGAAAAACGAGCACCTTTTGACCATAGTGTATTGTTGAGACCAAATGTTGTTGCGTTCTCTGTAAATGTATTATCACCATCATTTGTATAAAGCGCATTACCATCAACACCAGTTACAAAAATATCTAAGAAACCGTCTCTATTATAATCACCTACTGTTATTCCTGTTTCCCCTATGGCTGTATCTAGTCCGTAAGAGCTCGCTTCATCTGCAAATGTTGAACCTGCATTATTTTCAAATAAATTATTAGTTTTTTGAAGATGATTTGGAGAAAATAAATCCATAAAATCATCCTCATCGGAGTTTAAATTTATGGGCAATGCTGTATAATTTGCAAAAGGTAAAGTGGTTTCGATACCAGATGTTGTTGTCACATTGGTAAATGTATTGTTACCATTATTTTTGTAAAGCTGATTGCTTCCACATTCATTCCAATCATTAATGTAAATATCTAAGAGACCATCATTATTATAATCAAACCAAGTTGCCCCCATATTTCGACAACTGTTTAGATCCCCAAAACCGGCTATAGATGTTAAATTTGCAAACGTTCCATTTCCTAAATTTCTAAAAAGTTGAACTTTGAAGGAGTATGTAAGAAATAAATCTGGGTTTCCGTCATTATTGTAATCGCCCCAAGATGCTCCGCTTTTTGGTCCATCTAAACCATCAAATGCAGCCCCAGTTTCTCCTGAAAGTAACAAATCTGTTAAACCAGCTATCTCTGTAACATCAGTAAAAGAACCGTCATTATTATTTCTAAATAATCGACTTAATGTTTTTGGAGAGTTTTCATCATCTGGAGCTTTTGCTACAACAAAAATGTCAAGGTCATTATCACCATCATAATCAGCTACAGCTACACCATTATTTTCTTCTAAAACTCCTAGTCCGACGACAGCTTCAACACGATTGAAAGTTTGCGCTGTAACAATATGGAATGAAAAGCCCATAATCATTAAAAACAAACTTTGATTTGAGGGTAATTTTCTTAGCATGTGCTTCTTTTTTGCTAATATAAATATTCTCTAAATAATTTGTTAATATATCTGATTTATTAACATTCATATGCAGTAAAATCAAATTTTTAACAAATAAACAGAAGATTAATTAAGAATAATTAAAACTATGGTGTAGATTTAGAAACTTGAAGTACTTTGCCGTTGTAATATTTGTTTCCGTTTAATGAAAAATCAAAAATATACTCTGCCATTTCTATTGCTGTTGTTGGAGCTAGATATCCAGGAAAAGCCTCCTCTAACATTTCGGTTTGCACAGCACCTAGAGCTAGTATATTAAACTGTGGACCTGTTTGTTTATATTCTTCGGCTAAAAGTTCAGTTAATGTAATAACAGCACCTTTACTTGAGCTATATGCTGCTAATCCAGGAAACTTAATACTACCTTGAATGCCGCCCATCGAGCTAATGGTAACTACGTGTCCATTACTCTTCATGAATGGTAATACAATTCTTGTCATTTCGGAAACTCCAAAAACATTGATTTCATAAACTTTAGCAAAATCCTTAAATGTTGTTTCTGCAAAAGGTTTGTTTAATAAGGTACCTGCATTATTTATCAAAACATCAACGTGATTCCACTCATTCTGAATAAATGTTTCTACCTTATTATAATCAGCTTCATTTTGTAAATCAAATGCAAATGAGATGATATTGTCTGATTTTAGGTTTGTAACTGGCAAATTGTTACGTGATAATGCTAGAACTTTATGACCTTGCTTAGCAAAAAGCTGAACCAATTCGTATCCAATACCTCGGCTTGTACCTGTAATAATTATATGTTTACTCTTCATTAAGAATTATCTCTTTTGTTGGTGTATTGATCATTTTCTCTATTCCAGGAATTATACTATTTATGACATTACTCAAAAATTGAAAATTCATTGCGCCAGATTCATCACCAACTTTATGGTAATGGTCAAAGTTGGTCAAATCACATGATGAAATCGTATGACTTGGCACATTAAACTCCTGAAAAAAAGCATAATTATCTGAACGTTTAAATAAATTGTATTGTTTTGAAACTTCAGAGAAGCCAATAATATTAGACCCTTGATATTCATTAAACTTTGAAGCAAAGTTTGACTTATCAAAACCAGTTAAAAATACTTCATAATCTCTTTCTTTAAAAGGCACACCAAGCATTTCAAAGTTTATCATAGTGTACAAATCAATATTTTGAGATTTAAGTCTTTTTGCAAAATGATCTGAACCGCGAAGTCCCATTTCCTCTGCTGAAAATAATGCAAAAATCACGCTTCTCTTGTTACTCTTTTTTGTAGCAAAATATTTAGCAATTGTCATCACAGCTGATGTTCCAGTGGCATTATCATTTGCACCATTTGCTATCGAATCATTTTCAACTGGCTTACCAAAACCTATATGATCGTAATGTGCACCGATAACAATAAACTCTTTCTTAAGTTTTTCATCATTACCTTCAATATAACCAACAATATTGTATCCTTTTATACTATCCTCTGCTCTAGCCTTAAATTTAAATTCATCTAAAAACATATCAAAATATGGATTTACACCATAAGATTTTAATTGTTTCTCTATGTAAGCTGCTGCTTTATCAATGCCATCTGTACCTGTATTTCGACCTTTTAATTCATCTGAAGCTAAATAATGAACTATATCAGCAACCTCTTCGGTTGTGATGGTAATACTTTCTCTTTCTTGTTTTTTTCCTTTGCAGCTAAATGCTGTTGCCAATATAAATGATAGAACAATTATTTTTTTCATTGAAATAAATTTTATGTTTAAAGATAAAAAACCTGACTCGAAATAAATTCAAATCAGGTTTTAAATATTATATAAACTTGATATTAGATCAAATTAACATCGTAACAGGATTCTCGATATATCCTTTTAGTGTTTGAAGAAACTGTGCTCCTGTCGCACCGTCTACAGTTCTGTGGTCACAAGCTAAAGTTAACTTCATTGTATTACCTGCAACAACCTCACCATTTTTGACAACTGGTTTTTCAACAATAGCACCTACAGATAATATTGCTGAATTAGGTTGGTTAATTATAGATGTAAAACTCTCAATACCAAACATTCCTAAGTTAGAAATCGTAAATGTACTGCCTTCCATTTCGTCCAAGGTTAATTTCTTATTTCTTGCGCGGACAGCATAATCTTTGACTGCTGCTCCTATTTGAGGTAAACTTTGCTCGTTAGCAAATCGCACTACTGGTACAACTAATCCGTCTGGTACAGCGACTGCAACACCAATATGGACATGATTATTCATACGCATTTTATCATCAAACCATTGAGAATTGACTTGAGGATGTTGACGCAATGCCAATGCACAGGCCTTAACAATCATATCGTTGAATGAAATTTTTGTATCAGGTATAGAGTTGTATTGTGTCCGGAATGCTATAGCGTTATCCATATCAAACTCGACATTCAAGTAATAATGTGGTGCTGTAAATTTAGATTTTGCTAAATTCTTTGCAATTGCTTTACGCATGTTGCTATTTGGAATCTCATCAAAATCTTCTTGGCCTGTTGGTACAAATTTTACAACCGGAGCTGAAGAACTTGATACAGCTGCAGGTGTAAAGTTTTCTATATCTCGTTTTACAATTCTACCATTTTCGCCAGAACCGTTAACTTGATTTAAATTAATCCCCTTTTCTTCTGCCATTTTTTTAGCTAATGGGGAGGCAAAAATACGTTCGCTTGAAACTGTATTGACTGTATTTACAGTAACAACTTCTTTTATGGTTTCTGTTTTTAGTACTTCACCTTTCTTCTCGGGTTTTGGAACAACTTCTTTTGAAAGAGCACCCATTTTAAAGTTCTTAGCCACAGCTGAAACATCAGTACCTGCTGGACCAATTATAGCTAATAAATCATCTACTTTTGCAGAATCTCCTACTTGTAAACCTACATGTAATAATGTACCTGAATTGAAAGATTCAAATTCCATTGTGGCTTTATCAGTTTCAATTTCTGCTAAAATATCACCTTCTTCTATTTCGTCACCAACATTCTTTAACCATGACGCTACTGTACCTTCTTCCATCGTGTCACTGAGTCTTGGCATAGTTATTACAATAACACCTTCTGGTAGTTCGCTTGAAGATTCATCAAAATCAGCCTCTGATATATTGGCTTCAGTAACCTCACCTTCAGATATAGCATCAGATTTTTCAATTTGAGTACTTCCGTATATTAAACCAGAAATATCCTCTCCTTCATCACCTATAATTGCCAAAAGTGTATCCACTTTAGCTGTTTCTCCCTCAGCAATTCCGATGTGTAATAAAGTGCCTTCATTAAACGATTCGAATTCCATTGTAGCTTTATCAGTTTCGATTTCAGCTAAAATATCGCCTTCTTCAACTTTATCACCTACTTTTTTAAGCCAAGATGCAACAGTACCTTCTTCCATGGTATCGCTCAATCGCGGCATATTTATTACTTCTGCCATAGCTTACTTGATTTTATGGTCAATAAATGGATAGTCTTCTTGCTCGTATACAGCATCGTACATTACATTCTTGTCTGGATATGGTGATTCTTCAGCGAATTTTTCACATTCTTTAACCAAATCCTTAACACGCTTATCGATAGCTTTAATGTCATCTTCAGTAGCGTACTTCTTCTCTAGAATAATATCTTTTACCTGCGTAATAGGGTCAATTTTCTTGTATTCATTAACCTCATCTTTTGTTCTGTAATGTTGAGCATCAGACATGGAATGTCCTCTGTAACGGTAAGTTTTTACTTCTAAAAATGTTGGTCCGCCACCATTTCTTGCTCTCGAAATAGCTTCGTCAAAAGCTTCAGCAACCTTAATAGGATTCATTCCGTCTACTGGTCCACAGGGCATTTCATAGCCTAAGCCTAATTTCCAAATATCTGTATGATTTGCTGTACGCTCTACAGAGGTTCCCATTGCATAACCGTTGTTCTCACATACAAATACTACAGGCAAATTCCACAGCATCGCTAAATTAAATGTCTCATGAAGTGAACCTTGACGTGCAGCACCATCACCAAAACAACAAATCGTCACACCATCTACATCATGGTACTTATCGCCAAATGCTATACCAGCTCCTAAAGGAATTTGTCCACCAACAATTCCGTGGCCCCCATAAAAACGATGTTCTTTTGAGAAAATATGCATCGAACCACCAAGTCCTTTTGAAGTACCCGTTGCTTTACCGTATAATTCTGCCATAACACGTTTTGGATCTACACCCATACCAATTGGTTGCACGTGATTACGGTATGCTGTTATCATCTTATCTTTGGTCAAATCCATAGCGTGCAGAGCACCTGCTAATACTGCTTCTTGGCCATTATATAAATGAAGAAAACCTCTTACTTTTTGCTGAATGTATACTGCTGCTAGTTTATCTTCAAACTTTCGCCAGAATAACATGTCTTCGTACCATTTAAGGTAAACTTCTTTAGTTACTTTTTCCATCTATCTTTTATGTGAAAATAAATCTGCCCTTTCTTGAAAAGCAGAATAACAAAAATAATATTTTCAGTCTTAACGAAGAAGCACAATTCTGTAAAAATTATAGGTTATTTCGTTAATTAAATAACGAAAACGTTACAGTACAGAACTTTCGAAAACCAGAGGCAATAAATTAGCTAAAGATTTAGATTTTACAACCTTACCTTTTACTCCCATAAAATAAATTTCTATAGGATTATCCTGTTTAATTTCATATTCTGCAATAGCTTGTCTACACGCACCACAAGGTGGAATTGGTTTTAAAGTCTGCTGGTTTTGAGAAGAGGCTGTCAGTGCCATTTTAAGCATCTTAGCTTTTGGATATGTTGCTCCTGCATAATAGATTGCAGTTCGTTCTGCACACAAACCCGAAGGATAGGAAGCGTTTTCCTGATTACTACCAGAAATTACTTTGCCATTATCAAGTAAGATAGCTGCACCAACATCAAACTTAGAATACGGTGAATAGGCATGTTTACGAGCCTCTATAGCAGAATTCATAAGTTGCTGTACATCTTCTGGAAGATTACTTATTGAATCATATACTTGTAATGTTGTTTCAATTTTTACCTCTTTCATATGAGATGTCTTTAGACAAAAAAACTATTGCTTTAAGGCAATAGTTTAATGTATTTGATTTATAATTCTCAATTTTAATATTCTGTATAAGAACCATCGCCAAAATTGAATGTTAGCGAAAAACGTAATGTATTTTCTAATGGACTCTGTACCCTTGATGCTGAAAACAGATATGATAGGTCTAAATTAATGGTGGTGTATTTGAAACCTGCACCTAGCGCGAAAAATCGTCTAGCACCTTTCTCTTCCGCTTCGTTAAAATATCCTGCTCTTAGGGCAAATGAATTATTATAAGTATACTCAGCGCCTATAGAATAAGTAAACTCTTTTATCTCTTCACTAAAACCACCTGGAGCATCACCAAATGATTGAAAAACACCTGACAAAAAGCTTACATCATTACTCTGACCTGCTGTTATTATAGTAGGCTCATCACTGTCTTGCTGTCCATCATCATCAGTATCTACAAACCCTAATTCAGGAGGTGTTGGCACTAGAAGTTTAGCAATCTCAGCCGTTACAGCTAGCTTACTATTTTGATCAAAAATAAAATCAAATCCTCCACCTAACCTTAAGTTAGTTGGTTGAAAAACATCTTGCCCACCATCATCATAGCTAAATTTTGGACCTAAATTCTGAATCGCAAATCCAGCTCTCCAACGGCCATTAAAACTATCATATGCGTTTTCTTCACTTTGATAATAACCTGTAATATCTGCTCCAAAAGAACTTCCAGGATTTGCGTTAGGATCTACTTGGCCAATACGTAAAGCTGACCTAAAATATCTTAGACCAACTGCCATTGCAAACTGGTCATTAAGTTTTAAAGAATAAGCAACATCTATAGCGTATTCATTAGGTTTTACTGGTATAGGAGCAGAATTTGCATCTTGTGTTAAATCAATCTGACCTAAACTAAAATACTTGACACTTGCCGATACCGCACTAAAATCACTTAACCTGTTAAAATAGGTGGCATAACTGATGGATATATCATTGACTAAACGCGTTAGATAAGGCGTAAAACTGACACCTACGCCAGATTTAGTTTCAGAGAAAGCATATTTAGCAGGATTGTATTGTTGTGAAAACCCATCAACTGATGTTGCAACACCCATATCTCCTAAGGCTGCAGACCTCGCATCAGGTGCTACAAGCATAAAAGGAATACCTGTAGTAATTACAGATGACTGGTCAGGAAAAACAACTGTGTTTTGCCCAAATGAAACATTTACTAATGTAATTGCTATTGTTAAAGTTAAGATTTTCTTCATTCTAAATGGTTATGTTTTTAACTATAAATTATAGTTTAGAGTGTTAACAAATATAATTTATTATTACAGGATTACAAGTTTTTCTATTTTTTCAATCTGTTTATTTAAACGTTGAGATTTGACTTTTAGTTTATAGATGTAGACACCTTTTCCTATTTTATCACCAAAATCATCTAATCCGTTCCATACAATATCTCTAGATAACGTACTCGATGACTTTCCTGAAGTATTGGTCTGACCATTCAATGTTTTTACTAATTTACCCGATACGGTAAATATCTGAACAGAAATATCTAGAACATCACTACTATTATGGTTAAACCAAAACTCTGTATAATCCACAAATGGATTAGGATAGTTCAATACATTATCAATAACTAATTCTTCATTATTGTTAAAGACCTCAAATTGTATTTCTGAAGTAGAAGAATTATTGTAAACATCCCAAGCTTTTAGTGTCAATGTATGTATTCCTGCTTCTAAATCTCTGAAAGCAAATGTAACAGTACCGTTTGTGAAATCGTCTAAGCTAGCTTCATAATAATCATTTAAAACAAAAGGATTAGTTTCATCACCGTCTAAAATCGCAGTAATATCATGACCAATACCACTCGCAGTATTTATGCCATTATCATCTTGTAGTTTTGCTAATAAGGTTGGAGACTCGTTTGTTATACCACCAGAAACAAAGTTCTCGTCATTCATAAATAAATTTATAACTGGACCGATATTATCTTCCTCTGCATTTTCATTAATTCCGCCTACTTGTATATCAAAACTATAACCTGTTTGGTCTTCTAAAACATTATTTCGTTTTGCATAAAAACTTACTTTTCCTTGTCCAACTGGTATACCGATATCTCTTGGTACTACAAAATTAAAATCGAATAGTCCATTACTTACTGAAGCTTGACCTTTGAATAAGATTTCTCCCAATGTTGTAAAATCAAGTACTATTAAACCGTTTGAATCCGAGATATTATCATTTGCCAAAGTACTTCGCTCTATATCTTTATCAAAAACTGTGGCTGTTAAGACACCATTATAATTACTTAAAAGGTTACCATTAACATCGACGACTTCACCAGACATTTTTACTTTTCCTAAGGCTTCAAGTACGTCTGTAGTTTCTGTAATTGGTGTGTCATTAATATGAGTTAGGCGAATACTAGCTCTTGGTATGGCTAATTTCATAGCTGGATCACCAATAAAATGAACTAGTCTTTTCTGAGCACTACCAGCAATGATTGGATCTAATTTTGTAAGGCGTAACGCTTCTGCCATAGTCGGATATTCGTTTGAACCATAAGCAAATAAATAGTCCTCTAAAACTTGGTTATAATTTGTACCAACAGTAACAAAAATTTGACGTGTTGTTGTAATAAGTCCAATAGCACCTCCATTAGTATTCCAATACGTATACTCGCCTGCCGTTTGTAGGTCTGGATTGTCATATTTAGTATACTCACAGGTTACAGTAACAAAACAATTGAATCGGCAATTATTATTTAAATTCTGAGAATCGTTAATGTCAAAAATACGTTCTTCTGCTAAGCCTAACTCACCACCATGTCCAAAATAATTAACTAATAAAACACCTACATCTATTGCGTCTCTAAAGGCATTATTTACATCTGGATATCTATCCCCACCTGATGAAGATTGCTGTTGAAAAGAATCTGAATGTACTTTAATAGAATTTAAAAAAGGTTTTTCTGCTCTTACATCAGTAGCAACATCATCAGTACTTTGTTGTAAGACTCTTTCAAAAGCTTCATCTACATCATCGGATACTAGGAGTATATTGTTTCTCCAGCTACCGTAGGATTCTTGTGCATAATAAGCTTCTATTTTATCTACGACTTCTTTTGCTCTTTGTGGACTATCCACTAACATCCTACCAATAGCAATGTCTAGTCTATTCGATGTTGTCAGTGTACCTTCATTATCGTCCATTAAACCATAAAAATCATCTGAAATCAATGAACTCGTTACGCTAAAACTGTTTAATGAAAACCAAGATGGCACAAAATTAGTATTGTTATTTAATCTGTCTTTATAATCGTAAGATGCATCTCCAAAAAGACCAATATATTTTACTCGGTTATCATTGGAGCTTGCATTATTATAGACATAACGCACAAAATTACGTATTGCAGCAATATCTTGATTTCCCGTACTGAATTCATTATATATATCTTGAAGTGTTACTACCTTTACTACTAGATTATTTTGAAGTCTATTAATATCTGCAAGACGTTCTGCTTGGTCTAAGAATACTTGTGGTGTAATTAATAGATAATCTACATCTTGAAACTGACCTTGGTTATCAGTTAATATAGTTCCTTTTAAATTTTGATTAAATAATTGACTATTGGCCTCACGCTTTGGATTTAGAAAATCTGAACCAGAAAAAGCTACATAATTTCTAACTTCTCCAGCATTTGTTTTTAAACTAAATTCTGAAGATTGATTTTCATTTTGTACAAACTGTACATTGTGTATGTCTGTAATATCCCAAATCTGTTCAACATCTGAAGCATTACTCAGATTATATTGTACAATTCCTGAACTAGAAGCAACCGAATTGTTTTGAAAGAATAATTGCTTATCTACATACTGTAATTGTCGTGTAGCTTGAACCGAAATATAGTCTAAGTATGCCGAAGCCACAGGATTTCCTCCGTTATTGTACTCTAAATCTATATCAAGTGTTTCTCCGGTAACATTAACCTCTCTGAAAAAAAAGGCACCTGCTCCATAGGTAAAACCATCTGGGTTAATTGGAGGTAAATTTACTGTGGAAGCATCACCATTTAGCGTAACACCCATTGAACTTGGTAATTCTGAAACAGAACCAAATAAAAGTGTAACATCTACAGGTAAAGAAGTGTCTAGATTTGGTATTTCAAAATTATAAGAGCGTTGCGTTTCGATATCGAACTTATCTCCAAACCATCGTCTACCTAATTTTACTAAATTAAATTCATCTACTTCATAAAAATCATTATCCTGAAAAGTATCTATTGTAAGATCTGCTGGTTGGTCTGTTTGACTAATTTCAGAAAGACGCTTACCATTTCCAGAGCTAATATTCACATAATAGTAGGTCTTATCCGTATATAAATTGATATTAGTATTTTGCTCTTGATTGAATCCCTGTGGACCATTTGCATAAAATAGAATGTAATCTTCGTTATCAAAACGACCATCTTCCTCACCAATAAATTGAATTGCATTTTCTGACGGGTCAATAAGACTAAGTTCAGAATTTAGATAGGGTAACATATCACCACCATTTCCATAGATTTTTACACTTCTTGGGTCGACTGAATTTACATTTACACCTAACTGACCTAAAAAATTCTTTGATAACCTGTGAACACCAGTAGTATCTACATAGAATCTATACCATTCACCTGAAGCTAAAACAGAATTACTTATGGAAGAAAAAGAAGAGTTATTTGAAATACGGTTTTCAGCACCTAAATTATAATTAATTGTAAAACTTTTAATTTTTTTGAACGAATTACCATCTTTAATGATAGGGTTTATTTCAAAATAAACAGAACGCTTACCTCTAGCATTAACGTTAATCAGTTTCACTTTTGCTTCAGAAGCAATTGACGCTATGTTTAAATCTTTTAACTCAGATTTTGAAATTGGGTTATATATTACATTGCCTAAAGTTACTGAGGATTCATTTATTAGTCCATTTTCTGACCATTCTGCAAAATAGACTAAACCTCTATCAAAAGAGTAGCTAAAGTGATTAGGCTCAAAGGAAGGTACTACAACTTTTGCATAACCAGCCTCTAGGTTTTGATACCCATTCCAATTAATAGAAAATTGTTTTTGCTGAGCATACGAAAAAAAACAGAGTAGTATATAAATAGTAGTAAAGCTCTTTTTCATTTTAAATAAACGTACAAGTTTATACCTTATTATGAGGTCACAATTTTTATTTCAAAAGTACAACAATAATTTATTTTAGTACTCGTTATTGATAAGTGAATTTAGTAGTAAAATCAATAAAAAATCCGTTGTAATGAATGAAAAACAGGATGAAATGCATTATTTTTTGCACTTTATCGATTAAAAATGTTGTTTGTTTATCTTTAATTACTATATTGCACGTCAATTTAAAAAACTTACTTAATCGATAGTTATGAGAAACGTCATAAATTTTAAATTATTAGCAGCCGCAGCCCTGATAGTTACTGCTTATAGTTGTAAACGCTCTTCAAACTCCAGTAACGTTGATAGTGCTACTGGATGGGCTATAAATGACAAGCAAGGTGGATTTCAGTACAACACCCAGTTTAAAGAACAAGAAACTCCCCCTGGCACTGTATTTATAGAAGGTGGTACTTTTACTATGGGTAAAGTGCAAGATGATCCTATGCATGATTGGAATAATACTCCAACTCAACAGCATGTTCAATCTTATTACATGGACGAATCTGAGGTTACCAATGTAAACTATTTAATGTATTTAGATTATCTAAAGACTGTTTATCCACCAAGCGACCCAAATTACGCTAATATTTATAAAGGAGCTTTGCCGGATACATTAGTATGGAGAAATAGATTGGGCTACACTGAAATGATGGTAAACAACTATTTACGTAATCCAGCATTCGGTAATTACCCAGTAGTAGGTGTAAGCTGGATTCAGGCTGTAGAATATGCAAGCTGGAGATCTGATAGAGTAGCAGAAATGTCATTACAGAAAGCGGGGTATCTCGAAAGAGATTCACAGTACACTGCCGAAGCAGGTAGTACTTTCAGCACAGACACATACATAAACGCACCAACAAAAACTTATGGTGGTAATGATTCTATAATCAACCCTGTTAAATCTAGAAAACGTGTACAAGTCAATTTAAAGGGAGACACGATAAATGTATATGCAAAAAGAGAATCTGGTCTTATTGGACCAAAATATAGGTTACCAACTGAAGTAGAGTGGGAATACGCTGCGCTTGGAATGAGTGAACTAAGAAGCTATAACATTTACAGAGGAAGAAAAAAATATCCTTGGGATGGACAGTATACGCGTTCTGGTAGTCGTGCACAACGTGGTGATCAGTTAGCTAACTTTAAGCAAAGTAAAGGTGACTATGGCGGAATCGCGGGATGGTCTGATGATGGTGCTGACATCACTCAAGAAGTGAAGTATTACGAGCCTAATGATCATGGATTATATGATATGGCAGGAAATGTGGCTGAATGGGTTGCTGATGTATACAGGCCTATTGTAGATGATGAATTCAATGATTTTAACTATTACAGAGGAAATGTCTACACAAAAAATGCCATAAACGACGATGGGACT
>CAJQQC010000022.1 GCA_905480385.1 uncultured Winogradskyella sp.
TATTGTCTGTAAATAATTTTTGAATGTGCGCTGGTAATTTAGCAACTACGCGTGGTATTAAAATTTCCACGATATCCTTTTTAATTTGGGCCAACATCACCTCATCGCTAGCATCAAAATCATCATGCTGTGTGGATAATACAATAGCATCAATACGTTGGGGTACATTATCGTCACTGTACTCTATAGTCACCTGAGATTTAGCATCAGGACGTAAATACCTGATATCACTATTTTCACGTCGTAATTCAGCTAATTCTTTTAAAAGTCTGTGTGAAAGCTCTAAGGCTAATGGCATGTAATTTTCTGTCTCATCAGTAGCATAACCAAACATCATACCTTGGTCACCTGCACCTTGGTCTTCCGGATTTGCACGGTCTACACCTTGATTAATATCAGGAGATTGCTCATGGATTGCAGATAAGACACCACAAGAACTACCATCAAACATATATTCGCCTTTGGTGTAACCAATTTTATTGATAACATCTCTAGCGATTTGCTGTACGTCTAAATAGGTGTCTGACTTAACTTCACCAGCCAATACAACTTGTCCGGTCGTTACTAAAGTTTCACAAGCGACTTTAGAATCTTTGTCAAACGCTAAAAAATTGTCAATTAAAGCGTCACTAATTTGATCAGCTACTTTGTCTGGGTGTCCTTCAGAAACACTCTCTGAGGTAAATAAATACGCCATATTCTAATATTTTTATTTTGAAGATTTGACGTAATAATAAGGAAAGTCTAATACTGTCTTTAGCAATTTTTTCCAGAGGTTGCAATCAGTCAAATCATTCCTCTTTAATTATTTCGGTGTAAAAATACACATTTATAATAATAAATAAAGACAGATATCATAACTAATTCTTAAAAGACAGATAGAAGTCTGTCAATCTGTTAAAAATTAATAAAACAAAAAAGAACTGAATATTTGTCTTTTTTTATTGATATATAATAGAAACTTAAGTTTTCATTTTAATCACATAAGGTTCAAAGCAGCCATATATTTTTTACTTACTTTTGCATCTCTAAAGTTTAAGAATGCAAAAACGATTTGTAGGTTTGTTTTGTCTTTTGACAGTTTTTATTTCCGCTCAAACTAAAACTTCAGAGTCTTCCTTTGACGCCAATTACTTTAAAGGTTACATAGCACTTCATGACAATAATCTTTTAGGTTTAATTAATGGAAGACCAGATGGTATAATACTTAGTTGGAACAAAAAAACCTTTGGGAAAGAAGATTGGGAACAACGCTATAATTATCCAGACTACGGTGTGTCGTTTATATATCAAGATTTAAAGAGTAAAGAATTAGGAGATAATTTTGGAATTTACGGGCATTATAACTTTTATTTTTTTAATCGTAATCTAATGTTACGTATTGGTCAAGGTATTGGTTACACCAGTAATCCTTATAACAGAGAATCAAACCCTAAAAATATTGCTTTTGGCTCAAGTCTATTAAGCAGTACTTATGTAATGCTCAATTATAAAAAGGAGAGCATCTTTGACCGTTTTGGGTTTCAGGCTGGATTTTCATTAATTCATTATTCAAACGCCAATGTAAAAGCTCCAAATACAAGTGTAAACACTATTGCATTGAATGCTGGAATTACTTATGATATAGATGAAGAAAACCCTGAATATGTTTCTGATTTAAAAGACGAAAAATTTACAGAACCCATTAAGTATAATTTTGCTTTTAGAACTGGGATTAATCAAAGCGATATCATTGGCAGTGGACAATATCCATTCTATATATTTTCCGCCTATGCCGACAAAAGAATTAATCACAAAAGCGCACTTCAGTTTGGTACAGAAATATTCTTTTCAAATTTCTTAAAAGAGTTGATTCGTTTTGAAAGTACAGCTGCTCTAGGTAATGGTGTTACTGGAGATGAAGATTATAAACGTGTTGGTGTTTTTATAGGACATGAGTTGTTCGTTAATAATTTTTCTTTAGAAACACAATTAGGATATTACTTATATTACCCATTTGAGTTTGAGAGTCGAACCTACATTAGAGCTGGACTGAAGCGCTACTTTGGGGAAAAATGGTTTGGAGCAATAACCCTTAAATCACATGGATTTAGAGCAGAAGCTGTCGAATTAGGAATAGGTGTAAGATTATGAAAAAGTTAATTTATATATTTGGTTTTGTACTCTTTTATGGCTGTGATAGTGAGAGCGCATTAGATTGTTTTCAAACAGCAGGAAATATTATTCAACAAGAATTCTCTGTATCTAGTTTTGAAAGAATTTTAGTGAATAGAGATATAGAATTGATTATTAAGCAAGGTGTCTCACAGCAAGTTATTGTTGAGACTGGTGATAACTTACTAAATGATATTACAGTTGAAGTGATTGGTAATCAGTTAGAATTATCAGACAATAACAATTGTAATTTTGTACGTGATTTTGGAATAACTAAAGTCTTTGTAACCACACCAAATCTGACAGAGATAAGATGTTCTACTCAATTCGAAATTAAATCAGATGGTGTTTTAGATTTTGATGATTTGACATTAATATCTGAAGACTTTACATCTTCTGATAATTTTGCTATTGGAGATTTTCAATTGCAACTAGACGTTATTGACTTACAAATTATTTCAAATAATTTATCTTTTTTCTATCTCTCAGGAGACGTAGAAAACATAAATATCAGTTTTGTTGCTGGAAACGGTCGTTTTGAAGGTGAAAATTTAATAGCACAAAACGTATCTGTATTTCATCGTGGTACTAACGATATGATTGTCAATCCACAACAATCTATAACTGGGAGTATCTTATCTACAGGAAATGTGATTTCAGTAAATCAACCCCCAATTGTTGATGTAGAGGAAGTCTTTAATGGGCGTTTGATTTTTGAATAAACGGGAAAGCATTTTTAATTATAAATTGACCAAAAAATTCTTCTAAAATACTAGCTGTTATTTAACTAGTCAGTTCCCTAAACAAACTTTCTAAACTCGCATTCTTCTGATTAAGCTGAAGAATTTTTAACGCATTGTCATGAGCGAAATCAAAAACATGAGAACGCATATCCTCGGTAGTAGAAAATGTGATTTCATAAATAAAATCATGTGTATTTTTTACGGAGCTGACTTTTGGGAGTTTTAGTAAAAAAGTATCTTCAACACGGTAGTCAAACTCTACAATAACAATCTGTTCTTGGTCTTGACGCATGTCAGCTAAATACTTATCAGCAACAATTTCACCTTTATTAATTATAATCACACGATCACACATGGCTTCGACTTCTTGCATAATATGTGTTGATAGAAACACCGTTTTTTCTTTACCAATATTTTTGATAAGGTTTCTGATGTCAACCAACTGATTTGGGTCTAATCCAGTTGTAGGTTCATCTAAGATCAGAACATCAGGATTGTGCAACATAGCATTTGCTAGACCCACACGTTGTCGGTATCCTTTTGACAGTTGACCAATTTTCTTATGGGCTTCTGGCAGTAAACCAGTGAGTTCAATAACCTCTTCGATACGTTGTTTTTTGACGTTGTGTACATCTGCATTAAATTTTAAATATTCTCTAACGTATAAATCTGTATACAATGGATTGTGCTCTGGTAAATACCCCACGGAACTTTGAACAGACTTTTTATCACTATCAATATCATATCCGTTAACTTTGACTTGACCTTCAGATGGATTAATGTAAGTCGTTAATATTTTCATCATAGTTGATTTTCCAGCACCATTTGGACCTAAAAACCCAACAATCTCAGCAGATTTAACTGAAAAAGAAATAGTGTTTAAGGCCTTTTGTTCGCCGTAAACCTTAGTGATATTCTCAACTTTTATAGACATTGTAACATCTTTTTTCAAAAATAAACATTCTGTGATGTAAAGACTAAATTACATGCTAATCTTTATTTCTCTTGATAAAACATTAAAAATTAGGTCTTAGTATTTTGTTTTGTTAATTTATTATATACATTAGCACCAGTGAAAACAACAAATTATACATATTATAACTGGCTTAATTTCTTTTTTAACAAAAAGAACGAGACGTTATATATATAATTCATAGCATATATTAAAACTAAGTCTCGATGAAAATCGAGATTTTTTTTTGATATTATTTGGATAAATATGAATATAATAAATACCATAGCCATTCAGGGCATCAAAGGATCTTTTCACCACAGTGTGGCTGAGCAGTACTTTGATGGCAAACCATCGCTGTTAGAATGTATGACCTTTGATGTGCTTGTTGATAGTGTTTTAGATCAAACTTCTGATGTAGCAGTTATGGCCATAGAAAATTCTATTGTGGGTTCTATTATTCCAAATTATGCACTGATAGATACTCATAATTTAAGTATCATTGGTGAGTATTACTTAGATATTCAGCATAATTTAATGGTACTTTCTGGTCAAAATATTCAAGATATCACAGAAGTTCATTCGCATCCAATGGCATTATTGCAATGTAAAGAATTCTTTAAACCATATCCAAATATAAAACTGGTTGAAGCTAAGGATACTGCTGATGTAGCCAAATCTATATCTGAAAATAAAATTAAAGGGATAGCAGCAATAGCTAGTAAAACAGCTTCTAAATTGTATGGTTTAGATGTTTTGGCAGGAAGTATTCAGACCATTAAACATAACGAAACACGTTTTGTTATAGTCAAGAGTGATAACCAAAATAAAAGGGATCCTGATGTCAATAAAGCATCTCTAAAATTCGAGTTAGATCATAAACGTGGTAGCTTAGCTGCAATACTTAATGTACTAAGCGATTGTAAAATTAATCTCACTAAGATTCAATCTTTGCCAAAACTTAATGCACCCTGGAAATACGCTTTTTTCATAGATGTTACCTTTGAGAAGTTTTCGGATTACGAAAAAGCAAAAACTATAGTGAATATTATGGCAGAAAATTTTAAAATTTTAGGAGAATATAAAAACGCAAAATTATGATAGAAGTAGCAGATCGACTAAAACAGGTAGGAGAATACTACTTCTCAGTAAAATTAAAAGAATTGGCTTTTTTAAAGTCACAAGGCAAACCTATTATTAACCTTGGTATTGGTAGTCCAGACTTAGATCCACCATTAAAAGCTGTGATGGCCTTAGAAGAAAGCCTTCATCATGCAGGAGCACATAAATATCAGAGTTACCAAGGTATTCCAGAATTTAGAGATGCTGTTGCAGATTTTTATAAAGAACATTATAAAGTTTCATTAAGCGCAAAAACGGAGGTATTACCACTGATGGGAAGCAAAGAAGGTGTTATGCATATTTCAATGGCTTTTTTAAATAAAGGAGATGGTGTTTTAATCCCCAATCCAGGATATCCAACCTATGCTAATGTTACAAAATTGTTAGAAGCTGAGCCGTTTTTTTACGATTTAAAGGAAGATAACAATTGGTTGCCAGATTTTATCGCCTTAGAGCGCATGAATTTAAGTAAGGTAAAAATCATGTGGATTAATTATCCAAATATGCCAACAGGCAATAATGCACCTCACAAATTTTATGATGACGTTGTCGCTTTTGGAAAACGTCACGATATTTTAATAGTTAATGATAACCCATACAGTTTTATTCTCAACGATAAACCAAAAAGTATACTGCAGTATAGAAATTCAAAAGATGTATGTTTAGAGCTAAACTCTATCAGCAAAACTTTTAATATGGCTGGTTGGCGTGCTGGTATGGTTGTTGGTAATTATGATTATGTAAATGCAGTTTTAAAAGTTAAAAGTAATATGGATTCGGGCATGTTTTATGGCATTCAAAAAGGAGCTGTTGAAGCTTTAAAGAGTTCAGAGATGTGGTTTGAAAGTTTAAATAGTATTTATAGAAAACGTCGTCAATTAGTATGGAAACTAGCAGAGGCATTAAACTGTACTTGCAATAATGATGTTTCAGGATTATTTGTCTGGGCAAAATTACCACCACACATTAAAAGCGAAGAATTTACTGATTTAGTTTTAAAAGAACACAGCATATTCATTGCACCAGGAACCGTTTTTGGAAGTAATGGAGAGGGTTATGTGAGATTTTCGATTTGTGAAGAAGAGTCCGTAATTAATGAGGCTATAGCAAGAGTAAAGTAAGATGAAGAATGTGGCTATTATAGGAGTTGGGTTAATCGGAGGAAGTTTTGCATTAGATATCAAAGAAAAATATCCTGAGTCCGTAATTAATGGTATCGATACTAACGAAGCACATATAGATGAAGCTATTTCACTTGGTATTATCGATCAATCTGCAACTTTAAATCACCTTAAAGAAGCAGATTTGGTTATTGTAGCAATACCCGTTGATGCTTCACTCAATTATTTACCACAAGTTTTAGATAATATCGGAGAAAATACCATAGTTTTTGACGTAGGCTCTACTAAAGAAGATATTTGTGTAAAGGTAAAAAATCACCCAAACAGGCGACATTATCTATCAGTGCACCCAATCGCTGGGACTGAATTTTCAGGTCCAAAAGCGGCAGTAAAAGGTTTGTTTAAAAATAAAACAAACATCATTTGCGAAGTCGAAGAGACTGCTTTTAAACTTCAAGAAAAAGCATTAGATCTTTTTAGAGATTTAGGTATGCGTATTAGGTATATGAACCCAAAAGCTCATGATAAGCATATAGCTTACATGTCTCATTTATCACATATCAGTGCATTTATGCTGGGTAAAACAGTAATAGAAAAAGAAAAAAACGAACGTGATATTTTTGATATGGCTGGTAGTGGTTTTGAAAGTACAGTACGTTTGGCAAAAAGTAGTCCAGCTATGTGGACACCAATTTTTGAGCAAAATAAGACTAATGTCATAGAAACTTTAGACGAGTATATAAACAATCTAAAACATTTCAAAAGCTTGATGGAAAAAGACGATTTTAAGTCAGTACATCAAGAAATGGAAGCCACAAACTATATAAAACAGATTCTTAATGGAATTAAATAAGATATTAGAAAAAGATGTATGAAAAATAAAAAGGAACTTAGGAATTGGCTAGATGCTTTTGGATTAGATCATCCTTTAGTTATTGCTGGGCCATGTAGTGCGGAGACAGAAGAACAAGTACTAAAAATTGCTCACCAATTAAAAGATAGTGATGCTACGGTTTTTAGAGCAGGTATTTGGAAACCTAGAACGCGTCCTGGAAATTTTGAAGGTGTTGGAGCTCTTGGTCTCAAGTGGATGCAACGAGCAAAAGAAGAAACAGGCTTATTGACAACAACTGAGGTAGCAAATGCTAATCACGTAGATTTAGCTTTAAAATATGATATTGATATTCTTTGGGTTGGTGCAAGAACAACAGTTAGTCCTTTTATAGTTCAGGATATTGCAGATGCATTAAAGGGAACTGATAAAACTGTTTTAATCAAGAATCCTGTAAATCCAGATTTGGCTTTATGGTTGGGAGCAGTAGAGCGCTTTTATACAGCTGATGTAAAGAATTTGGGTGCAATTCACAGGGGGTTTTCTACATATGAAAAAACGAGATACAGAAATAATCCAGAATGGCAGATTGCTGTAGATTTACAGAATCGTTTTCCAGATTTACCTTTAATATTAGATCCATCACATATTGCTGGACGTCGTGATATTATTTTTGAGCTAAGTCAAACGGCATTAGATTTAAACTATGATGGCTTAATGATAGAGACGCATCATACACCGGACAAAGCGTGGAGTGATGCTGCACAACAAATTACACCAGATACGCTAATAAAGTATACTGAAGATTTACGTATACGTAAAGAAATCGGAGAAGCAGCTGAATTCAAAAATAAGATCAATACACTAAGAACTCAGATTGATGTTGTAGATCACCAACTCATTGAGATGCTTGGTAAGCGTATGAATATTGCCGACGCTATTGGACAGCTTAAAAAAGACCATAACGTAGCGGTATTACAGTCCAAGCGTTGGAACGAAATTTTAGGTAAAATGATTCTTCAAGGAGAAGATAAAAGTTTAAGTGAAGAGTTTATTCTTCGAGTATTTAAAGCCATACATCAAGAATCAATTAATCATCAAGAAAAGATTATAAATAACTAATAGTTATCCTCTAAATATAAAAAGGCTTGCCATTGGCAAGCCTTTTTATATAAGCTCAAAACTTTAATAATAATTAAAAATTCATGATATAAGTCATCATCTTTTGACTTTGCTGGTAGTAATTTTGTTTTAGTAGAGGTTATAGGAAGATACATCAATAATTAAATTAAACCCAAAAGTCACAGCAATTAATAGTGCAATAGAAATTGATTTTACAGATCAAGTTTGTGCCGATACTATTGGTGCATATCAATATTCAGGTGTTGGTGGTCAGATGGATTTTATTAGAGGTGCATCTTTATCTATAGGAGGTAAAGCTATCATTGCTATGCCGTCAACAACTAAACGTGGTGACTCCAAAATTGTAACTTTTCTAAAAACAGGAGCAGGAGTAACTACAACTAGGGCACATGTCCATTATATTGCAACTGAATACGGTGTTGTCAATCTCTTTGGAAAAACTTTGAAGCAACGTGCTAAATCTTTAATAGATATTGCACATCCAGATCACCAAGAGCATCTTACTAGAGATATGCATAAACGATTTAATGGGTTTAAATAATTATATTTAATAAAAAGCTCGCCATTGGCGAGCTTATAATTTTTGCACTAAATCATTCTTTTACTTCAAGTTTATTTAGAACTGCACGACTTAGCACTTTCATAATTTCGGAATGTTTACTGTACTGCTCTTGATTAAGTATTTTATTTATATCATTATTTAAATTACCTTCTAAATCTTTAAACTTTGTTATAATTTCCTCTTTTGTAAAACCTTTATCAGTATCGTCTAAACGACTCATTCTTGTAGTATACATTGCGAAAATACTCGTATATTGATTTTCTAAATCTTCTGTCAGTTTCATTTCGTTTAGCTCATTATAAAACCAAAGCGATAGATTAGAAAATTCTTCCATTGAAAATAATCTAACTCTATTTTTTTCTAACTCAGTTATTTTTTGTGATTGAGAATTGACATTATAAATGGTAAAAATAAAGATTATTGTAATAAACGTTTTAATAGTTTTCATGATTATTTATCTTTTAAATTACAGTTTAAAAGTACAATATATTTGTGGCTGATTCTTATATAACTACTAAAGTGTCTAAAAAGACTAGTGAAACATTTAATTACGTAGTTGAAATTAATTTTTAGAAGATTGATTAATATATTTTCCGACAACTATAGCAGTTAATACAACAAGATAAAATTGGCCAATTAAGCCAATAAATATAGCAGCTTTTTGAGCAATTGGTGTAATAGGAAGAATATCTCCATAACCAATAGTCATTAATGTAATGTAACTATAATACATAAGGCTATCTGACATTTCTGAAGGCCCTATATTTATAGCGTGTGTTGTAATTCCTGAAAATGAATTAGGGTAAATAATTTCTACAGTAAGGCACAAAAAAAATGATAATAAACCTAAGGAAATATAACCGCTTATAAGGCCTAGAATGACATTTTTTCCTACATCTTTAGCGTTCCAAACTTGTTTAACAATTTCAATAGTTACGAATCCATAAAAAATGAAGTATGAAGCAAGTTTAATGTAGTTGTAATTTTCATTCAAAGTTGAATCAAAGAATGTAAACGCTACAAAAATTGTTGAAATAGCCAGAAAAATAACCAACAACTTGGAGACCAATCTTTTTTTAGAAAGTAAAATAATTCCAGAAGCGATATTAATTAGTAAGAAAAGAGGCATTATCCAATTTTCAAATAAATCAAGAGGAATAAATAAAGATCCGAAAAGTATTATTAATTGAGTAAATAAAAATAATTCAAATCGATATGAGTAAAACTTATCTAGCATTATATTAAATTAATCATCAAGTATAGATTCATTAAACTCATAATCGTTATAATTTACTTTAAATAATATACTATAGAATGACGGTATAAATAATAAGGTGATTACGGTACCAAATAATAGCCCAATCATAATACTTATTGCCATACCTTCCCACATTTCACCACCACTTATATACAATGGAATTAACCCTAAAACGGTTGTAAATGTTGCTAACAAAATTGGTCTAAATCGTTGTAAGCAAGCAGCTATAATTGCATCCTGTATTGGACGTTTAATTTCACTTTCCTCAATTTGAATTCTATCTATGAGTACAATTGCATTATTAATTACAATTCCTGCCAAAGATATTACACCTAAAAATGGCATAAATCCAAATGGTTCCTGAAAAATTAGTAAACCAATTACAACTCCAATGATACCTAATGGGATAGTTGCAGCTACCATAATCGTTTTTCTAATCGAATTGAACATAATAATTAAAAGAAGAAGAATTATAAAGCCAGATAACGGTAAATAACTAATTACAGCTCCCATATTTTCTGCAGTATTTTCTGCATCACCACCAAATTTATAAGTATAACCTTCTGGCCAATTTGCAGAAGTTTCCTCCATGTATGGTGTCATTATTTTCATTATCGAAGAAGCATTTCCAGTTGCATTTAACTCACTACTTACATTTATTGTTCTATCAATATCTAAACGCTTAATCTTAGCATATTGCCATTGTGGATCAATAGATGCAACTTGTAATAGAGGCACACTTTTACCGGAGTTCTGGGCAAAAATATTTAACGTCTCAATGGAGGCTAATGTCTGTTGTTGGCTTTCATTACTTCTCATCAAAATGGGAATTGATTTATTATCTTCGCGATATTCTCCAGTTTGAAAGCCATCTAAAACCGTTTGTAATGATGTCGCTATATCAGCACTTGTAATACCAGCCAACTGGGCTTTATTTTGGTCAATATTAACTACAAATTTTTTCGTTTTTGGTCCCCAATCGTCTTTAATATTTTTGGTTCCTGAAACTGTTTTTAATTTTTGTTTGGTTTGTTCTGATAGTTCAGCAAGTATATCTGGATTATCACCAGAGATCTTAATTTCAATAGGAATGCCACCGCCTCCAGATCCTAATAGACCTACTTTAATATCTGCATTAGGAAAATTGTTGAAACAGTGCTTGTCTAATTTTTCAACTAGATCATTGTTGTAAACAAAATCAGAGGTGTTTATTAATATGTGGGCATAACTCGCGTCTGGTTCATCCGTAGAATACCCTAAATCATAAGATTCTGGACCCTTACCAACGTAGGCTGACCAATCTGTAACTCCATTAGGCTTACTGTCATTTACTAATAGGTTGGTTTTCATGAAGTTTTCAATATCTTTTACAACTTGCTCTGTAGCTTCGATTCTTGTTCCTTGAGGTAAATTAATATCTACGGTAATCATATTTCGATCACTATCTGGAAAAAATACAAATGCAATTTTTCCGAAGCCTAAAAGTGATAAAAAGAAAGCAGCAATAATTCCGAAAAGAACCAACCTTTTGTATGATAATGCTATTAATATTAAATCTTTATAGTAGAGTTTTAGTTTGTTAATGATTTTATCAATAAAACTTACTTTCTTTTCTGACTTTGGAATTACTTTAAGGAAGAGATAACATAATAGTGTAATTACTGTTAAAGCCAAAATCCAAGATGAAAGTAGTGCTAAAGAAATTACGACAAATATTGGCCCTACAATATCACCCATAGTAGATTCTGCCATGTAAAATGCTAGGAATGCTGCTGAAGTCGTAAGCGTAGAAATTAGTAAAGGTGTAAACAATTCACTACAAGCATCAATAGCCGCTTTCTTAGCATCAATCCCATTTTCCATCTTTACCAAAATCGTTTCGGCAACAACTATTGCATTATCTACCATCATACCCAAAGCCATAATTAATGCAGCTAGAGTCACTTGATTTAATCCCATATTAATAACACCCATTAGCATTAGCGTCATTATGGTTACCATAGGTATTAAACTTGCAATAATACCACCAGTTCTAAATCCTAAGAATACAAGCATTACAATAAGCACGATACTTATAGATTGAATTAAATTGATAATAAAATCACTGATCTTATTGTCTATATAAGTGTCTAAAGAAGATAGACGCTTTAACTCTAATCCTACAGGTAGATTATTTTCCCATTCTTTAATAACGACATCTAAGTCTGCACCTAATTGTATAATATTGGCACCTTCTTTAAGATTAATATGCATTGAAATAGCCTTCTGTCCGTTAACAGTAACTAATTGGCTTGGCGGATCTATATAATCTTGTTTAATTGTAGTGATGTCACCTAGATATACTAATTGAGAGCCATCACCAACAGGAATTAAAGTTTGCTCAATGTCTTTTACAGAGTTGAAATTCCCCGATGGTTCTAAAATAATACGTTCATCACCGAGATTAATTTGCCCTCCAGAACTTAATATATTTGTAGAACTTATAATGCTTTGCAATTTAGAAGCAGTTAACCCATATTCTTTTAATCTTGAATTATCAAATTCAATAAAAACACGTTCATCTTGTACACCTCCAACCTCTACTTTTGCCGCTAAATCTAATTTTATAAAATCATCTTTAATATCGTCAACATAGTCCTTAGCTTCTGCATAAGAAAAACCGTCCATTACTAATCCGACAGCAATTCCAAAAACTTCACCAATACCATCATCATTTAAGTTTGGATTAACACCTGATGGTAAACCTTGAATCTGAGTTAACTTTCTTCTTAACCTGTCCCAAACAGCTTGAAGATCTTCTGGTTTAACTTGATCTTTTAATTCAACAGTAACAACAGATAGACCAGACCTAGATGTACTACTGACTTCTTTTAATTCTGGCAGTTCTTGAACTATTTTTTCAACTTTATCAGTTACCAATTGTTCTACACGCTCAGGACTTGAGCCAGGAAATGAAGATACTACTGTTGCTACTCTAACAGTATAAGGAGGCATACTATCTCTTGATAAAGATTGATAGAAAACCATACCTAAGATTAATATGGTGGTAAGAACCGTAAAGCTAATACGGTTTCTATTAATGGAAAAGGCTGTTAAGTTCATCTAAGATTAGTTTAGTTTTACGTCTTGTCCATCAAGTAAAGTTTGTAAACCAGCTGTAGCTATCTTTTGACCGGCTTTTAATCCCGTTTTAACTTCAAATCCTTCGGATGTTAGATTTCCTATAGTAATTGATTGTTTTTTTACAGTTGCCTTATTTTGCTCACCTTCAACTAAGAAAACAAATCTTCCATTACCATCTTCGCCAACCGCATTTGTAGGTACAACGATAATATTTTTTGCCATGTCTTCATTTACAAATTCAAATAGGACATTAGCTGCCATGCCGCTTTTGATACGTTCATCACTATGAGTTACCATTACGGTGATTGGATATGTAGAAGTATTGGCATTTAAGGCTGGTGCTACTTCAGTAATAACGGCATTAAATGTTTCCCCTTCTATTGCTGTAAATGATACTTTAACTTCCATATCTTTTTTTACAGCATTAATAACTGACTCTGGTAGACCTAAACTAATTTCTATTGCTGTACCAGCATTTAGTACGCCAACTACTTGCCCAGGAGAAACGTTTTCATCAACTTCTGAAGTAACAGAAGCTATTACACCATCCTCTGGCGCATATAGATACCCAAATTGTATTTGATCTTGTTGAATAGCAACACTCCGTTTAGAAGATTCAAAACTTGCTAAAGCAGTTCTGTAAGAATTCTTTGCTGCTTCATAATCACTTAATGAGGAACTGCCCTTTTCATACAATGTTCTCATACGGTTTAACGCAAGTTTAGCAGTATTCATTTGAGACTCAGTACTATTTTTTGATTCTATTGCTGATTCATAATTTAGCCTTGCAGCTACATTATCTAAAGTTCCTAGAAGAGTACCTTTTTTTACTTTTTGCCCTAAATTCATATCGAGCTTTGTTATAATTCCACTACTTCTAAAACTGAGATTTACAATTTTCTCTGTTTTTGCAGTTCCGCTAAACTGTCTTGTTTTTTCACCACCTAAATAAGTAACTTCACTATATTTAACAGGTCTTAAAATCACTTCTTCTTTAACTTCTTTTTCACCACAACTCATCATAAAAAGTACTGCGAGTAAACAGCTGATTTTAAAAATTTGATTTGATAGTTTTATCATAATTGTGTTTGTTGTTAATCGTTATTTTGAGTAAATTCTAAAAAGCGTTGAATAAAAGCGGTTCTTTCACTTTCATCTTGTAATAAAAAGAACAGTCCTAGTGAGCGCTCTAATTGCATAGAACTTTGTAAGTAATTATATGTGGCATTAGCACTTGCAAGCTGCGCTTGCAAGTAATTATTCTGAGCATCTAAAAGCTGAACAATATTCACCGCTCCATTAGCATAAGATGTTTGGGTTAGGTCTAAAGCCTCCTTAGCAGTATCTTCAAAAACTTTTGATAACTGAATATTTGAAATCTGATTAATTAACTGTAAGACGGCATCATTTATATTCTTTTCGATATTTAGAGTTATGTTATCTCTAGAGATTTCTAGCTGCTCTTTTTGTAATGTAGCTATTTGTTTGTTAATATTTTGTCTGTTCTGATTGAATATCGGTAAGGAAACATTTAATCCTACAGTATAATAGCCGTCTGGGATAACAGGGAATCCCGAAGGAAAACTTGAACCAGTTCCGGATCTTGAAAATTCATAATTGTATTGACCTTGTAACGCAAATGTTGGTAGAAAGCGACCAGCTCCATATAACCGCTCACTTCTTTCCGTGGCTTTTACATTATAATCTAAAGCCTTTAACTCTGGTGCATTGTTAATCGCCTCTTGAACTAAGAATTTTATAAAAGGAAATCTTAAAGTTGGGTCATCTAAAAATTCTCCTAATTGTTCATAATTATAATTACTAAAAACTCCTTTTTTTAATTCTGCTTCTTCAACATCTATTTTAGTATCAATAGGATTGTTTAATAATTGATTCAATACATAATAACCTTGTTCTAATTTATTTATGGCCTCAACCATTTGCTGTGTATTTTGAGCCATTTCCGATTTAAAACGTAATACATCAGATTTACCAGCTTGACCAGCTTCATAATTTTCAGTAGCTATCTTTAGATTATACTTAGTAAGCTCTAAATTCTGATTTTGAATAGACAAGTTCGCCTTAAGAATTAATGCTGTAAGATAGGCTGTTGCCGTATTAAAAACAGTATTTAGAGCTTCACTATTATAGTTTTCTTGCTGTGCATCTCTTAGTGATTTTTGTATACTAATATGCGCATTAGCCGCTTCAGAAAATATGGTTTGTTGTAGGGTTACATTTCCAGAAGTTGTTATCTCAGGGCTTTGACCATTGCTAACTTCAGCCAATTGTGGATCGACATAAGTTCCTGTGACACCAGCTGTAATATTTGGTAAATAATCGCTTTTTGCTAACTCTAAATCTTTTTTAGTTAAGCTAATATCTTTCTCAATAGTCTGAAGTTCTAAGTTTTCAGTAATAGCTTCTTGCATTACGCTAACAAGCGTATATGTTTTATCTGCTACAATTTCTTTAGGGTTACCAACAAAACTTGTGCTTGCTATTAAACTATATTTAAGTGGTAATCCAATTTTTTCAGCGGTATTATAATTAACGGTTAAAGTACTTTTAGATTCTAACTTTGTACTTAATGTTGCCAAAGCATTTCCATTTAAAATGGACTCGACAGTTAATGCAATTCGTCTAAAAAACTGGTTGAGTTCTGATTGGTCATGACTTGTTGCAAGAATACCATTTATTACATCCTTTACTGGGTTACTAGTAAAAGATGGTAGCCGTTTCTCGATAAGTGCATTTGCTAATTCTTGCATTTCCGAATCAGACAAGTAAAAACCACCAGCCAGATAAACAGCATCAATATTATCTAAACTACTAGTAATGTCTGATAATGAGTCAAAAGGAATTAGTTTTATTTCAATGTTTAAATCTTTACTTATATCATTAAAAGTAGATGCAATGGGTAAGTTATCTATGAATGCTTTTTCAACAACAACACCAATTGATTTTGGACTAGCTAATTTTTGGAGTAGTTTAATATCTTCAGTGTAAGACTGTGATGTAACTATAGATGTATAATTTGTGATATTAGAAACTAATGACTCATCAGTCAATAACTCTTCACTTAATGCTCCAAAGACAATTGTTGGTTTTTGATAAGTGCCGATTTTAGATATTACAGCATTATTAACAACACCAAAAGCAATAATAATATCTGTATTATTTTCAACTAATACATTATAGTTATTTAAAGCTGTAGATGAGTCAAAATTATTGACCAATTTACTTACTTCTGGGAATTCTAATACTGCATCTTCTCCGACAACAGCAGATATTTCATCAGAAAGTTCGTTCATTAACTCATTAATTTCAACTGAGTTTTTATCTAATAAGAATCCAATCTTAAAAGTATTGTCTTGAGAAAAAGTTAAAGTAGTTATAAAAAAAGACAGTGAAAAACTGAGGACATAGCGCATTTGTATGGTAGTATTATATCATTAAAAGTAAAAATAACTATAATTTGATTGATTAACAATCTTTCACATTATTGATGACTTAGGAATAATCTTAATTTTTAGAGTTTAATAAATAGATGCTTTTAAAACACTTATGGAAGCATTTTAAAAGTAGAACCTTAAATAATATAGATTCCCCAATTACGAGTCTATATTTGTGTAATGTATTTTATTACAGGCTTCTCTTAAAAATATACCTTGTAATAAATATTCCATTGTTATCACCTTTTCCTCCAACACTTTCTACACCTGTATTAACAAAAGCTAATTCCCATCCTTCAGAAATCATAGTATTAATTTTTGAAGATATTACAGCATCGTTCGCAGCAATATTCTGAAAACGAATACCTCCAATATTATAGAAGTTTAAAAGTTTTGTTTCTTCAAAATTTTTCACTCGAATTTCGCCTCTGTCAGATTTGTTTCTCTTGTCTTCTTTTTTGTCACTACTTCTTTCAGAAGTGAAGTTTTTGTAATCTCTTTCTTCTGATGAAGAGACTATACGAGAACGACCAAGTCCATTTGGTACGATAGACTCTACACTTGTAATAACTTTATACTCTACTTGTGCGTTGATTTCTGCAAATGATAACCCAATAAAGGCTAATACTAATAAAATTTTTTTCATAAAATATGTTTTTTCTAAATTAAAACTGAAATATACAATTATTAAACGACCTTACTTTTTCTTAAATGTTGTTTCTTTGTAATCTATAGATTATGACAGGAATTGTTTACAAATCAACAGGAAGCTGGTATACCGTAAAAACGCCAAATGGTAAGTTTTATGAGTGTCGTATAAAAGGTAAATTTCGTATACAAGGTATTAAAAGTACCAATCCAATAGCTGTTGGAGATGTTGTTGAGTTTGATATCGAAACAAAAAATAATACTGCAACAGGTGTTATAAAGCGTATCGAAGAACGAAAAAACTACATTGTTCGTAAATCTGTAAATCTATCCAAGCAAACCCATATCATTGCCTCTAATGTCGACCAGGTTTTTCTTTTGGTAACCATAAATAATCCACCAACATTTACAAGTTTTATTGATCGTTTTTTAGTTACTGCAGAAGCTTATAGTATCAACACTGTAATTTTGTTTAATAAGATAGATGCTTACGATGAGGAAACGATATTAGAAGTAAAATATTTGGCGAGTATTTACCGAAAAATTGGTTATGAGTGTATTGGTATTTCGGCAACGACTGGTAAAAATATCGATAAGGTAAAAGAGATGATGCTTGGTAAGATTAGTATGTTTGCGGGACATTCCGGTGTTGGAAAATCTACATTGGTTAATGCTATTGAGCCATCATTAGATTTAAAAACCAAAGAAATATCAAATCAGCATATGCAAGGGCAGCACACAACTACTTTTGCAGAGATGTTTGATTTAAGTTTTGATGCTCAAATTATAGACACACCAGGTATAAAAGGTTTTGGAGTCGTCGGTATGGAAAAAGAAGAAGTCGGAGATTATTTTCCAGAATTTTTTGAGTTAAAGCAAGATTGCAAATTCAATAATTGTTTACATTTAAAAGAGCCAAAATGTGCAGTAAAAGATGCATTAGAAAATGATGAAGTCTCTTATTCCAGGTATAGAAGTTATCTTCAAATTTTAGAAGGTGAAGACGAACATTATAGAACTGATAACTGGGACGAGATTCAATAATTTTATTTTATGAAAATAGTTATTCAGCGTGTTTCAGAAGCTTCAGTAACAATCGAAAAAAAGGTTGTTGCATCAATCAAAACCGGTTTATTAGTTTTATTGGGAATTATAAACGACGATTCCCAAGAGGATATAGAATGGTTATGCAGAAAGATAGTTGGTATGCGTATTTTCCCAGATGAGAATGGTGTAATGAATAAGTCTATACAGGATGTTAGTGGCGATATTATTGTCGTTAGTCAGTTTACACTTCATGCAAGTACAAAAAAAGGCAATCGTCCAAGTTATATCAGAGCCGCAAAACCAGAAATTGCTGTTCCGTTATATGAAAACTTCAAAAAAACACTAGAATCATACTCAGGTAAATCAATTCAATCTGGAAAATTTGGAGCCAACATGAAAGTTACTCTTATTAATGATGGTCCTGTAACTATAATTATAGATTCAAAAAACAAACAGTAGATTATGAATATTCAAGATGCCCAAAAAGCCGTAGATAACTGGATAAAGGAGCATGGCGTGCGCTATTTTAATGAGCTCACAAACATGGCACAACTGACCGAAGAGGTTGGAGAAGTTGCACGTATCATTGCTAGACGTTATGGCGAGCAGAGCGAGAAAGAAAGCGATAAAGACATAGATTTAGGAGAAGAACTAGCAGATGTCGTTTTTGTAGTCTTATGTCTGGCAAACCAAACAGGTATAGATTTGCAAACGGCTTTTGATAAAAAGATGGATAAAAAAACAAAACGTGACCATGATAGGCACCATAACAACGAGAAATTAAAGTAGCTTTTTGTTATAGGTTAATCTCTATTATCAATTAAATTTGTTCCTGCTTTGGCAGGAATTTATTTTTATGAAATTACACTTACAGAAATCAAGCATTAAGCAATCTTCAAAAATTGCGATTACTGGCTCTAAAAGCGAAGCAAATAGAATGCTTATTCTTCAGGCATTGTATCCAAATATTAGCATTGAAAACTTATCAAACTCAGACGACACTCAATTGATGCAAACGGCATTAGCATCAAAAGGCGAGTTAATTGATATTCATCATGCAGGTACTGCAATGCGATTTTTGACGGCTTATTTTTCAGTTCAAGAAGACCGCGTGACTATTTTAACGGGTTCAAAGCGTATGAAAGAACGTCCAATAGGTATTTTGGTAGATGCTTTAAATACTTTAGGAGCGGATATTTCATATCTTCAAAATAAAGGGTTCCCGCCAATTAAAATTAAAGGTCAAAAGTTAACCAAGCATAAAGTCACTTTAAAAGCTGATGTCAGTAGCCAATACATATCGGCTTTAATACTAATAGCATCAAGATTAAAAAATGGTCTAGAGCTAACCTTGGATAGCAAAATAACGTCTAAACCATATATAAAGATGACCTTGAGTCTACTCGACCAAATAGGGATTAAAAATTCTTTTGAGGGAAATATTATAACCGTTAAACCAAAGCAAGAAGATATACGACTTCAAACTCTTGTTGTAGAGTCGGATTGGTCCTCAGCATCCTATTTTTATAGTATTGTTGCGTTGAGTGATGTTGGTACGCGAATAGAGTTGTCTTCTTATAAAGAAGATTCGCTACAAGGTGATTCGGTATTGGCAGATATATACAGAAAATTTGGAGTAGAAACCGAGTTTCTAGACCATATGATTGTACTCAAAAAAGTATCTAATACTAATATAAACACGTCAATTAAATTAGATTTAAGTAATGCACCAGATATTGCGCAAACCATTGCTGTAACTGCCTTTGGATTGGGTTTAAAATGTGATTTAAGTGGGCTTCATACCTTAAAAATTAAAGAGACGGATAGGCTAGTAGCATTACAAAACGAGTTAACCAAATTAGGCGCAGATATTTCTGTGACTAACGATTCTTTATCACTAGAAAAATCCAATGCAATCAATAAAGAAGTTTGTATCGAAACCTACAAAGATCATCGTATGGCAATGGCATTTGCACCACTAGCTTTAAAGACTTCAATTTTAATAAAAGAAGCCGATGTTGTGTCTAAATCATACCCAGATTTTTGGAAAGATTTAACCCATATTGGTTTTCAGATTAAATAATTGCCAGTTTACTTGACAACGCCTATCTCGAGATTGTATATTTGCGACTTCAAAAAAATAAAACACGTACATGAAATTATCACACTTCAGTTTTGAACTTCCAGAAGAATTACTAGCCGAACATCCTGCAGAACACAGAGATGAATCTCGTTTAATGGTATTGGACAGAGCAAATCAAACTATCGAACACAAAATGTTTAAAGATGTTATTGATTATTTTGATGAAGGTGATGTGATGATTTTAAACAACACTAAAGTATTCCCTGCACGACTTTTTGGTAATAAAGAAAAAACCGGAGCGCGTATCGAAGTATTTTTATTAAGAGAATTAAACCAAGACCAACGCCTTTGGGATGTTTTGGTAGACCCAGCTCGTAAAATCAGAATTGGAAACAAATTATATTTCGGTGAAGACGAAACGCTGGTTGCTGAGGTTATTGATAACACAACATCAAGAGGTCGTACTTTACGTTTTCTTTACGATGGATCCTACAGTGACTTTAGAACAAAACTAACTGAGCTTGGACAAACACCACTACCTAAGTATATCAATAGAGATGTAGAACCAGAAGACGAGGAGCGTTACCAAACAATTTACGCAACTAACGAAGGTGCGGTTGCAGCACCAACTGCAGGTTTACACTTTTCTAAACACTTATTAAAGCGTTTAGAAATCAAAGGAATCAAACGTGCAGAAGTAACTTTACATGTTGGTTTAGGAACTTTTAATCCTGTAGAAGTAGAGGATTTGTCAAAGCATAAAATGGACAGCGAAGAGATTGAGATCAAACAAAATTCTGCAGATATAATTAATACTGGCCAAAAGAATAAAAAACGTATTTGTGCAGTAGGTACAACATCAATGCGTACTATCGAGAGTTCGGTGTCTTCCAGTGGTACACTAAATCCATATGAAGGTTGGACAAACAAATTTATTTTTCCACCATATGACTTTAGTATAGCAAACTGTATGATTACCAACTTCCATACACCAAAATCGACACTACTGATGATGGTTTCTGCATTTGCTGGTCATGATTTCATGAAAGAGGCTTATGCTGAAGCAGTAAAAGAGAAATATAAATTCTATTCTTACGGTGATGCAATGTTAATCATCTAGTCAGAACACTATAAATTTAAAAGCCTCTTAAGCGTTTAAGGTAATGTTTAAGAGGCTTTTTTGCTGAAAAGACTTACCAGGCTTTTCATTACTTTTGTATCACAATGGAAATTAAGAAAAAAGATATACGTGCTTTAACTAAAAATCAACTCAGAGATTTTTTTGTAAGCAATGATGACAAAGCTTTTCGTGGTAATCAGGTATATGAGTGGTTATGGCAAAAATCCGCACATAGTTTTGAAGATATGACCAATATTTCTCTGAAAACACGAGAAATGCTTAAGACTAATTTTGTGATTAACCATATCCGTGTAGACCAAATGCAACGTAGTGAAGATGGTACGATTAAAAATGCTGTCA
>CAJQQC010000023.1 GCA_905480385.1 uncultured Winogradskyella sp.
TTTTCGATTGTAGGTTTAGCTAATATGAAAATATTAGGTCTTAATGATAATAATGTCAATGTTAATGGTGGTGCAGTATCTTTAGGTCATCCACTTGGGTGTTCAGGTGCAAGAATATTGGTAACACTAATCCATGTTTTAGAACAAAATGACGCAAAGTATGGTGCTGCTGCTATATGTAATGGTGGTGGTGGTGCGTCGGCACTTGTTTTAGAGCGTTCATAAATAAATTTATGCAGTACGGTATTTGTAATCTTGGTATAGTACCTATGCGTTATGAGGCAGATGATAAATCTGAGCTTGTTTCACAAATGCTGTATGGCGAATACTTCAAGGTTTTAGAAAAAAGAAAAAAATGGAGTCGTATTCGCATATCATACGATAAGTATGAAGCATGGGTAGATAACAAACAGTATCAAGAAATTTCTGAAAAAAATTACAAATCACTAGTTAATGAGCAACCATTACTTTCTACAGATTTACTAGAATATATTTCTGATAAGAATAGAAATATTTTAACAATACCTCTTGGAGCTACTCTTAATGGTCTAAAGTTACTAAATCACTCTTTTGAGGGTAATAATCAATCTGTGATTAATGATAAAACTAAATTAATCAAAACAGCTTTTTTGTATCTAAACTCACCTTATCTTTGGGGCGGAAAAACTCCTTTTGGAATTGATTGCTCAGGGTTTACACAAATGGTATACAGGATAAATGGTCATAAGCTTAGGCGTGATGCTTCTCAACAAGCAAAACAGGGTGAAGCCTTAAGTTTTATTGAAGAAAGTGAGCCTGGTGATTTAGCTTTTTTTGATAATTCAGAAGGTAATATTATTCATGTAGGTATTATAATGGAAGATAATTACATCATACATGCTCATGGTAAAGTACGCATTGATAGATTGGATCATAGTGGTATTTATAATGCTGAAACTAATACTCACACTCATAAACTACGTGTCATAAAAAAAATTATATGAATAAAAAAAGGCAATCTAATTAGACTGCCTTTTTTATTTTTTTACTGAAATTGATTAGTTCCCAGATGCTTCCATATCTGCAATTTTTTGTTTCATTTCTTTATACTTATCAGTCATAAATGCAGTACTATATATATCTCTGAGATATTTTGCAGTATTAATATCTGGCTTTAAGCTAAACGCCTTTTCTACAAATGGAATAGCTTTTTTATATAATTCTAAACGCTTATCTTTTAAAACATCATAACGCTCATTATCTGCTGAAGAATTCCCTAAACCATTCATTTCTTTTACTATTTCCGCATCAGCATCTAAAATTAAAGCACCCATATTTAAATGAGGCTCTGACATCTTAGGATCAAGTTTAGCAGCCTCCTGTAAATATTGCATTGCCATTTCATTTTCTAAAATTTCCATTGCAAAAATTCCAAAATATAGATTATTTAAAGCATCTCCAGAAATAAGACTACTAGCACTTTCTAATAAAGGTTTAATTTTATCTTTCTGATCAGAGGCTAAATATGCTTTTGCCTCAGCTATTACCAGCTGCGCATCATCTGGATTGAATTTTTTTGCCTGAGCTATGAGTTCTAATGCCTTATCTGATTTTTCTTGATTAGAATAAATTAAAGCCATATATCTTAAAATTTCACCTTGTTTGGACGGTAATTTTTTGTCTTTTGGCGCAATATATTTTTTTGATTTAACAGCGATGTCACGTAATTGCTTACTGGTAAAAATTTCTTCTGCACTAGTTTCTTTATTGACAGCAATAAACTGAGTTGAAACACCTTTATAATTTAAATCTTGAAGAGTTTTATAATATTCAAGAGATTTATCTAATTTCTGTGCATTTAAATATGAAGATGCAGCAGCATATAAGTATAGTGTGTCTCTTGGGGATAATGTATAAGCACGATAAAACTTATCACCTGCAGACTCATTAGAACCTTGTTGTGCAGCCGCATATGCAGATTGAACAACAGATTCTAAGATTCTACTTTTGATTGAAATAGCCTCTTCCATATACTTAGATTTGCCTGTTTTATCTTTAAGTGCAATTAAATCATTAACAGCTTGTAATGCAGGATCTATATCAGCATTTGCTATAGCTCCATTGGAAAATAAAGATTTAGCTTTCAGGAAATAAAACTTATCTTTTGTCTTATCATCCATATTTGCCAACAAAGACTCAGCCGCATTTACATTTGTCTTAGCTACTGCAAAGTTGTTACTTTTAAGTGCCTTTTCGATAGCCTTAATTTCGTTCTTTTGAGCAAACGACATTGTGCCGATTACTAGTGCGTAAATTAAAGTTATTAGTTTTTTCATTTTAATTATAATTTAGTTATTCTTAGTTTTTGTTTTCATTATTATCAATAGCCGTGCCATCTTCATTATTAGTTTGACTATCAGTAGATTCATCATCTAATTCAGTTTCTTCCTCATCTTTCATAACCTTAGCAACTGCTGCTATAGAATCGTTTCCTTTTAGATTAATAAGTTTAACACCTTGAGTTGCTCTACCCATAACCCTTAAATCAGAAACCGCCATTCTAATAGCAATACCAGATTTATTAATAATCATTAAATCGTCTTCATCAGTAACGTTTTTTATAGCTACTAAATTACCTGTTTTATCTGTTATAGATATTGTCTTTACACCTTTTCCACCACGATTTGTAACACGATAGTCTTCTAAGCTAGAACGCTTACCGTAACCATTTTCAGATACAACAAGGATATTACTCTCCATGTCATCAACAGCAATCATTCCTATAACCTCATCCTTATCATGTTGTAATCTAATACCTCTAACACCAGATGCATTTCGTCCCATTGGACGTGTTTTAGCTTCTTCAAATCTTATTGCTTTACCAGAACGTAGTGCCAACATAACCTGACTTTCACCAGTAGTTAGTTTAGCTTCTAATAGCTCATCATTCTCTTTTATTGTAATGGCATTAATACCATTAGTTCTTGGGCGAGAATATTGTTCTAGAGATGTTTTTTTCACCTGACCATTTTTAGTAGCCATAATTACATAATGGCTATTGATGTAATCTTCATCTTTAAGATCTTGAGTACAAATAAATGCCATTACTTTATCGTCTTGTTCTATATTTATTAAGTTTTGTATGGCACGCCCTTTAGAGGTTTTACTTCCTTCAGGGATTTCATAGACACGCATCCAAAAGCATTTACCTTTTTGGGTAAAGAATAACATATATTGGTGGTTTGTACCTACAAATAAATGCTCTAAGAAATCTTCATTACGAGTTGTAGAAGCCTTTTGACCTACACCACCTCTATTTTGTGTTTTATATTCAGTAAGAGAGGTACGTTTAATATAACCTGCATGAGAAATAGTAATAACCACTTTTTCATTAGGAATCATATCCTCAATACTTAAGTCACCACCGGCGTATTCAATATTAGAACGACGTTGATCACCATACTTATTTTGTACTTCAAGTAGTTCTTCTTTAATAATGGACATACGACGGTCTTTATTATCAAGAATCGCTTTTAAGTCTTCAATAGTGTTCATTAATGCGTCATACTCAGCTCTTAACTTATCTTGTTCTAGACCTGTAAGTTGACGTAAACGCATTTCAACTATAGCTTTTGCCTGAATTTCAGTAAGCTCAAAACGTTCAATTAATTTATTCCTTGCTTCATCTGCGTTAGAAGAAGCACGTATTAATGCTATAACTTCATCAATATTATCTGAAGCGATAATTAAACCTTCTAAAATATGGGCACGCTCTTCAGCTTTTCTTAGTTCATATTTAGTACGTCTTACAACAACCTCATGTCTATGCTCTACAAAATGATGAATTAAATCTTTGAGGTTCAACATTTCAGGTCTTCCGTTGACTAATGCAATATTATTTACACTAAATGAAGATTGTAATGCTGTGTATTTATATAACTTGTTTAAAACAATATTTGGTATAGCATCGCGCTTTAAAACGTAAACAATACGCATACCATTTCTATCAGATTCATCTCTAAT